>JBILVU010000075.1:0-27900 GCA_044370285.1 Prosthecobacter sp.
GGCTTCACGAGCGCTGTCGTTGAGGTTACCGATGTTTGGGATCGCGATGGCGGCGATGATGCCGATGATGGCGATGACGACGAGCATTTCCACGAGGGAGAAGCCAGCCTTGAGGGAGGTATTGATTTTCGTGAGTTTCATGATGTGGATTTGGTTTGGCTATTGGATTTCTTCGACATATCCGAACTTCGTTCGGGTGATCTCGAATTATGAATATTATAGTTATTGAGATTTTAAAATCAATTGAAATTGTAAATAATTTGTTAAATTTATAAATAATTTTTGCGCCTGCCTTCTTGGAAACTGGCTTTCTAAATCGTTGGCGCCCAATGAATTTCTTCTGGAATACACCTTTTAGGAGGCCTGTTTCTGACTTTCCGCAATTTTAAGAATGTGAATAACCATAAGGGGTAACCTTGGCTCACACCGCAAGAAACCGTGCTTTTCGAGGCCATTCCTGTAAGGCTGCTCTTCGTTGTCAGGGAAGCAAAAAACGGAACTGGATGCCTCAGGCCAAAGAGGGTGGCTTAAGGACAGCTCGTTTTTTCGTGCTCGACTCAGGGAGCTGGTATCTGCCAGGAGGCTCGTGATGCTGGAGCGGGGCGCACTTGGATGAAGGTGGCGCGGCCGGGGAGCAGGAGAGAGGCCTGATTTTGGGAAAGAAGGCTGGCGGTGCCGCTGAGGGTCCAGAAGGGTGGTTGGGCGGTGAGTTGGACGAACCAGAAGCCGGTGTAGCCGCTGCCTCCACGTGAGGAATCGCCTTTCCAAAGCTGGAACTGATCGGCGAGTGACTGGCTGGAGGAGGCGAAAAAGCTGCTGCTGGTGAGCGAGGCGGTCTCCGGCGTGAGTGGAATGGGCCAAGGATTGGCGAAGAGCTGATAACCGGCGGCGAGTGGCCGCTGGTAGGCGCTGGTGCGGACGTGACCGGTAGTGATAAACGGCAGCGAAGGGCTGGCGAGCATGCGGAGCATCACCCCAGTGCCCGGAGGGAGGATTTTGGCGTCAAGATTGGCCAGGGTGGCATCTCCAGAGACGGCCCAGTGCTTCTGCTGGCCGAGTTGGACGAGGTAATGAGGCTGGAAAGAGCCGTTGACGAGGAAGAGGACCTGATCGGCGAGGTTTGGAGCAGCTCCGGCGGCGAAGTAGGTCTTGTCAAAGGTGCTACCGAGGGTGGCGTGGGGGCGGATCGTGACGAGAGTGCCGACCGTCGCGGATGGGGAAGACTGGAGGGTGAGAGTGCTGGAGCCAAAGGATAACACGTCGATGCGCTCGCCGGTGCTGAACTCGGCGTAGTAGGCCTCGCCGCTCGTGGCGTGGGAGTTCAGCGTGATGCTTTCGGCAAAGGTGAGGACGTTCGCCGCGATGACGGAAGGTTTGCCGATGAAAAGTGGCTCTCGGGTGACATTGAGGCCAAAGGTTTGCACGCCGGTGTTGAGCGGGAGGATCTGGGCGGCGACGGCGTTTCCGACAATGCTTTGGCCGCTGCTATGAGTGATGCGGAGACGTGCGATGGCCGGGACGGCGCTCCAGGTGATGCGGGCAAGGCCTGGCGAGGCGGGTGCGACTGCTGGAACGATGGCAGACGGTGCCCAAGCCTTCAAATCGGTGCTCGTTTCGAGCGAGTAGATGAGATCGGTGATGGTGCTCGGAACCTCGATGACGGCATTGACGGTGCCGGTGGCGGTTTTTTCGAGTCTGAGGCCTTTGGAGGCTTCCTGGATGCCGGTGGTGGCACTGGTGCCCAGGGCGTATTCCATCAGATCAGACACATCGTCGCTATCCGCAGCCTGGGGGCTGCCTGCTCGGCCGCTGGCGAGCCATTCGGCATAGGTCGCGGGGTAGGGAGCGAAGGTCATGCCGTTCTCGTTGATGCGGAGATTGGCATTTGGAATGGCTTGGAAGGGCACGGTGGCGCTCTGCCACCAGAGGCGGGCCATGGCACCGCCGGTGTTTTCGTAGAATTCCATCACGAAAGGAACGGGCGTGCCAGCGGTGAGGGTGATGGTGGCGTAGTCCCAGGTCTCGCCGTGGTTGGTCCAGTTGTTGATGCGCTGGGTGCCGTTGAGCCAAAGGCGCACGCCGTCATCGCTGCGGGTGACGATGTCATAGGTGCCGGAGGTGGTGGCGACAATGCAGCCGGTCCAGCGCACGCTGAAGCCATCGGCAGGCAACTGCGGATCAGGAGCACCCGACCAGTCGAACTCGATCTGCGGGTCCACGCGGGAGAAGCGCAGCGTCTCGAAGTTTTTGCCTGCGTAGTAGGTGCCGGTGACGCCATAGTTCACCGCCGGAGGCGTGTAGATCACGGCGAGCGTGTTGGAGGCGGTGTTGGTATTGTTGGCGGCATCCTGGGCCACATTGGCGGGCACTTGCACGCTGACGGAACCCGCAGCGGTAGGTGTGATGGTGGCGCTCCAAACGGCTCCAGCGGTCGAGAGAGCGGTGACGCTGCCATTGGTGACCACCAACTCGTTCGCGAGCAGGCCGGTGACGACCTCGCTGAAGGTGGCGGTGACGACGAAGGGTGCGGAGACATGGGTCGAAGGCGTCGTGAGGGCCACCGTTGGGCGAGTGGTATCCGTGGAGGTGAAATTCACGCTGAGCGTGTTGGACGCCAAATTACCGAGCAAGGTGGAATCGGTCGCCATGCTGGCCGCAACACGCACGCTGACGGCTCCGACGGCGGTTGGAGTGATGCGGAAAGTGTAGGTGGTGCCGCTGCCGGTGAAATTCGACAGCGTGCCGTTTGTGACGGTGACATCGCTGGCGATGAAGTTGGTTGTCGCCGCATTGAAGGTGGCGGTGACGGTGAAGGGCGCGGTGACATTCAGCGATGGCGTGGTGAGCGCCACGGTGAAGGGCAGGGGGGCGGTCGCGGGTTGCGAGTCGATGCTTTGGACAAAGGCCGCGAGATTGCTCAAATCGGTCGCACTCAGAACAACACCAGCATGAGCCGTGATGGCGGCGGAGAGTGTGGTGGCGCTGCCATCGTGAAGATACGGCGCGGTAGCCCACGTACCGCGAAGCGCAGGAACATCAATGCCGGTGAGCGTGCCGTTGAGGCGTTTGCCGCTGGAGGGCTTGAGGGTGCCGATGTTTTGAAGGGTGTTGGAGAAGGTCGTGCCGCTGTGGCAGGCGGCGCAGTTTTGTGCTCGGAACACCTGCTGGCCGGCAGTGGCGGCGGTGCTCAAAGCACCGCTGCTGGTGCGTGAAGGGCTGTTCGATTCGCTGGTCAGCGAGGTCACATAAGCAGCCAGCGCATCGAGATCGGCACTGCGTCCGGCATTCGGCGTGCCCATGGGAGGATTTGGCGTGCCGGTGGTGATGAGGCCGGTGCCGCCGGCGAGGCCGCGGATCTGATTTTCGAAGTCCTGCACCTCGTCGAAGTTCGCGCTCCAGTGCAGCAGGCCATGCGCACCATGGCCTTTCAGCGTGATGGTGTTGCGCAGACCTTCGCCGAAGCCAGTGAGATCCCACACGCGGCCATCGTGACCACCGTCGTTGTGGCAGGTGGCGCAGCTCATGTATTCCTGGAGGGCCAGTCGCGGGTCCTTGGCATCATAAAAGAGCCTTTTGCCGTTCAAAACGGTCGCCGTGAGTTTTTCGGTCGTGATGCAGTTCAACGTGGCCGTGGTCACGGGAGCCGTATTTCCGCCTTGGATGATGCTGGCGATGTTGTGGACCGTGATGGTGCGATCCATGAAATTGTGCGCAAAGAGCCGCAAGCCATCAGGCGAGGTCACGAGGCCCTGCGGGGCACGGCCAGCGGGGAAGCGCAAAACCTCCGTGCGGGACCAGGCATCGAGAATGGCCACATCGCGGCTGGCTTCGAGCGCGGTGAAGACGTACATGCCCCACGGGTCAAACGCGGCGGCGCTGGGCATGCCGGCGTTATCAATGTCGATGCGCGAGGGCAGATGCTCGGCCTGCGTCACGAGGTCGAGTCGCGAGACGATGGCGCGGACGGTGTTTTCGTGGTTGAGCGGCTTGTTGTCGCGGAAAATGCCGCGTTGGATGTTGTCGAGTTTGGAGGGAACCCAGGCGGAAAGACCATCCGGTGAGATGACAGCCGCTCCGAGGTAGTTTGGCAGGCCGCGAGAGGAGGTTTCGGTATCGGCGGCTGTGCTCGGAGCGAGCAGGATGGTCTTTTCGACCGAAAGCGTGCCGGTGGAGATCACCGTGATCTCGCCGCCTTTGCCGGTGAGATTCGGCGTGGCGGTGTTTTCACCGGGAACCGGCGGTGAAATGAAGCGCGAGGCATACAAGCGACCACCATCCGCCGAGATCGAGAGATGGCGTGGCGGCGAGGTGAGATTGATCGTGGCGCTGGTGGAGCCGTTGGTGATGCTGAGGCGCAGGATGCGATTGGTGCCTTCGAGAGCCAGCCAGGCACGGGCGGTGCCGGTGTGGAAGACGAGACCGAAAGGACGGCTGCCACGAGCCAGCGTGACCGTGCTGGCGACGGCAAAGGTGCTGGTGTTGATGATGCTGATCGTGCCGCTTTCCGTGTTCACCACCCACAGGCGGCCATTCGGAGCAAAGGCGAGCGCCCGCGGTGAGGTGCCCACATTGATTTCGGCGATGCGAGTCAGGGTGACAGCATCGAAACCGCTCACGCTGTTGTTGTCCGGGTTCACACACCAGATGCGGTCATTGCCCGTGGCGAGGTCTTCAAAGGCGATACTCGATGAAGAAGCAGGGCGTGTGCTGGTGAGCACGGCATGCACGGCCTGGAAGAGCGTGCGGGTGCGAATCACGCCCGTGTCATCGGTGGCGGTGAGCGTCACGGTGTAGCGACCCGGCGCGGTGTAGGTCTTCGTGGTGCTTGGATTGGTGCTCCAGGCAGTTTCCGGGCTGCCGTCGCCAAAGTTCCATTTGAAACGCGGGTTCACACCATTGCTGGAGGTTGCTGTGAGCGCGATGGCCGTGTTCACCGGCTTTGGCGTGCTGCTCAAGGTGCCGAGCGTGAGGCCCGTGGTCACATTCCACACGAATGAAGCGGTGCCGGGGGGGCTGATATTATCGCTGGCGGTGACGGTGACATTGTAACTTCCAGCCACCGTCACGGTGCCGCTGATGACGCCGGAGCTTGGCGAGATGGTCAGACCGGTGGGAAGGCCGGTGGCGCTGAAAGTGAGCGGATCGCCCTCGGGATCGGTGGCGTTGATGGGTAGCGAGATGCTGGCATTGAGTAGGGAATTTTGCGTGCCGGGATTCGTGACGACCGGGGATTGATTGCCACCGAAGGCATGGCGGAGGTCGCGAAGCGTGATGACATCCTCCGGCGAGAGCGGCGCATGGTGCAGCGCCACCTCGTCGATGGCTCCCTTGAAGGGTGAGGCTCCGGCGGCATCCGCCGCGCCGATGAGGAAGGGCAGGGAAGTGTTTGGTGTGTAGGAACCCGTGCTCTCGGCGACCTTCAGGCCATTCACATAAAGCCTGCGCAGGCCGGTGCGGGTGCTGCCGCTGGTGCTCGTGGTGCGGAAGGTGGCCGCCACATGCGTCCACTGACCCTGCACGACACTGGTGCCGCTGAGGTTCGATGATGTGCGCAGCTGCCACTGGCCCGTGGCATTTACCCAAAGGCCAAAACCATTGCCAGCATTCAAAACGCATCGCGCCGTGCCCGCAGGAGCATCGACACGCACCCAGGCGGCGATGGTGAAGTCATTCGGATTCAGTGCGGCATTGAAAGGGATGCTCACGCGTTGGGCGCTGCCATTGAAGGTGCCGCTGCGGAAGGTGCCGGGATTGCCAGCGAGTGCGGGATTGCTTGTGGTGGTCGTGGCTCCGGCTGCGGCGGTGCCATTCAAAGCGAAGAGGCTGTTGGCGGCGGACTTCGCCTCGCCTGTGGTGCCGTTCCAGGCGCTTTCGTCAAAGCTCCATGCGATGGCGGGATTTGCTACCGGGAGGTAAGGCGAGAGGTAAGTGCCGTTGATGACCGCTGGTAGGGTGTCGCCGGGCTTGAGCCAAGCGACAGAGAGGTGGTCGTCGCTTGCGCCGTCCTTCATCAATGCCTCGATATAGTACTTCGTGCCAGCATTGAGCGTGATGAGCGCGGAGGTTTGCTGTGGATACCAGGTGTAGGTGCGTGGTGGCGTCCAATCCGGCTGCGAGGCGATCTCCGTGGCGGCGGTGGGATTGGCGCTGGTGCTCAGACGCAGTGAACTCTGGTCATCGCTGGCAATGTAAAAGCGATACTGGCCGGTGACCGGCACATGCAAAAAGCCGCGAACACGCTGGCCCATGTTGTCATCCCAGTTGGAAGGTGTCTCGAAGCTGCCGGTGAGATCACGACCCTTCGGATTGGCGGGATAAGCCGCGTTGGAGGTCAGACTCGCCACGGAGACACCGGCGAGCTCCGTCCACCATTCGCGGGCGATTTGACCGCTGCCGAGATTCGGAAGCAAAATGATCCATTTGAAGGTCACGCTGCTCGTCTGGCCGTTCGCGGTGGCAAACACCGTGCTCTGATAAGTGCCTGGCGCGGCGGTGACGTTGCCATTGATGAGGCCGGAGGAAGCATTGATGCTCAAACCGGCGGGCAAAACATTCGCGGTGTAGCTCAGCGTGCCCGTGCCGGTGCTGGCATTGATTTGAAGCGAGACGGCGCTGTTTTGCAGCATGCTTTGCTGGCCGGGATTGGTGACGATGGGGAGCGTCTGATTGGTGACCTGAATCACTCGCGATACGGACCACACGCCGCTGGCATTCACCGCGTAGAGCATCCAGTAGCCGGGGGTGAGCACGTTGATGCTCGAAGGCGATGCCACCGAGTAAACGCCGCTCGATGGCGAGGTGTGAGTGAGCTTTACGAAACGCTGATCCGTCGTCACCGAGTGCGTGAGCGAGGCCAGACGGATGAAGCTGAAGAACTGCACGCCGGGTGAGGCATTCACCGTGAAGGTCACGCCCGGCCCGATGCGGTCCGGCGCGGCGGTGATGGTCGGGCGGGTGGCGGCGGTGTCATCCGCATTAAATAGCTGCGGCGGCGTGAAGACCTGCGCATCCTGATGATCGGTGACGGGATCGCCGGAAAGACCACCCCCACCGCTCCACACGCGACCATCGGTGAGCAGCAGGGCGAGCGAGTGGTAATTGCGCGGCACGGTCATGTCCGCCATCGCACGCCAGGCCTCGGTGGTGGGATTCCAAACCTCCGGCGTGAAGACCGTGCCGGCATCGCTGAAGAACTGCCCACTGGTGTTTCCACCCACGACCATCACTTCGCCATTCGGAAGCACGACGGCATTGGCAAAAGAGCGTGCATTGGCCATCGCGTTTGTGGCGGTGATGACCGGCGTGGCGCTGTTGAGATCGACCTTGAAGGCCGTGTTCACGATGGTGCCGTTGTCGATGGACTGATAACCACCTGCGACGACCACCTTGCCCGCTTCATACATCGCCCAGGAGCCTTGTTTCGGGTAGTGAGTGCCCGGAATCTGTGCCGTGGTCGTTGTCATGCTGCCGGTGCCAGACGTGTTGAGCAGGCGAATCGGTTCGAAAGGTCCAAAATGAGCCAAGCGACCATCGGGAGCGACGAGGAGGAAGGGATGCCAATTCGTCTCGATGGCATTGGCGATGGGCGGGTTCGACACCGCGGCCCACGGGATGCCGCTCATGCTGCGCCAGCCGCTGCTGGTGTTCCATTGTTCAAGGGTGCCGTTGGCATTGCCACCGCCATTTCCGCTCGCCGTGAAGACCTCGCCATTTGGCAAAGCCACGCTGGTGTTATACCAGCGGCCATCCGCCATTGTTTGCACCTGCGTCCATTGATTCGTGCGCCAGTCAAACAGGCTGGAGAGAGCCGTGGTGCCGTTGATGCCATTGCCACCATTCACCATGAGGCGACCATCTTGAAGCATCGAAACCCCGCCGCAGAACATGTCGTGCGAAGGGTTATTGATCTCCGTGAACTGCCCGGTGGCCGGGTCCCAAACCGCCGCGTAGGTGAACTGCGGCCCATCGGGGAAGGTGGTGCGTTGATTCGAGGAAAACGTGAGCAGCCGACCATCTGGCAGCACCGCTGCCGTCGTCGGAATGTGCGGCGTCCATGGAATTGGCAGCGTCCACTCGCCTTTGATCGCCTTGTCGCCAGCCGCGGCGGGTGCGAGAACCTGGGAGGCGGATTTCGCAGCGGATGGCATGAGCTTCACAGCTTCAGCGGCAAGCTGGTCCGCGAACGCATGGTCATCGGCTGCGGCTTGGACGTGTCCAGTGATCAACCCAAGCATGATCAAAGTACGAAGGCATGGCGAAAAGTGCGCGGTGAGAGGCATGAGTGCGAAAATTCTAATACTTACGATTATCCGGGCGGGGCGGACTGTCTCAATTCATGTGTTTGTAAACAAGCCTCCGCTTTGTTGATGGTTGGAAGATGTTGAGCATTCTTTGCGCTAGTCGTCAGGCGGCTCGCTGTGCTAGCTTGGGAAAAATCTCTCGAATGCGAACCTCCCTCGTCCTGCTGATCACCGCTGTCGCCGCGACGGCGCAGCCCAAAAGCAAGAGCAAAGCCCCGCGTGCCATGAACTGCGCGGATGTGTGTGGCTCGCTGGCCAAGGCCATCCAAGACGATCCGAGAACGCTGACCACGCGGCTGGAGGATGCGCTCGTCATCAGCGAGGGCTGCACCGCTGAGATCGTGGCCACCGCCATCGCCGCCGTGAACGGTGATCCTTTGCTCACGCGAAAAATCATCGAGACTGCTCAAAACGTGCTGCCATGGCGGAGGCATGAGATCGAGCAGGCAGCCTCGCTGGCCTCCGTGCCGGCGGCGGTCGCCGTGGTGGAGCCTCAGTTCGAGGTGCGCCGGGCGCTCGTGGCCAGAACAAATGTCGAAATGCCTGTCGAAGAGGTCCGCCGTGCCGAAGTGCCGGAGGTCGAAATCCGCCGCGCCGTCGTTCCGGTGGTCAAAACGAGCAAAAAAAGCCGTCGGCGTTGAAAAAGAGGCCAAAGAGCCCTTTGTCGAATTCGCCTCGTGATTTGAAAAAAAGGGCGTGGAACCCCGTAGTTTCCACAACCCATCCCCAAAACCCATGAAAAGCCCCCTGCGAGCTTCTCTCCCCGCTCTATTTACTTTTGCCCTCACCTCCTCCGCCTTCGCGGTGGATTTCGTGAAGGACGTGCAGCCCATCTTCGAAGCCAAATGCCTCGAATGCCACAACCCCAACAAGGTGAAGGGCAAGCTGCTCATGGACACCGCTGCGAACCTCCTCAAGGGCGGTGAAACTGGCGCGGGCCTCGTGGCTGGCCAGCCTGACAAAAGCCTCATCGTCGAGCGCCTCGTGCTTCCGAAGGATCACGACGACATCATGCCTCCCAAAGGCGGCCCGCTCGCTGCGAACGAGATCGCCACGATCAAACAATGGATCGCCGAAGGCGCGAAATGGCCTGATGGCATCGCCCTGCGCTATAAATCCCCCGACGAGCTCAAAGCCCTCGCCGATCTCCAGGCCAAGCTGCCGACTCTGAAGCGTCTCGAAATCTTGCCCGAGAAGTTTTCCCTCGAAACCAAGCGTGACAGCCATCGCGTGATCGTTTTCGCCACCTTCCAGGATGCCACCACAAAGGATGTCTCCGGCCTGTGCGACCTGAAAGTGGTCGATCCAAAAATCGCCTCTCTCAGCGGCCTCGATTTGAAGCCTGTGGCAGATGCTGGAGCCACCGAACTTACTGCCACGCTCGGCGGACAGACCGTGAAGGCTCAGATCGAAGTCAAAGGTGGTCAGCAAGACCGCGCCGTCTCCTTCCGCCTCGATTGCATGCCTGTTTTCATGCGCGGTGGTTGCAATCAAGGTGGCTGCCACGGTGCCGCTCGCGGCAAAGATGGTTTCCGCACCTCCCTCTTCGGCATGGACCCTGCCGGTGACTTCATCCGCATCACCCGCGAGATGCCCGGCCGCCGCCTGAACCTCGCCATTCCCGAGGAAAGTGCCCTCATCGAAAAGGCCGTCGGTGCCGTGCCTCATTCCGGCAATCAGTGCTTCGAGCCCGATTCCAGCTACAACAAGACCCTCATCGAGTGGATCGCCAACGGTGCTCCCGATGACAAAGCTGACGTGGCCAAATGCACCGGCATCGAGGTGTACCCGAAGCAGATCGTCATCGAAGGCAAAAACGCCACCCAGCAGATCACCGTCCGCGCCACCTACTCCGACGGTTCCGACCGCGATGTGACGAACCTCGCCTTGTTCATGTCCAACAACGACCCGACCGCCTCCATCAGCAAAGATGGCCTCGTGACCTCCGGGGATCGTGGCGCGGCCTTCATGCTCGCCCGTTTCGATGTGTATAGCACGGTCTCCCAGGTGCTCGTCATTC
Organism: Prosthecobacter sp.; assembly: GCA_044370285.1. Lineage (GTDB taxonomy): Bacteria > Verrucomicrobiota > Verrucomicrobiia > Verrucomicrobiales > Verrucomicrobiaceae > Prosthecobacter. Next base: position 10,321 of record JBILVU010000075.1, read on the forward strand.
CTGACAAGCTTCAATACACCCGCCCGGTTCTTGCCGAGGCCAATTACATCGACACCCACGTCAACGAGAAGCTCCACAAGCTCCGCATCATCCCCTCCGAAGTCTGCACCGATCAGGAATTCATCCGCCGCCTCTACATTGACGTCGCCGGTATTTACCCGAGCGCCGAGGAGACACGCAAATTCCTCGCCGATACCAGCCCCACCAAGCGCGACGCCCTCGTGGATGCTTTGCTGGAGCGCAAAGAGTTCACCGAGATGTGGGTGATGAAATTTGCCGAGCTCCTGCAGATCCGCTCCGCCATCAACAACAACGTGCCTCCGTTCTACAAGAACGCGCTGCTCTACTACAACTGGCTCAGTGACCGCATCGGACGCAATGTCCCGCTCAACGAGATCGTCATCGAGCTCCTCGCCTCCACCGGCGGCACGGTGAGCAATCCTCCGGTGAATTTCTACCAGACGGAGCTCGACCAGCTCAAGCTCACCGAAAACGTCGCCCAGGTTTTCATGGGCATGCGCATCCAGTGCGCTCAGTGCCACAACCATCCCTTCGATCGCTGGACGATGAGCGATTACTACGGCTTCAAGGCCTTCTTCAGCCAGATCGGCCGCAAGCAGACCGATGACCCGCAGGAAGTCATCATCTACAACAGCAAGGGCGGCGAATCCCGCCACTTCCTCACCCAGGCGGTCATGAAGCCCAAATTCCTCGGCGGTGAAGAGCCTGTGATCAAACCCGGCGAGGACCGCCGCAAAGTGCTCGCCGAATGGCTGGCCTCCCCGCGCAATCCTTACTTCGCCAGCAACATCTCGAACATCATCTGGTCACACTTCACCGGTGTCGGCGTGGTGGAACCCGTGGACGACGTTCGCGTTTCCAATCCTCCCTCCAATCCTGAGTTGATTGACTCGATGGCTCAGAAGCTCACCGAGTACAAATACGACTTCCGCAAGCTCGTGCGCGACATCTGCGTCTCCAAGACCTACCAGCGCAGCACGAAGGTCAACGAGACCAACGCGGGCGATAAGCGCAATTTCTCCCACGCCCAGGTCCGCCGCGTGCGTGCCGAGGTGCTGCTCGATGCCATTTCGCAGATCACCGATACACCGAACAAATTCCAGGGCCTGCCCCTCGGTGCTCGTGCCGTGCAGATCGCCGATGGTGCCACCTCCACCTACTTCCTCACCACCTTCGGCCGTGCGAAACGCGAGTCCGTTTGCTCCTGCGAAGTCAAAATGGAGCCCACGCTTTCTCAGGCCCTCCACCTCATGAATGGTGATGCCGTCAACGACCGCATCAAGCAGGGCCGCGTCGTCGCCAAGATGATCCAGGAGAAGAAATCAGATCGCGAGATCACCGAGGACCTCTTCCTGCGCGTCTTTGGCCGCATGCCCGTCGAGAAAGAATGGACCGCCGTTCAACAGGCCGTCGCCAATGCCCCGGATGCACGCCAAGCTGCCTTTGAAGACCTTTTCTGGGCGCTGCTGAACTCGAAGGAGTTCTTCTTCAACCATTGATGCGGCCTTCGAGACTCAAAACAAGAAGCGGCGGGATCTCCCGCCGCTTTTTGTTGGTCAATGATCACGCAGCTTTCGACTTCACCCACTCGATGATCTTGCGGTCGTCATCGCCAGCGGCCCAGGTGACTCGGAGGAAGTCGGCCGCGTGGATTCGATGCTCGCGGAAGAAGGCTCGATCTCCGCCGCAGCCGAACATGGTGTCACGGTCCATCTCACCGCGTAGCTTGGCACGAGCTTTGACGATGAGCCGGGGAAGCCAGGGGATGCCATCGACGGCGGCAGGCTTCGGCGGCAGCTCGGAGGGCGGGACAATTTTTCCGCTGAACTTTTCGGCCATCATGACTTTGAAGTAGTCCCGCCTCACCGAGGCAACGAGCAGGGAGGTTTCGAGAGACGGCCCTTCATTACCGTAGCGGCAGTGGTCATCGACGAAGTCGAAGAATTCCTGCGTCGTATGGCCGATGGAGGTCAGGAAAGCCTTGTCGGCATCCGTGAACCATTTTTCGCCACGGGTATCCCCCGCGTGATGGAGTTTGGCGCAGCGTTCAAAGAGTGCACGGAAGGTCGTGTCCCAGTTTTGTTCGTTCATAGGGAGTTGATCAGTAAATCATCGCGTTATCAGGCGCGGTGGTTTCTTCGACTTTGGTGACTTCGAGAAGGGGCACGGTTTGATCACCTTCCTTTTTGTAGCTGATCTTGCCGGTGACCTTCACCCAGGTCATGTCTTTGAATTCGGGAGCTTTCTTGCCGAAGTCGATGGGCACGGAGAAGGGGCGGGCATCGGCGGCGCAGCACTGCACGAGCATGCGGAAGATGCGCATGCGGTGGCCATCGGTGTTGTTGACCTTTTCAGGGAGCACCTGGGCGGTCGTTTCGACCATCTGGCCGGTGAGTACTTTCTGCACTTCGAGATCGCCGCCGGTGTAGTAGATCTCGGGCACTTCGAGGAGGAAGTGGCCTTCCTTGTTTTGCGGCACCTGCTTTTTGAGGTCTTCGAGAGAGAAGGTACCGTAGCTCTTGGCTTCGACGGGTGGTTTGGGGGCGTTCGCCGCATTCGGTGGCTCGCCGGGCTTGGTGGGAGGCGGTGGTGTGCCAGGAATCGGAGGGGCTTTGCTGTCCGTGGATGGCGCGTCGGCGATGGTGGCGGGAGGGAGGGCTGTGGGAGTGACGGCGGGTTCGCCACGCTTGGCGGTGGGAGCCGTGGGCGTTTTGTTTTTGAGCGAGAACTGCTCAGCGCGGGAGGTGTCGGCGTAGTTGGGATTGTAGAGGCCCTTGTTCATCACTGCGTTCGGGCTGTAACGATCCGGCGTGAGCACGGCAGCGAGCGAAAGCGGCACGATGAGGATGAAAAGCGCCACCAAGCGGCCCGTCCATCCGCTTTCTTCGAGAATGCCGTGGGCGTGACCGTGATCCTCGTGGCTGTGATCGTGATCGCAGCAGCCGTGGGCATGCTGATGATCATGCGAATGGTCGTGGCCGCATTTGGAATGGTCATGATCGTGAGAATGATCGTGGCCACAGCCGCCTTCCTTGTGGCTATGCTCGTGTTTGTGCTCGTGGCTGTGATCATGTCCGCAGCAGCCCTCTTTGTGTGCATGGCCGTGGTCGTGATCGTGGTCATCATGCGAGTGATCGTGACCTTCGCAGCCGATGTCCTCGGCATTCATGGTGAGGAGATTGAAGAGAGCCAGCACGCCGAGGCCGATGCCAGCGGCCAGCACCATCGGACGGAAGATGCCATCCGGCGGCAGGTAGGCCATGATGCGGCCGGTGACGTGGAAAAAGAGCATCACGCCGCCCCAGAGCAGGAGGGTGGCGACGCTGAGCAGGTGAAGGAGAGTGCGGGTGCCGGACATAGCGAGGAAGAGGTGAGAAGTGGCGGTGCTATTTGGTGGCGAGACTTTGAATGAGATTCATCCACGGCACGGCAAGACCGCCGATGAGAACAAACAAACCGATGAGGAAGCCGAGGACGACCTTCCGCTTGAAGACACCGGAGTACATGAAGAGCAGCTTGATGTCCATCATGGGGCCGAAGACGAGGAAGGCGAGCTTTGCGGCCATGCTGAAGGAGGCCATCGGCGCGGCGATGAAGGCATCCGAGGTGCTGCAAAGGCTGAGCACCATCGCCAGGCCCATGATGCAGGGCAGGGCGAGCACATCACTCTGGGCAATTGTATCGAGGATGGCCTGATCGACGCGGGTGTTGAAGACTGAGGTGATGATGACGCCGATGGCGAAGTACATGCCCGTATCGAGGAAGTCACGCATCGCGGTGCGCATGGCGTGAACGAGCTTGCCATTGAAGGAGGCTTTCGGCGCCGCGTGACCGGTTTCTGCCGCGGCGGCATTGGCGGTGTCGATCTGGGCGGCGATTTTCTCGCGGAGGATTTGCGAGGGTTTCAACCGGATGAAGATCAAACCCACGATCACGGCCACCACATAGCCGAGTGAGAGGCGAGCAATCGTCATCGTGGCATTGCCGGGCGTGTCCCAGGACCAGTTTTGGAATTCTTTGAAGGCGGTGAGCGTGCTGATGGCCACGATGGGGTTCACGATCGGGGCCGAAAGCATGTAAGTCACCGCGCAGGAGACCGGCAGGCCCTTTTGAACGAGTCGGCGGATCACCGGGACGATGGCGCATTCGCACACCGGAAAGACGAGACCGAGAAAACCAGCCAGGAAGGTGGAGATGACACGGCTCTTGGGTAGCACCCGCTCCAGCAATCGGGCTGGCAGGAAGGCATCGATCATCCCCGAAAGCAGCGTGCCGAGCAGGATGTAAGGTGCCCCCTCGAAAACGATGCTGAGAAAGGCGACAAAGATGTCGCCCGTGGCGCTGGGATCGGGAAGGGCTGCGAGAGTCATGATGTTGGCCTGTTGTAAACGAAGCGGGAGCTAGGCTTCAAGCGAGAAACCTTCTCGGATGTTGTGGGGAGTGCGAAGATATTTCTCTGTTTGAGCCGTTACCAAAGCTGCGCTCCGATGGCGGATGCTTTCCATCACCTTCCTTGCGCTGCTCGGCACGGCCGTGGGGCTGGCGCTACATCTGCGCTGGCACCCGCTGCGGCGTGAGTTTTCGGATGCGTGGGATTTTTTACGGCTACGGCAGCCTCTGGTGCTGGTGGTGGCGGGGCTGCTGCTTTTGAGAGATGAGGCTCCGGCCTTCACCGGCCCGGAATTGGAGGATTGGCGTGGTCTGTGGCCGTCGCTGCTCGGTCGGGCTTTCACGGAGGTGACGGAGCTTTTTCATGCGCTGCTACCGCCTTGGCCGCTGGCCTTGGTTTTACCGTTGGGGCTGCTGCTGCTCACGATTCGAGTCTGGCGCTGGCCGTATCGCTATGGGGAACGGGTGCCGGTGCCGGAGCAAAAGCTGGTGCTGGTGGGCCTGAGCGTGGCGGGCGTGCTGTGGGCCGGGCTGGAGATCGCCGCCATGCGTGTGGTGCTGCCGGAATGGCTCGAATCGGTGAAGCTCGCGGGTCGTGTGGTCTTTGCCGCGCTCACCGCCGCGGGTACGCAGGTGTGGCTGTCCCGGCTGGTGATGGCCTGGGAAAGGCCTTCGGATACCGAGGCGGATCGTGATGCCATCACCGCCCTTGAGAGCACCTTTGCCCGCTGGCAAAGCGTGGTGCTGCTGGGGGCCTTCAACTTCCTCTGGATGCTCGGCTGGAGTTGGAGGGCAGGGGACTCCCGCCTCGCCACCTGGCTGCTGCCGGAGCTGTGGCTGCTTTTTGCCGCCCTGCCGCTGTGCGTGGCACTGGCGGGTGGTCAGTCACGTTTTTGGATGGCCGGAGCGATGGCGCTGAAGGTGCTGCTGCGTTCCCTCCCAGCGATGATCGGCTATTTGCTCACCGCCGTCGTCGCGATGGCGCTCGTGCGCTATGCCACCGACCTCGCGGCGAGTCATTTTTCATCTGGAAACGCCGTGCTGCGTGAGGTGGCACGCGTGCTGGCCGCATTGGTGCTTGCCATGCTGCGTGGCTGGCTATGTCTAGCGGCCATCTTTGTCATGCTGCGCCACGGTTTTCCTCGTCCTTCCCCCGCTGTTTCGGCAGCCTGAGTCACGCTCCCACCTTCTTTGATGAACAGCAGCCAGCTTTCCTCCGCCCAGATCGCTCAGAAGGCGAAATCGAACCTCGCCTTCGCGCTCGGCTGCCTTCCCAAGGAACGCAAACGGGACATGATCACCTTCTACGCCTTCTGCCGCGTGGTCGATGACATCGCCGACGATCCCGCCGTGAATGAGGAGGACAAAGAGCGGGAGCTTTCTCATTGGAAAAAGTGCGTGCTCGAAGGCACCCCACCCGGTCATTCGATCCTCGATGAAGCGCTCGACCTGCCCAAAAAGTATGGCTTTCCCCGCGCCTGGATGGCGGAGATCATCGAAGGCGTGGCCTCGGACATCACGAAGATCCGCTACCAGACCTTCGAGGAACTCCTCGGCTACTGTTACAAGGTCGCCAGCGTCGTCGGCCTCGTCAGCATCGAGATCTTCGGCCACGAAAAGGAGGAGACGCGTGAATACGCCATCCAGCTCGGTTACGCCCTCCAGATCACCAACATCATCCGCGATGTCGGCCAGGACGCTCGTGATACCGGCCGCATCTACCTCCCTCAGGAAGACCTCGAAAAGTTCGGCGTCACCGAGACGGATCTACTCTCCGGCATTCCCAGCGAGCGGCTCAATAAACTGCTCGATTTCGAGTATCGCCGCGCCCGCAGTTACTACAGCGCCGCCCAGAAGGCTCTCCCGCCGGAGGATCGCAAGCACATGGTCGCCTCCGAGATCATGGCCGAGATCTACTCGACCATCCTGGAGAAGCTCAAGCGCCGCCGCTACCCCATCTTCAGCGAACGCGTGAGCCTGCCGAAAGTGCAAAAAGCCTGGATCCTCGGCAAGCACCTGCTGCGGGCCAAAATGGGCAAGTATTGAGAAAGCCATCTCGCGGGAGAAAAAGCGCTGCGAGGCCCCGTTTTAGCTCGCGCCTATGATCCCACGTTTTTTTCCCGCCACGCTCCTCTTTGCCTCCACCGCCCTTTTCGCCGCCGATTGGCCGGAGTTTCGCGGACCCGGTGCGCAGGGTCATTCCGATGCCACGAGCCTGCCGCTCATCTGGAGCGCCACGTCACATGTCGCGTGGAAGGCACCCATCGTAGGCGTCGGCTGGTCCTCACCCGTTGTCATTGGTGATCGCATCTTTTTGACCAGCGCCGTCTCGCTCAGTGGCAAAGAAGAAGCCACTGCCGACCGCTCCCTGCGGGCGCTCGCCCTCGATGCGGCCACCGGCAAGACCGTGTGGGATGTGGAGCTCTTCCAGGCCGCCGCCCCGCGTGCCCATCGCAAGAACAGCCATGCCAGCCCCACGATCATTCATGAGGATGGAAAGCTCTACGTCCACTTCGGCCACCTCGGCACCGCCTGCCTCAGCGCTGCCAACGGCCAGACCGTCTGGGCCACGCAGGCACATGCCTATGTGCCGGTGCATGGCAATGGCAGCAGCCCCGTGTTGTTTGAAGACCTGCTCATCTTCTCCGCCGATGCCGAGACCGATCCGAAGGTCATCGCCCTCGATAAAACCACCGGCCAGCAGCGCTGGGCCTTTGCCCGCCAGTCCGGTGCCAAAAAGAAGTTCTCCTTTTGCACCCCGCTCCTCATCGACGTGAAGGGCCAGAAGCAACTCATCACCCCCGGTAGCGGTGTGGTGAACGCCTTGAACCCCAAAGACGGCACCGAGATCTGGCGCTGCGATTATGATCAGGGTTACAGCGTCGTCCCGCGTCCCGTCTATGCCCACGGCATGATCTTCATCAGCACCGGCTACGACAAGCCCCTCGTCCTCGCCATCAAGGCCGATGGCCAAGGCGATGTCACCGCCACCCACCTCGCCTGGAAGATCGAAAAAGCCGCGCCGCACAATCCCAGCATGGTCGTCATCGGCGACGAACTCTACTTCATCGCCGACAACGGCCTCCTCAGTTGTGCCGATGCCAAAACCGGCCAGGTCCATTACTCCGAACGCTGCACCGGCCCTGTCTCCGCCTCACTGCTCGCCGCCGATGGCAAGCTCTACATCCAGGATGAAAAAGGCCTCGGCGTCGTCGTGCAGCCCGGCAAGCAGTTCAAAATCCTCGCGCAGAACGACCTCGGCGAGCGCAGCCTCGCCTCCTACGCCGTCATTGGCTCCGACCTGCTCATCCGCACCGAAGGCAATCTCTACCGCATCAAAAAGTGATCGCCCGCCTGCTCTTCAGCCTCATCGCCACCGCCGCGCTGGCTGGCGATCTCCAGCTCACCCTGCCGCCCGTCGTTTATGCCACGCCGGACGTGGAGATGAGCATCTACCACGACAACATCGTCCTCACCGAGAAGCCCGAAAACTACCGCTTCGAGTTCCAATGCCCGCTCGGCACCCGTGAAGCCCGTCGCTGGACCGTCAAACCCACCGATAAAGACGTCGGCGATCACCCCATCGAGATCACTGTCAAAGATCAGGCCGGGCAGATCATCGAGAGCGGTCGCCTCATGCTCCACGTCTCGCCACGCCAGGCAGGCGAGGGCAAACCGCTGCGTCTTCTCATCATCGGAGACAGCCTCACCCATGCCAGCATCTACCCCAACGAGATCGCCAAGATGCTCTCCCCTCCCGGCAATCCCACTTGGACCATGATCGGCACCCACAAGCCCGCTTCCACGCTTCCCGACGTTCGTCACGAAGGCTACGGCGGCTGGAAATGGGCAGATTTCCTCACCAAATTCGATCCCAAGCCCGCTGGCGTCACCGCCGGCCCGCTCGCCCGCAAGAGCACCAGCCCCTTCCTCTTTGCCGATGCCGCGCAAAAGCCCGTCTTCGACCTCCCACGCTACTTTCGCGAAAACAGCGACAACCAGCCGCCCGATGTCGTCACCTTCCTGTTGGGCATCAACGACTGCTTCGCCGCCAAGCCCGACTCGCCTGATGACAAAATCACCGAGGTACTCGCCCACGCCGAAAAGCTCATCGCCGAGTTTCGCCGCGCCGCACCGAAATCTCTCCTCGCCATCGGCCTCACCACGCCGCCGAACGCCCGGCAGGCCGGTTTCACAGCCAACTACAAAGACAAGTATCCCCGCTGGGGCTGGAAGCGCATCCAGCATCGCCTCGTGCAGCGCATGCTGGCGCAGTTCAGCGGCCGCGAAGCCGAAAATATCCACCTCGTCCCGACCGAACTGAACCTCGATCCCCTCGACGGCTACCCCGTCAACAACGGCGTCCACCCCAACCCCACCGGCTACGCCCAGATCGGCCACAGCTTTTATTCGTGGATGAAATCGCGGTGGTGAGCGAAAGCCGGGCTCCTTCATGATTGATCACGAAGAGTTTAATCCTTACCAGGCACCTGCTACCGAGCCAGCTTCGGTTCAGCAACCGAGGATGCCAGCATCCACGCGATGGGTGATCGCCATCCTTTGGCTGTACATAACGGTCGTTGTGTGGCTGCACGGACGTCTTCTCATCGAAAGCGGAATCCCGGGCTGGTGGCGCGAGTGGGAACCCAATCCGCTGTGGCTCTTGAGAAGCGCCGTTCCAGCGATAGCACTCCTCATCGTGGTTCGGAGCCAGCCGCGAATACTGGCTTATGGAGTCGGAATACTGACTTGGGCTTCACTCATCTGGTTCACCGTGGTCGGAAATCTGGGTGAGATCCCAACGGCGACGTCAGAGCGTGCTGAGCTATTGGCGTTTTGGCTGGTGGTACCGATTCTGTGGGGGCTTCAAGCCTACGGGCTCATTCGTTTTGCCTTCGGGCTACCGAGCCGCGTCTATCATGGGCTGGTCAAAGCGAGAGGAGAGAATCCATCGGGTGATGCGTAGTCTTCGCATGTTCCTCCGCACTCTCGCCAGCCTTCTCCTCGTCGTTTCATCCGCCTTCGCCGGTGAATTCCGTGTCGGCGCGGCCCGTGTGGACATCACGCCGAAGGATGGCACGCCGCTGGGTGGCTTTTACAAGTTTCGCGGCTCGGCGGGTGTGTTCGATCCGTTGTATGCGAAGACCCTCGTGATGGAAAAGGATGGGGTGCATGCGGTTATCGTGGTGCTGGACCTTTCCGGCACGGTGCGGCCCATTGTGGCGGAGGCGCGAAAGCTCATTCAGCAGGAGTGTGGCATCGAGGGAGATCATGTGCTGATCTCTGGCACGCACACGCATTCGGGGCCGCAGCAGCCGCGTGGCTCGATGATGGATGAGATCACGAAGGTGAACTCGCCCGCGGGCGTGAGCTACACCGGCATGCTGCCGGTTTGGATCGCGGAATCGGTGAAGCTGGCGAAGGCCAAGCTCATGCCGGTGACGGCTTCCTCGACCCTCGGTCGGGCGGAGGGCATCAGCTTCAACCGGCGTATCCTTCGCGAAGGGCAGCCGGAGGCCATCTGGCAGCCGCAGAAGCTCACGCCGAAGGATCGCCCCGCTGGCCCGGTCGATCCTGAGGTGGGCGTGCTCGTCTTTGAGGCCGCAGGCAAGCCGGTGGCTTCGCTGTTGAACTTTGCCATGCATCCCACGTCCGTCGGCGGTGGGGTGAAGATCTCGGCGGACTACCCCGGTGTGTTCACGAAGCTCGTCAGCGAGCGACACGGCGCGGAGATGATCTCCATCTTTGCCAATGGCTGCTGCGGGAACATCAATCACAACGATTACTTCACGGGCAAACGCCGCACCACACTGGAACTCGGCACCGCCTTGGCCGATGCGGTGGATGTGGCGTGGGCGGATTTGAAGTCGCTCACGACCTTCACCCCACGCATCCGCTCTGAGCAGGTCGTGCTGAAGCGCCGCAGCTTCACGGAGGAGCAGATAGCGAAGGCAAAGGAGATGGCGGCGAACATGTTCACGAAGAGCTTTGGCACGGTGCCGATGGCGGAGACGGTCTGCATCCTGGAGACCGTGGCGAAGCAAAACGAGCCGCTGCTGGCCGAGGTGCAGGTCATGGCCTTCAGCGAGGAGTTGGCCATCGTGGCGCTGCCGGGTGAAATCTTTGTCGAACTGGGTCTCGCCCTCAAAAAAGCCTCGCCCTTCAAGCACACCCTCATCGCGGAACTGGCGAATGGCAGCATCGGCTACGTCCCGAACCGCGAGGCCTTCCCGCAGGGCAATTATGAGATCGTCAGTGCCCGCAACGAAATCGGCAGCGGTGAAAAGCTCATCGAAACTGCCCTGAAGCTGCTGGGTGAGGTCAAAACGGGGAAATGATCGCCAACCGGCATCAAAGCGATGCTGAAATGGTATTTGGGTTATCGAATGCCGGAGTAGCTTTCGGTTGTTATGAATAGCAACCACGACGTTCTCATCATTGGCGGTGGCCCTGCGGGCACCAGCACAGCCGCGATCTTGGCGGAGTATGGACACAAGGTGCTCGTCATTGAGCGGGAGAAGTTCCCACGCTATCATGTGGGCGAGTCCTTGATCCCTTTCACCTTCGGGCCGCTGGAGCGGCTGGGACTAATCCCCACGATGAAGAAATCTCACTTCACGAAAAAATTTAGCGTGAGCTTTGTGCAGCCGGATGGCCGCCGCTCACAGCCCTTCTATTTCTTCAACCGCTACGATCGCGAGACCATTGCGCAGACCTGGCAGGTGATGCGGTCGGAGTTCGACGAGATGCTCATGCATCACGCCCGTGGGCGTGGGGCTGAAGTGCGTGAGGAAACCACCGTCACCCAACTGCTCAAAGACGACAGTGGCAAGGTCATCGGCGTGGCCGTCCAAAACAAGGACAGCAGCAAGGAGCATCTGCTGGCGAAGCTCGTCATCGACGCCTCGGGTAAGGAAGCCTTTGCCTCCGTGCGCGAGGGCTGGCGGGTGGGTGATCCGTATCTGAATAAAGTGGCCGTGTGGACCTACTACAAAGGTTCGAAGCGTGAAAGCGGCATCGACGAAGGCGCGACGACAATTGCCTTTGTGCCGGACAAAGGCTGGTTCTGGCACATTCCCATGCACAACGACATGGTCAGCGTGGGTGTGGTGGCCGAGGGCAAGTATCTGAGCCGCGATGGCGTGAAGGACCCGAAGGCGATCTTTGAACGTGAGATCAGCGAGAACCAATGGATCGCCGATCACCTCTCTCAGGGAGCCTCCACGGGTGAATATTGGATCACCAGCGAGTACTCGCGTCACTCGAAGTATGGCGCTTCACCCGGCCTGCTGCTCGTGGGCGATGCCTTTGCCTTTCTCGATCCCGTTTTCAGCAGCGGGGTGATGCTGGCGCTGAAAAGCGGTGTGCTAGCCGGTGATGCCGTGCATGAGGCTCTCATGGCCAATGACCTCTCTCCGCAGCGTTTTGCGAGCTACGCTGAGTCCATGCGCCAAGGCATCGATAACATGCGGAAGCTCGTCTATGCCTTCTACAACCCGAATTTCTCCTTCAAGGAAGTCGTGATGAAGTATCCCGAGGCCGGCGATGAGATCACCGATTGCCTCAGCGGGGATGTGAACAAGGACTACTCCAGCCTGTGGACCAAGATCCGCGAATTTGCCCCCATTCCCGATGAGTTGCCCTACGGCGTGCCTCTGGCGGCGTGAGTTGTTTCCTTGGAGGCAGAGTGAGGTTATAGTTCTCGGGGATTACCCCGCCGCATCTTGCCAGAAAGCTTCGTGAACCTTCAGCCCACCATGAAACACCTCGCTCTCACCCTCCTCGCCTGTGCCTCCAGCGTTTTTGCTCAGCAAAAGCTCGTCCCCACCAAGGATGCTCCGGGCACGAAAGACTTCCCGGACCTTCCTCGCTACGAAGGCAGCACCATCATCCTGCAATCGGAGCAAAAATTCGGCGAGCTTGGTCTTCAGATCGGCGGCCTCAGCTCGCCTGTTTCCAATGATCCCAAGGAGGTGCGCAAGGTGGAAGGCCGCACGCATCGCAGCACCTACCTCTATTTGAATCTCGGCGCTGGAAAGCGCAGCACCCTCGAGATCGCCCGCAATTACGAGATGGCTTTCAAAGACGCTGGCTTCACGGGCATCTGGAGTGGTGGAGATCGGGAGATCCGAAATGGCCCGCCCCGCGCCTACTACGGCGTGCCAGAGCTCGATCACCAGCTCATGACCACCGGTCTGAAGGAGCGCCGCTACTTCTGCATGGAAAAAGGCGGCCTCTACGCCGCCGTCTTCATCGCTGCGCGTTCGTGGGATCATCCCATGCTGCCTAGCTCCGAAGCGAATCCGTGGAAGCAGCATGTCACCATCCCGCAGGACTCCGTCGTCATCCAGGTGGATGTCGTGAACACACGGCCGATGGAGGAAAAGATGGTGCATCTCTCCGCCGCCGAGATGCAGAAATCCATCTCTTCCAGCGGCAAGGTGGCCATCTACGGCATCCTCTTTGACTTCAACAAGGCGGACATCAAACCCGAGTCCGCCTCCACGCTCGCCGAGATGGCCTCGCTGCTCAAAGCCGAGCCGAACCTCAAAGTCCTCGTCGTCGGCCACACGGACAACGTCGGCACCTTTGAATTCAACGAAGACCTCTCCAAACGTCGTGCCAAAGCCGTCGTGGCCGAGCTCGCCGCTCAGCACGGCATCGCCGCTGACCGCATGTTACCCCTCGGTGCCAGCTTCATGTCCCCCGTGAGCACGAACAGTACGGAAGAGGGAAGGGCGCTGAACCGCCGAGTGGAGCTGGTGGCAAGGTGAGCTGCGGCACTCCGGGGCTTTTTGATCACTCTCTGCCTTTGGCTACCGCGAGGCAAATCCAGCCCAACATCAAACTCACGCCGCCGAAGGGCGTGACATGTGCCAGCCATTTCACCTGTGTGTAGGCCAGCAGGTAGAGCGAGCCACTGAAAAGCAGCATGCCGCTGATGATGAAGCGCCAAGCCCAGGAGGTGGCGCGGCCTTGGCCCGCCAGCAGGGCGAGCAGCACGGCCAGAACAGCATGGGGAAGGTGGTAAAACGAGGCCGTCTTCCAGTGATCCAGTTCGTTCGCGGCCACGAGCAGGTCGTGAATCTTTCCATGGGCACCCATCGAGCCGAGGATGATGCCGGTCAGGCCCAGAAAGGCGGAAAGGCGGACGCGAAAGGTATTTGGGGCGGTCATGGCGGCTCCTTTGGCCTTTCACGAAGGAAAAATCACCCGCAAAATGCCTGCGAGCGCCTAATTTAACCCGCCCCCGCTCGTTCCACCCCGCACTCTTTACGCATGTCAGAACGCCACGACCAAGATGAAGCCTCGATCTTGGTGCGGCGTGCCCTCGACCAACATGAAAGCAACCTCATCGCCTACGCAGCCAGCATCCTCGGTGGAGACATCGAGCGTGGCCGCGATGTGGTGCAGGATTCGCTCCTCAAGCTCTACCTCACCGAGCCCGCTCGCGTGCGGGACAATCTCAAATCCTGGCTCTATACCGTTTGCCGGAATCGTGCCTTCGACATCCTGCGCAAAGACCATCGCCTCGACCTCGGCGATGACGAAATCCTCGAAGCGGCTCCCTGCCACGACCCTGATCCCGGCCACCTCGCCATCCAGCGTGAGCTCTATGAGCACGTCTGGCGCTGTGTGGACCGCCTCCGGCCCAACCAACGCGAGGTCATCCGCCTCAAATTTCTCCACGACTGCTCCTACCAGGAGATCGCTGGCATCACCGGCCTCACCGTCGGCAACGTGGGCTTCATCATGCACCACGCCATCCGCAAGCTGCGGGACCTCCTCGCTGAGGAAGAATCCCAGCCTCACAATCAACACTGACCGCCCCTTTCTGCCATGAACCCGCAAGACAACCCGCACTTCACTGCCTACACCCTCGGCGAGCTCGATGCCGCGCAGGCCCGTGAAATTCACCAGGCACTTCACGAGAATTCCGCTGCCGCGCATGAGCTGGAGCAAATCGAAGCCGTCACCGATGCCCTGCGTCATGGAGCACCCATCCCCAGCGCCCGCCTCACGCCCGATCAGCGCCATGCCGTGCTTCACCCGACGAATCTCCCACGCTTTGTGCAGCCCATGATGCCACGCCCGGCATCAGTGAAAAAGCCCGCCGTTTTCTGGAACACATTCAACGTCGTCTTGAAAGCTGCCGCGGTCATCGCCCTCACCGGCGATGCCTTCCTGCTTGGCTGGCATATGCAGCCGCAGGCAGCGTCATCCGTTACCGAGGTCACACCGCCGTCTCCCGAGCCGGTGAAGCCTCAAACCAAGCTCGTCATCGCCGAGGCACCGCCGAAGCAGCCTGCCCCAGCTATCATCGCCGAGCCAAAGCCCGTCCCCACGCCTGCAAAACCCGTATTGGTCGTCGCGGAAGCCCCCAAGCCCGCTCCCATCGTGATCGCCAAGGTCTCCGAAGATCCCAAGCCTGCGCCGCAGCCTCCGCTCAATCTTGGCTTCACCCTGCCACATGGTGCCGCAGCCGCCTTTGCCAGCACCTCGAAGGAGCCCACGGGGAAGTTCACCCTTCTCCCCGCCCTCGTTCGCCCTGCTCCGGCCAAAAAAGATACCCAGGCTTTCGCTGCTCCCGTTTCCAATGCGAACGCCAAAGCCGCCGAAAAGCCCGCCAAGGCCAGCGAACTGCTCATTCACTCCTGGCAGTCCGAAGTCGCCACCTGCCCGTGGAATGAGACGCACCGCCTCCTGCGCATCGTGATCCAGCTTCCGGCCAATCAAACCGCCGTCACCAGCGTGAACGCCGCCGCTTTCCCGATGCAGATCGCCTTTGATCCGCTCGCCGTGAAGCAGTTCCGCTTCCTTTGCGAGCGCCACATCGCCGCTCCCGAACTCGAAAAGGCCGGCACGCATGTCGTCTGGTATGAATTCGAGCCCAATGGCAAATCGGACATTAAAGCGCCTGCTGCCCGCCAGATTGCCACCGTCACCGTTGGCAATACCCGCTTCACGCAGAAGACCGTCGGCCCCTTCGATGACTCGAAGCTCCAGGTGCTCGATCGCGGCTTCACCCTCGAAAACGCCCGCGATGATTTTGTCTTCGAATCCTCCGTCGTCGGCTTTGGCATGCTCATGCGCGGAGCCGGCCAGCTCGGCAGCCTCAACAATGAACTCGTCCTCAGCCTCGCCACCCGTGCCAAGGCCGAGTCCCCCGAGCGTGCCCGCTTCATCAAGCTCGTCCAGGACGCCCAAAGAGCCGCTGGGCTTTGATCAGGTTGAGGATCAGATCGGTCGCATCGGTCCGATCCGTCCGATAAAAATCTCCCCGCGCCCCATTTCGGCAAAAAATCCGAAAGTCCGGCCCTGCTCATGCACTTGTAGCAGGCACCATGTCTGAATCCACGCTCTCCGAACGCCAGGTCGTCGAACTCCTCTCCACCGCACGCCAGCGTCTCTTCGCCGAGGTCGGTAAGGTCATCGTTGGGCAGCAGCATGTCGTCGATGAAATGCTCATCGCCCTCCTCGCCGGTGGTCACTGCCTCATCACCGGCGCACCCGGCCTCGCGAAGACCCTTTTGATCAAAACCGTCGCCGATGTTTGCCACCTCAGCTTTCAGCGCATCCAGTTCACACCGGATTTGATGCCTTCCGACATCACCGGCACGGAAATCCTCGAAGACAGCCCCGAAGGTCGCAAACTCGTCTTCAGCCGCGGCCCCGTCTTCGCGAACATGATCCTCGCCGACGAAATCAACCGCACGCCGCCCAAAACCCAGGCCGCCCTGCTCGAAGCCATGCAAGAGCATCAAGTGACCGTGAATGGCAAAACCATGCCACTGCCCGAGCCCTTCTTCGTGCTCGCCACTCAGAATCCCATCGAGCAGGAAGGCACCTATCCTCTCCCTGAGGCCCAGCTCGACCGCTTCATGCTCAACATCGTCATCGACTACCTCAGTGAGGACGATGAAGTCGCCGTCGTCACCCGCACGACGAGTGGCAAAGGCGAGCCCGTGCAACGCCTCTTCACCGGCGAGCAACTCCTCGCCTTCCAGCAAGTCGTCCGCAAAGTCCCCATCGCCGAAGACGTCGCCCGCTACGCCGTCCGCATCTCCGCCGCCTCCCGCCCCGGTCGCGACGGCGTCCCCGACTTCGTCAATCAATGGATCAGTTGGGGTGCCGGTACTCGCGCCAGCCAAAACCTCGTCCTTGGTGCCAAAACCCGTGCCCTCCTTCACAACCGTACCCACGTCACCGCCGACGACATCCGCGCCATGGCCCTCCCCGTCCTCCGCCACCGCATCCTCGTGAACTACAAAGCCGAGGCGGAAGGCGTGACGGTGGAGAAAGTGATTCAGCGACTGCTAGAGCATGTGAAGGCATAGCGGGGCAGGAATGACAGCCGAGCGGAGCGAGACAGACAGCCAAAGGCTGCCCCGCAGGGGTGAGTGAAACGAATCGAGTGAAACGAATCAAATGAGTAAGCACGAATGACGAAAGAAATCCGAAGGCCGAAATCCGAATGAGTGCCGAGAGCGAAAAGCCTTATGATCTCGAAGAGCTCACGGCGGTCTTTGGTGAGAAGGTGATCGACATTGCCAAGGAGGTTCCCAGGAATGAAATCACTCGTCCGCTCATCAGCCAGATCGTACCAGTTCCCCTCACCCAACCTCTCCCCGCAAACACGCCAGGAAACAGGCGGATACGCCCTGCGGGGAGAGGGACTGAAAAAGGGCACGGCATGAGTTGAGGCCATTTCACCTTCACCGGGCAGAAGCTGACGCGGATCATGAGTCGAGACGCACTTTCAGGTCCCTCTCCCCGCGATTGGCAGCCGATTTCTTCATTGCATGATGCGGGGAGAGGTTAGGTGAGGGGCCGTCGAACGATCTTTCCCCCAGAAAACGCACCAACTTCCCAGATGAACCTGATCCGTCCTCCAATCCGTGAGCTTCGTAGGTCACATTAATTTACCGCACCTGCGGTTTTTCGGATTGCCATCTGCGGCGCAGGCCTTTATAAACTGCATCTGTGAAGTCTCCCGCCTCCATGGTCCACGCCTGCTGCCTCGCAACGCGATGCGTGGCTGATACGGCTCAACGGCTCAACGGCTCAACGGCTCAACGGCTCAACGGCTCACGGCTCACGGCTCACGGCTCACGGCTCAAGCGGTAGCGAGCACATTAGTGCGGGTTTTCAAGCGGGGCAGGGCAGTCT
>JBILVU010000194.1:0-8788 GCA_044370285.1 Prosthecobacter sp.
GGCTGGCCGCCGCGCCCTGCTGGGTGCCGCCGCCGGGAAGGAAATCGACCTGCTTCTCCTGCATCTTTTGCGCCACGACGATGAGGCCCATGGCGATGAGGATGCCCGCATGGACAAAGATGGAAAGAGTGAGCGAACCGCCGCCAACCTTCTTCCACATCTTCACGAAGGCATTTTGTGGCTTCGCAGGCTCGATGTGATGAACGGCCTCGGGATGGAAGACCTCGGCGGGACCAAACTCGCCGTGGTGATGGGCCGCATCATCGGGAATCGCCGTCGCTATGGCGACGGCAGAATCGGTGGGAGCCGCCGCCGCAACGACCGGGGCCGCTGGAGTAGGCTGTGCTGGAGCCGCTGGCTTTGGAGCGGCGGGCTTCGGTGCTGCAGGAGCGGGGGCAGGCTGAGCCGGAGCGAGAGGAGCGGTGGTGCCAGGGGCAGGTGGCGGGGCCACGGCCGGCATCGGCATCGT
Source organism: Prosthecobacter sp. (assembly GCA_044370285.1). GTDB lineage: Bacteria > Verrucomicrobiota > Verrucomicrobiia > Verrucomicrobiales > Verrucomicrobiaceae > Prosthecobacter. The sequence continues at coordinate 470 of JBILVU010000194.1, forward strand.
GGGCGGCGGCATCATGCCGGGCATCTGCGGATAGCCTGGAGGCATTTGGGGGTAGCCCTGCGGCATCTGCGGGTAGCCCTGAGGCATCTGAGGATAACCGGGCGGCATCTGCGGGTAGCCCTGGGGCATTTGAGGATAGCCGGGAGGCATCTGCGGGTAGCCCTGAGGCATGGGGTAACCGGGAGGATAACCCATCGTCATGGGGCCGGTCATATGCGGCGGATAGCCGGGAGGCATCTGAGGATACCCCTGCGGCATCTGCGGGTAGCCCTGAGGCATCGGCTGGGTGGCACCGGGATGCGGATATGGAGCGGCTCCGGGCTGCGCGGGTGGCTGCTGGTTGGGATCAGGGTTCATGACGGATTTCTGATGGAGGGTTCAAGAGTTCAGATTCCATGCTCACGCATGGGCTGGCGGGCATCTTGGGGTGCGATGAGAATTTCCTGCCCGGAGCAAAAGGATCAGAAGCCGGTATCGCCACCGACGGAGAAGGTCACGTTGGAGACGCGGGCGATGGCGAGGGAGTTTAGCACGTCGATGACACGCTCGTACTTGGCTTGTTCCTCGGCTTCGATGGTGACGATGACTTTGGCGCTGCGGTTATCGGCCTCCTGCTTGAGCCGCTTGAGCGTGGCGGTCATGTTTGGGAGCTTGTCGAGATCGGGAGCGGCAGGCTTGGCGGGACCCGGATTGTCGAATTCTTCCTCGTTGAGGAGCACGATGCCGGATTCCTCGATCTTGATGATGATCTCGTCTGGCATTTCCTGCGGGGCATCGGCGCTGGCGGGGGCCACGCCGGGGAGCTGGCTCTTGAGCTCCATCTCTTTTTTCTGGGAGCCGGCCATCACCATGAAGAAAAGCATGATGACGAACACGACGTCGATCATCGGGGCGATCTGGAAGCCCAAGGCTGTTCCGTCATGCTCGATTTCGTTCTTCTTCTTTCCGTGGGCGGACATGGCAGCGGGAGTTTACTGGTTAAGGGCGGAGAAGGAGATGTCGTCGATGCCGGACTGGGCGATGACGGCCATGACTTTCTGGACTTCGACGGCAGGGAGAGCCTTGTCACCGCGGATGATGACGCGGTAGGAGGGGTTTCTGGCCTTCAAATCGGTGAGTAGCTCCACGAGGGCATCCGTCTGCGGATACTCACGATCTTGGAGCACGAGGGTGGATTGCTGGCGGGTGTTGTTCCAGCGCACGTTGATGATGCCCTCGTTGGCGAGGTTTTTCTCCTTCTTCTTGGCCGCACCGGCCACGGGAGGAGTGATCTCCTTATCGATCTTCGCCACCTGCGAGGAGGTGATGCTCATGAAGAAGATGAGGAGAACGAGTAGGACGTCGATCATCGGAGCGATTTGAAACTCCGGTTCGCCCCCTTCCATATTGCCGCCGCCGCCGCCCATAGTGGTATGAAGTTAAAGGTGAAATGTAAAAAGTGAGAAGTCTGACCGGGAGGGAGACGCGGCAGTGCCGCGTCTCCTTGGGGTGAGATAAAAATTACGCAGCCACGGCAGCCGGAGCGGCCTCGCCACCCGCGACCCAGTTTGGCACGGCGGCATAGAATTCTTCTTCGCCGACGTGGGCACCTTTGAGGTGTTCGTAAGGCATCTTGCGGAAGAGAGCCTGCAAGCACTCCTGGAGGCCGCCCATACCGCCCTGGAGACGGTTACGGAGGAAGTAGAATACGAGGAAGGCCGGCACGGCGATCACGAGACCGGTGGCGGTAGCGACGAGCACCTCACCGATGTGGCCGGAGAGGGCACCCACATCGGAAGCGCCGGATTTACCCAGCTCAGCGAAAGCGCCTTTCATACCAGCCACCGTGCCGATGAGGCCGATCATCGGGGTACACACACCGATAACGGAGAGGTAGTTGATGCGGGTCTGAATGGCGGCGTTCACCTTGTTGATTTCGGCAAACATGGCGGTTTCCACCGCTTCTTCGCCGTCACCCGCGAAGCTGAGGCAGACGCGGCTCACATCGCAGAAGGAGGAATTGTTGTTCTTGGCAAACTGGTAAGCACCGACGTAGTCACCGCTGCGGAAGAGGTCCTGCATCTGAGCCACATGGGCAGGAGGAGCGAGCTTCTTCACACCGGTGCGGCCCCAAGTATCGACCGTGAGCCAGACCATGGCGATGGAGCAGACGAGGAGGGGATACATCACCCAACCGCCCTGAATGAAGAGCGTGATAAGGGAATCACCCTGCGGATGAGCATGAGCGTCAGCGGCGGCAGCCGCTTCCTGAGCGGAGGCGAAGCCAGTGAGAACACCCAGCGCCAATACGAGCAACGGAGCGGCAGGGACGAGACGAGAACGGAGGAGGCGTGTCATGTTTGAGGAACGAGGTGGAGGGTTATGATGGGGGGTGTGTGAGAAAATGTGGAGTTATTTTTTTGGCTCTTCGGCAGTTTTTGCAGGCTCAGCGCCCTCTTTGGGCTTCTCACCGCCTTCGGCGGGCTTTTCATCCTTCTTGCCGTCCTTGCTTTCATCCTTGGTCTGCTTCGAGGGATCTTCGTTCTTCATGCCAGCGATGGAGGCTTTTTCCTTCGTCGCACGTTCGGCGATGAGAGATCCGGGGTAAGAGGCCATGAGACGGGTGAAAAATGAACTCGCGTCCTCAAAACGGCCCATCTTCACGAGCATGAGGGCAGCCTGTAGCTCGGCCTCTGGCACACGCTGCATCTGCGTGCCGTAGAAAACGGGGATGCGCAGGTAAGCGAGAAGAGCCTTTTCCCACTCCTTCTTCTTCACATGCACATCGGCGATGATGTTCCAGAGGGCGGCACCGACGGCGGAATCATCCGTCTCCTTCAAAATGCTCTCCGCCTCGGCCACGATGGTCAGATAATCGGAGGAGGTCTGACGGTCGATATCGAGCTGGATGATGCGCAGGCGCATCTTTTGAGCGTCCGTAAGCTTCAAATTACGAGCGGAGGGCATGAGCTTGATGACATCATCAAATTTTCCGCCGGCGTTCAGCGCCTCGATGTAGGCGAAGTAGATATCGACATACCAGTTCCCTTCCACGTCCTTGAAGTTCTCGAAGAAGTCCTTCCCTTTTTTCAGCACGTTGATGGCGTCTTCGGTTTTCCCTTTGGCGAGAAGGTCCTGCGAGTCCGTGAGCTCGGCGGGGTAGGGCCATTCGAGGGAGTCGATGTTCTGCCGCATGATCTCACTCTTGGCGGTGGCCTCGCCGATCTTGATGGTGCGGATGATTTTCTCTCCTTCGAGGGAGAATTCGTTCGAGAAGACCTTGCTGCCGTCTTTCAAGACGATGGCCTGAGCACGGGCGAAACCGGCGGAGGCGAGCAGAAGGCCGCAAACAGCGAAAAACAGGGAAACGGAGCGCATGACGGTCAAAAGTGAGGCTTCAGTGGCGGTTTAGAGCGTGGCGATGAGGCGTTGGGCTTCCTTGGTCTCCGGCTTTTCCTTGAGGTCGGCACGGTTGATCATCTCTTGAAGAGTATTTCGAGCCTCTTCTTTCTTGCCGAGGGCGATGAAGGACTTCGCGGAGCCGAGGTAGGCCTTGGCCATCTCGTCCTTCCAGCGCTGGTGGGCGATGAAGACACGCTGATAGTAGGCGATGGCGGCCTCGTGCTTGTTCTGAGCAGCCTCGATGTCACCGAGCATACGCAGGGAGTTCGCGGTGGGTTCGCCGCGCCATTCCTTGGTCTGGGCGATCTGCTCGTAGAGCTTTTTGGCGTCGTCGTATTTCTTCAGCTTCGCGGAGGCCTTGGCGACGCCTTGGGTGGACTGAAGGATGTAGGCGCTGCCTTGGTATTCGCTGGCAGCTTTGAAGAGTTCGAGCGCCTTGTCGTAGCTGCCTTTTTCGAACTCGATCTCAGCGAGGCCCACGGGAGCGCCATCTGAGTATTCGGTGTTCTTGAACACATCACGAAGGCGGACGTAGCAGGCGGTGGCCTTGTCGAGATCACCCTTGGTGCGGGCGTTGTCACCCACGATGGCGAGGAGCATCGGGCTGAGGTCTTCGGCCTTCGCCACTTCGACGAGGATGTTGAAGAACTTGCTCGTCTTATCCGGCAGCTTCATCGCCTTCGCCAGCCAGGTCTTGGCAAAGAGGATGCGCATGGCGGCGGTGCCGTTGTTGAGTTCCTTCGGAGGCGTGAGCAACTCCTCGAGCTTCTTTTCCACCTCTTCAAAGGTCTGCTCATACTCCGGCACCTTTGGCGCGGCGGGGGCCGGAGCGGCGGCGGTTTCGGCGGGCTTCGCATTCGGGTCAGGAGCCGGGGCGGGGGCGGCGCGACGGCGTTTCGGCGTCACGACGTTTACGAGCTGCTGAATCAGGCCTTCGACTTGCTGGTTGGCGGCATTGGAGATGCGCTGCTTGATGTGCTCGGAGAGGAGTTTTTGAGCTTCCTCAGGCTTCTGGTCCTTGATGTGGGAGCGGCTGATCCAAAGGATGGCTTTGAGGGAGAGTTCCTCGTTATCCTTTTTCGTGTTGTAGTAACGCTGCCACATGCCGGCGAGCTTCTTCCACTCGTTTTGGCCCACGTAGAGGTCCGTGAGCTGGTCCATGACGTAGTTTTGCACGTCGTCGGTCTTCGCTTTGTCCACGGCAGCCTCGAACTGCTTCGTGGCGTTCTCGTAATCGGCCTTCTGGTTGTAAATATCGCCAAGGAGGGCATGCACCTGGCCTACGTTTTGATCATTCGGATGCTCCTCGGTGATCTTGGTGAGCATTTCCTGCGCTCTGTCCTTCTTGCCTTCCTGGAAGGTGATGAAGGCGAGGCGGTATTTGGCATCGCAAAGGTAGTTCCCCTTGGGATTCTCCTTGATGTAGGTCTCCAGAGCTTTGACCACGTTCTTGTAATCGTTCTGGTAGAAGTAGCTCAGGGCGATGCGGTAGAGGCACTCGTCTTTGTAAACGCTGTCCTTGTTCGCTGCCATGAGGGCATCGAAGGCGGCGCGGCCCTGCTCAAAGCGCTGCAATTCAAACAGCACGATGCCGCTGAGGTAGCGGAGACGCTCCTGGTCCGCCTTGGGGAAGCCGGAGGCCTTGTTGAAGGCGCGTTCCGCTTCTTCGAGCTGGCCGTTCTGATAGGCCAGCATGCCGTACATCTCGGAAATCTGGCCCAGCTCGCTGCTGTCCGGGAAGTTCTCGATGAATTTCTCGCAAAGCGCCCGCGCCTCTGGGATGCGCTTGAGGGCAGCATTCACCATGATGAGGCCGTACATGCAGCGATCACGTTGGGGGAACTCTTTGAACTCATCGACGATGGTGGTGAAGGCCAAGATGGACTGCCACATGCGGCTGGCATCTCCGGCGGCACCTTCGGCGGGCGGCTGGCCCATCTCAAAATAGCAACGGCCGAGGCGGTAGTAGAGCGAGGCATCGTAATCCGTGCGCTTTTCGATCTCCGCGAGGATCTCCTGGCCGGCCTTCAGCTTCGCTTCGAGTTCGGCTTTTTGATCGCCTTTGGACACTTTGAGCTTCGCTTCGATCTTGGCGATCTGCTCTTTCTGGATGCGCGAGATCTCGCTCTTGCGGCGGACGAGCTGGTAGGCGTTCAGGGCATCCTGGAAGGCCTTTTTCTCCATCATCTGGTCGCCCAGTTGGAGGTAGATGTTGTTCATCTGGGCGATGTTGTCGCCGCCGGAGGCAAAGTTCCGCACCTTGTCCATGAGGGCGCTGGCTTCGTCGAGCTTGCCACCGGCCACATAGAGCTGGGAGGCCATCATGGCCGCCTGGATGGATTCCGGGCTGCGCACGCCATCGGCGAGCACGGCGGAGAGGATCTGGAGGGCGTCCTCCGTCTTGTTTTCCGCTTTGTAATGATCTGCGATGATCAGGCCGGCCTCGGCTTTCTTCTCGGGGGACTTGCCCACGACCTCTTTCAGCACGGCCACGCCCTTGTCGCCCTGCTTGGACTTCAAATAGGCACGGCCCAGGGCCATTCGCACATCGGTGATGCTGCCACCTTCGGGGAACTCCTTCACATAGAGTTCGAGAGATTCGATGGCCTTCGCGAAGTCCTCCAGGTTGAAGAAGCAGGCGCCTTTAGCGTAAAGGATGCCTTCGAAGGGCTTGTTGTTCAGGTTCTTCTCCGCCTGGGCGATCTTCGAGAGAGCCTCTTGATACTTGGCCTCGGTGAAGAGCTTCACCGCCTCATTCATGAGCGCTTCCGTTTCCTGGGCGATATTCAGAGCACCGCCAGCAGCGGGAGCACCAGGGGCTGCCGGAGGTGCTCCGGGCGCGGCGGGAGGAGCACCGGGGGCAGCAGGAGGAGTCGTGGGTGCCTGTCCCATGACAGAGACACAGGCGGCGAGGGAGGCGAGCGTGACGCGAAGGGGGAGCTTCATGCGATTCAGACGATTACCGGTGCGGGAAAACTAATGGAAGGGGAGGACGTGACGGTTTTTTTGAAAAACGGGACGGCGAGACTAGCAGCCACCCCTCTTTTGTCACGAATTAATGCAGGACGCAAAAACGCCCGCAGCCAGAACTGCGGGCGTTTATTTCAAAATTCGCGGCTTCGAGGCCAAGATTCACTCATTTCGCGGGAGCGGCGGGCTTGGTGATCATGGGGAAATCATCTGTGCGGAAGGGCGTCACCGGCAGGCCCTCTTTGCTGAAGAGATTGCACACCGGATTGTCACTCCAGGCATAGCGCACGGCGACGGGCTTGGCGACGCCGGGGGCGGTGACTTCGATCTTGTCGGCCCCGAGGAGCTTGCCGGTGGCCCAGACCCATTTTTTATCCTCCCCGCAGACGGCGAGGCCTTTCACTTCCTGCACGTCGAAGGTGTAAAGATTGCTGCCAAAGGTATCGAGCGTGACGATGGCTTTGTTACCCTGGATTTCGACGCTCTTGTATTCGGGGCTGCGGAAAGGAATCTTCACGCCGTAGTCTTTCGCCAGAGCGAGACGCACAAGGCGGTCGGAAACGTCGCGCTTGTTGCGTGGGTGGATGTCGCGGCCTTCGCCGATGTCGATGATGACGGCCTGGCCGCCGTTCTTGATGGCGTTTTGTGTCTTCGTCTGGCTTTCACGCAATTCGGCCCAGTCGCTGTCGCCGGGAAGGGGCTGCTCGGGTTTGAAATCAGCGAGCTGCACCCAGTAGAAGGGGAAATCGCCCTGCTTCCACTCGTCGCGCCAATGCTGAATCATGAGCGGGAAGAGGTAACCGTATTCATAGGCGCGGGAGGCATTGCTTTCGCCCTGATACCAGATGGCACCTTTGATGCCGTAGCCGATGGTGGGGAGCAAAACACCGTTGTAGATGTTCGCGGGGCGGTTGTTGCCAGAAAGCTGCTGCTGCGGGCTCTGCGGGGCACGCTCGCGGAATTCGACCTTTTTCGCCTTGGCCTCGTCGGCACGCTTTTTCCAAACGGCGAGGGCGGTTTCGTATTTCGTCTTCGCGGCGTCGCTGGTGAGTTCCTTTTCACGAACGGCCCAGCTGTCGAGCAGGGTCTTGAAGCGTCCATCCTTCTCCAGCACATCGCGGCGCACCCAGGCCTCCGCCGCGCTGCCGCCCCAGGCGTTGTCGATCAGGCCCACGGGCACATCGAGCGTCTGATGCAGCGTGCGGCCGAAGAAGAAGCCGACCGCGCTGAATTCGCCCGCGTTGGCCGGCGAGCACTCCGCCCACGCGCCCTTGAAATCATCCTGCGGCTCCTGCGTGCCGACCTGCGGCACGGAGATGAGGCGGATGTTGGGGTGTTTCGCCGTGGCGATCTCCAAATCAGCGTCATACGACTGGGAAAGGCTCCACTGCATGTTCGACTGGCCGGAGCAGACCCAAACCTCGCCCACGAGGATGTTTTTGAGCTCCACCTTGTTGGTGCCCTTGATGCCCATCGTCGCCGGTTTGGCGCTGGCGGGCACGGGATCGAGTTTCACGGTCCATTTGCCCTTCGCATCGGCTTCGCCGGTCTTCGTCTGGCCGTTGAAGGTCACGGTGACCTTCGTGCCGGGGGTGTCCCAGCCCCAGATGGGGTTCGCCTGCTTCTGCTGAAGCACCATGTTGTCGCCAATGATGGCGGGGAGTTTGATTTCCGCGTGCGCGGCAGCCGCGAACGCGAGGAGGGAGAGGATCGAGAGACGTTTCATGTGGTCAGAGAGGGCGCAAAGAACGCCCCTGGCCGACACTTCATTTCACAGACTCCTCAAACGGTCTCGCGAGGCGCTGTCGGCACACGCAGCGCGGGCAGATCGATCATGATGTTTGGGCTACGCATCAAAGTCTCGCCGACGAGCAAAGCATCCGCGCCGGCCTCGGCGAGGCGAATGGCATCCGCCACGGTCTTGATGCCGCTCTCGGCCACCAGCACAACGTCGTCCGGCACTTCCTC
>JBILVU010000076.1:0-27796 GCA_044370285.1 Prosthecobacter sp.
CCGGCACGCCTCCTGATCCATCCACCACGGACAGCGATTGGGACGGCCACATGGATGCCTCCGACAGCCATCCTAACACTAGCTGGCTGTGGGAAGACTGGAACTACAACGGCACCAATGACAGCCAGGAGCCGCCGCCACCTTCCGATAGCGATGGGGATACTCATTACGACACCTCAGACAGCCATCCCTACAACCCCTCACTTTGGGAAGACTGGAACGGGAATGGCACCAATGACAGCCAAGACATCCCGCCGACCTATCCACCCGATCCGACCTCGCCTCCCGATCCCAATTATACAAATAGCGACGGAGACAGTGCCATGGACGCCAACGACAGCGATCCCACCAACCCCTCCCTCTGGGAAGACTGGAATCGAAATGGCACGAACGATTCCTTCGAGCCTCCCGATGCTGATGGGGATGGTGTCACCGATGCCGATGAATACACCGCCGGCACCAATCCCAATTTTCACGATAGCGATGGCGATGGCCTCTCCGATAGCGAGGAGCGTACGGCCCAGACAAATCCGCTCCTCGTGGATACGGATGCCGATGGCCTGACCGACCACGAAGAAATCTTCATCTATCAGAAGAACCCTCTGCTCTCCCGCTCTCTTCCCGGCCAGCAGCAGATCGATTATTATCAGGTCAACCTCGCAGATACCGATCTCGACGGCATCCCAGATCTCGTCGAGGCTTGGTATGGCCGCGATCCCGCCAGTGATGCGGATGCAGGCTCGGATCTCGATGCGGACGGCCACACGGACCTCGATGCCTACCTTGTTGGCTGGTCCTTCACCGTCTCCTTCACCGTCTCCTTCACCTCCTACGATCAGGACCGGGATGGCATCACGGATGCTCGTGAGTCCTACTGGGGCTTCAATCCCTATGATCCCTATGATGCTACCCAGGATGCCGATCATGACGGCCTTCTCAACATGGAGGAAATTCGCCTCGGCCTCGATCCGCTCTCCGCCACCACCCACGGCACGCCAGACCTCACCTACGCCAACACCACATGGAACCTCGGCTGGAAAGCATGCCTGAACCCCGGTTCCTCCGCCACCACCCTCGATGATGACACCGATGGCGATGGCATGCCGGATCACTGGGAGCACCGCCACCGCCTTGATCTCCGTGATGCCCGCGATGCCATCCGTGACCCTGATAGGGACACCCTCAGCAACCTCACCGAATACCGCTTCCTCTCCCATCCCCGCATCCCGAAGAGCGAGAGCAACACCCTCGACCGCACCCGCCTCTACGCCACCGGTAAACCTCTCAATGCCGCCACCACCGGCGGCCTCATGAACCGCTACAGGGCCCAGATGGCGACGGATTTGGTCGGCTCGAATGTGCTCAGGAACTTTAGTTTGTTTGATGTGAAAGCACCGCAGCCCACGAATGGCCCAGGCGGTGGCGGTGGAGGAGGAAATAACGACCAAACTCACTGTGATTGTGACCTTCCTGATTGCACTTGGTGCGATGAGAACGGGGAAAGAAATTGTCAGCGATGCGGAGGAGATACCTGGATACCATGTGATGGTATTCATATCACCCCATGCGCGGACCCAAGCACATGCACCAAGCATGGTTATAAACGCTGCTCTTCGACGCATTCGACTACCTGTGATGGATCCAAGCATGGAACAACCACCGACAGGGTGTTTGATTGTCATGATCATCAAGCAGCCTGTTCTGCTCCAGCTTGCGGCAAGGCAGAACACATACATGATGGTGGATGTGACCCCGAAGAAACAGGAGAATGGCATTGCGGTGAAGAGGAGCACTCACATGTCGCAGCATGCGGAGAGAAGCTGATTTGTGACTTCAAGGATCACGAGCATGATGATGACGAGACAAGCTCCTGCTACAAGGATGGTCCGGAGCGCCCGAAGGACCACGATGAGGAAGGTTGTAACAATGTCATGCATGTCTCCTGTACGGATGACAAGTGTGTGCCAAATCCGTGTCCAGGATCTCTGGAAGAGGATTGCCCACTCCCACCGGAAGATCGAGATATGTGTGACGAAGGCACAGCGTGTACGAATTGTTGTAATGGAAAAGTTTCATGCGGGTCGTGCGGAGGGGATCATAAATCGGACACCAATAATTGCGGCGTTCCCGATTGCGCCTGCGAAGGCGTGATCGTATCTCAGTGCCCGCATGGAACATTGCCTCTGGATCCGCCTCCCGACCCGCCTCAAATTCATTTTGAGCCGCCGAGTGTGAGCGCATCGGACGGAGCGGGATCTCGTTATCGAAAAATAGGTCTTAATGGCCTGCCACTCGCCGATTCAAAGCCGCAGAGCCAAGACGAATCAGGGGAGAATCCCGAGGAGACTTATGTTGACGCTTATACGGGGCTGTTACGTCATTCAGTTTCAGATGTGTATGCCAAGGCGGATGGGTCTGAATTGCCCCTCATGGTTCGGAGGGATGTCTCAGGAGACGTGTCATCCATTCAATACGGCTTGTCGGCGTCTGAGAAGCCCTTTCTTCCTTTCGGGCCCGGTTGGAGCAGCAACGTCTGTGCGTACATCAAATTTGAAAACTCCACCGTTGGGAAGCCAGCCGGAACTTCCTCTCTGAGCTTAGGCAATGGAATGACTCTCAGTAATGCGGGCGGAACGGTTCTCACCGTGAACGCCTCGCCTGACAACAAGTCACGCGCCTCAGTTGTGGATGAACAAGGCGGCTCTCGTGGATTTGTGGTGCTGGCTGGAGTCTGGCAGCCTGACGGCTCAGCCCAGGACGACGCTAAGACTAAAAATGACCGATTGGTTCCTTTGCCGGGTGGTGGTCACATGTTGGCAAAAAAATTCGGCACGACATGCTTCTACGAAGAGGCTGGTATCATGCAGACTTTTTCCACTGACCGCGTTAATGGCAGTGCAGACAAATCGATCAACACCTATCAGCGCTTGATCGAAGTGCGGGATCGTTTTGGGAATCGCCTTGTTTATCAATACCCTGGCACCGGTACGCTCATCCCCTCTCGCATCTACGATCCAGATCGTCCGGGTCTCCAAATTCAGATCCAGCAGAATGGTAGAGGCCGGGTGACGAGTGTCAGACTGCCAGATGGTGAGACCGTGAGTTACAATTACCCTCCTGAACAGGCTTCGAATGAGGGCTACTTGATGAGCGTCGAGCGTGGCTCCTCACTGGTTCAGTACACCTATGAGGTGATCAATGAGACGTATATTGAACCTCAAATCTCGCCGACTCCTGAACCCGATCCATACAATTCACCGCCCTCATACACCCCTCGAATACACTCCAACCTTGCTTCCATCCATGATGAGCTCGGAAACGTTTATAGCTTTGAATATGGGTTTGATCATTCGACCATCAGTACTGTGGCGACGGAGTCGCAGGAGGTGGTGGGAGAATACACCACAGTCACCACGACACATCAGGGGCTGCCCAGAATCATTCAAAAAGTGACCAATCCGCGCGGCGACTTCATGACTTACAGCCGTCCGAAATCAGTCTTAACCTCGACCACTCACAATTCGCAGAACGGTTCAGGTGGGCATGGCGCCACTTTCGCAAACGTAACAGCTGTCGTCGGGGCAGTGGATGGCAGCAGAACTTCGTATGATTTCACAGTTCCAAATGTGAAATGCTATTCGCAAGAGGTGAACGAATTCAGCTACGTTGGGACCTTCACCTCCATGAAGGTGACGAGAAAACCTCCTTTGGGTTCTACTCTTCCCGAGACCTTCGAGTCCTACACGCTAAACCCCGCCGCCAGCATGGCGCTAGCATCCGTGACGGATCTCAGTGGAAACACCACGGCCTTCACTTACGGCACAGATGGGTATGACGATCCCCTCACTGAGACGAGCTATCTCCAGACGAACAGCAGCCCCGTCTCGGTCACCAAACACTTCACATACGACGCCGACACCCGCATCATGACCAGCATGACAGACCCCATGGGCGTCCACACCGAGTACACCATCGACAATAGCCGCATCATCACCCGTGGTGGCATGACAATCCCTGTTCTCGGCCTCAAAACAGCGGAGAAAGTCCTCGATGCTTCCAACACCATCCTCCGCGAGACACGTTACAGCTACAATCATCCCGTCTTCGCCGGGTTAGTGACGAAACAATGGACCATCTCCCCCGAAGAGCAGGTCATGCCCTCCAGCGTCACCACCACCACGCTGGGTGATCCTGGCAGCGCAGGCTTCAGCGGCGGCTGGCATGAAAATTCCTCCCGCGCCTGGATTCTCACCAATCAGAACACCACCACCCCCACCTACCGCTGCGGCTGGTGGCGTGAGGTCACCATCACCTCCGGCCCCGCCACCCCCGCAGGTGAGCTTGCATCCGACTCTTCACCCTCCGCCCTTAGCTCTTCGCTGACCATCTCCGACCTCGGCGGCAAAAAACGGCAGGTCATCGATGCGCGTGGTTTTGCCACCTCCTTCGATTACGACGAATCCGGCCGCCTCACCCGCGTCGATCACCCCGATGGCAGCTTCAAAGCCCTCGATTACGACGATCACGGCAATCTCACCTCCGAGACCAATGAAAACGGTGTCACCACCTTCCACCGGTATGACTCCAGCAACCGCCGCATCAAGACCGCCCTCGATCTCAATGGCAACGGCCTGCCCGATTGGGACACCTCCACCACCAGCGACTATGGCACTGGCGATCACAGCTACACCCTCACCGGCAGCACACCCGGCACCGCCACCAGCCTACCGTCCTACGATGGCGATCTCGTCACCACCACCTTCTACAACAACCGCAACCAGGTCATCTCCCAGAAGGACGCCCGGGGTCTTCTCACCACCCATTCTTATGACGACCTCGGGCGGCTCGAATCCACCATCACTGGCGGCAAGACCACCCTCTTCACTTACGACGGCTACAACAACGGCGGCTCCATCTTCGACACCTCCGCCATCAAGCCGAACCGCACCGTCGATCCGCGTGGCGTCGTCACCACCGTCGTCTATGACAGCCTCTATCGGCCAATCTCCAGCACCGTGAGTGATCCGGGCCTGAATGGTGGCCCGGCCTTCACCGCCGTCACCCTCACCGAATACGACCTCGCTGGCAGACCTCTCCAAGTCACAGATCCCCTCGGCCGTGTCACCCTGAACGAATACGACGACCTCGGCAACCTCATCAAGGTCACCGAGCCTGATCTCACCACCGATACCAGCGACAATCCCACCGTCCTGAGCTACTACACCCACCACGGCAAGCCCTGGAAGGTCATCGACCAGATGGGGAATGAGACGACGACCCGCTATGACGCCCTCGGCCGCCCCGTCGAGGTCAAAGGCCCGCCTCTCACCGTCTCCTCTTCTCCGAGTCTCCAAGTCTCCGCTGTCACCACGACGGAATACGACGCTGCCGGCAACGTCATCGCTGTCACTGATCCACTCGGCCGCGTGGTTGAGACCGTGTATGACGAACGAAACCGCCCCACCCATGTGTATGCGCCCACCATGTGGGATGCCGTCAGCGGCCAGTTCGTCCGCCCCTACGCCGTCACCACCTACGACGCCCTCGGCCAGCCCACCAGCGTCACCGATCACACCGGTGCCACCACCACCAGCCACTACGACCGCGCCGGAAGAAAATGGAAAGTGGAGGCTCCAAGTCTCCCCGTCTCCTCCTCTCCTAGTCTCTCCATCCGGCCCACCACCTTGACGAGCTTTGACCCCGGCGGCTTACCTGTGACCGTCACCAATCCCCTCGGCCAGACCATCAGTAACCTCTACGATATCCATGGTCGCCTGATTCAGACCCTCGACGCCGAAGGCATCTACAACGGCTTCGCCTACGACAACGCCGGCAACCGCACCATCGTCTATGATGGACTCGGCCAGATCACGGTGTTCTACTACGATGGCCTCAACCGCCTCCTCCAGCAGACCTTCGGAGGTAGCGACACTTGGCTGTATCAATACAATGCCGTGCAAAAGCTGGGACAGCTCAGCCCGCGCGGGATCTACACGAGTTACGCTTATGATGCCCGTGACAGGTTGCTGGAAGTCAATGCCTGGGAGTCGAACCCCTATGTGCTGCCCGATCCTGCCGCTCCCATGCCTGATGGCGGCATTCTGCTCTCTCGCACCTACAACTACGACAATGCTGGCAAGCTCCTCACCGTCACCGAATACCAGCCGGAAACGGTCGGCAGCGATCTCTCAACCCGCATCCCTGATCTCGCTCGCAGCGTGAGCTACACCTACGACGCCATGGGCCGCGTCACCGCCGAGTCCTCCCAAGGGCAGGTTCACGAGTATGCATACGACCTCGCTGGGAACCGCGTCAAAGCCAGCTACAGCACCGGTCGCGTTGTTGAGACCTCCTACGACGGCCTGAACCGCCCCGAGGCCATCGTCGATGGGGACCGCCTCACCCGTTACGGCTACGACAAGGCCGGTCGCGCCGTCATCCTCGTGGCGGCGAACGGCCAAACGAGCCAAAACACTTACGATGCCCTCGGCAGGCTCACGGACCGCACGCTGTTCAAGACGCCCGCCATGAGCGAGGCCAACGTTTTGGCCGAATTTAGCTGGAGTCACGATCTGCTCGGCAATGTGACGAAGCAGGAGGAAACCTGGCCTGGGGAAACCACGCGGGCCGGAGAGCTGCGCCGCACCACGATGGGCTATGACGACAATAACCGCCTCACCACCGAGACCATCGCCACCATCACCAGCAGCGGTGAAGACACCGTCACCACCGACTACACCTACGACGCCGCCAACAACCGGAAGACCAAGACCGTCACTGGCGGCACCGAGCCCGGCCACTGGGACTACACCTACAATCACGTCAACCAGCTCCATATCTGGGAGTATCTGGGACCTCAAGAGGGGGACTGGAAATCCGTCGCGTACCAATACGATGCAGCCGGCAACCGCATCAAACAGTTCGTGACCACCTTCGATAACGCTACCTATAGTTACAGGCAACGTACCACCTCCTACACCTGGGATGCCCAGGACCGCCTCAGCAGCGTCACTCTCCCAGATACCATAGAAGCAGGCGTCTTCACGCCCGGCCGCAGGTTCAGCTACGACTACGACTACCGCACCCGGCGTGTAGGCACCAAGGAGCAGACCCTCGATTCATCCGAGCAAGAACGAACCGCCATCGTGTTCAGCGGCGGATTAAGCGTCGCGGAATACGAACGCACGACCATGGACTGGGATCCGACGATTATCGCCTCCGAAGCCTCGTCGCTCGCTGTCGAATACACCCGCGGCCCCGACATGGGCGGCGGTGTGGGTGGCCTGCTCTACACCTCGCGAAGCGAATCTGCCTCCGCCTCCGTCTCTTCCTCCCGCACGCTCCGCTACAACCTCTCCAACGGCCGTGGCGACATCGTCGCCCAATCCGACGCCTACGCCGCCCTCACCTGGACCGCCAGCTACGAAGCCTACGGCAAGCGCACGAAGGAAACCGGCGAGAACAAAGACAAGCAGCGCGGCAACAGCAAAGACGAAGACCCCACAGGCCTGCTCAATGAGGGCTTCCGGTATCGGGACATCGAGACGGGTGTGTGGCTTTCAAGAGACCCGGCGGGCTTTGTGGACGGCCCAAACCTCTATGCCTATGTCATGCAGAATCCTTGGACGGGATTTGATCCGAAGGGATTGGCCACTGTGGTAGATGGAAAGCGGCCAATTAATCAGCCCACAACTTCATCAGGTAAAAAAACCAGCTCGCGTGGTTCAACCATACGGGACGAGGATCGCCTGCCTGATCCCCGGCTTGATGAGAAAAAAGATGTGCCTCAGGAGCACCCCTTTTTCGATGCCGTAGAAGAAAGTATTGAGTCAAGTGCTCGTGACGAAACGACCAAGGACATACCTGAAATCAGGTTTGCTGATGCTGAAGTGGCAAGAGCAGTTCAACAAATCGCGGAGAAAGACTATCAAGACAGACTTGAGGCCGACCCTCTTTTTGCAGTTCAAGAGACGATGAAAGATGCTGCTTGGATGGCGTTGGATATTGCACTCACCGTTGAGACGGGAGGAAGCGCCAAGACATTAACCTCTTTTGCGGCCAAAATGAAGGCATTGAATAAATCGCCTGTGATCATTGGCGAGGACATGATGCGGGTGAATGCATATGCAGGCAGAGTAGGTGGCGAAACAATAGATGGGTGGCTAGCGGGTCGAAAATGGACTCAATCGCTCAATGATGAATTTATCGCTACAATGAAGGCTGATGGACGCCAGTTTTTGGATATTGGTCCTGCTTTTGGTCGCAGACTACAAAATAGAATTGATCCAAGCCTTGGAAGACCAGCAAGTTCAGCTTACGGTAGTGAGCGGAAGCAACTTCTAGACTACGGGGACTATCAGCAGCTTTACCAGCGTTCTGGTAAGTTTCAGGGAGGTGTATCCGGCTTTGATCCGTAAATCATGAAATAGCTATGACTGAAGAGCCAATTTCGAGTAAGGAGTTTCGACTTGAGGTTGATGCTGCTGCGGCGAGCATTTTCCAATCGCATGGCTTCCACCGTGCTTCAAAATTCGATACTGAAAGCCCAACCACGGCATCTGTGGTTTATTGCGGTAAAAACTTAGCTTTCACTTTCACTTTGGATATTCGCGATCAAGCAATTGATTTGATCGTAACCCGATATCGTGGTGGAAAACTACTTGCCAATTGGGATGGTGGCTACTCGTCCAGCGTGTTCACTCACCTGCTAAACCACTGTGGCTTTCGTGGTAGGCCAACTCCACCTGCTGCCCTGCCTGCCACGTCTTCACGAGCACAAAAGATGATAGCGTCGCATTTGAATCTTTTGGTGCATCCGGCTTCCGCAGCCTTACTGTCGGATACAATGGATGCGTTGCCTAGATAATGGAAACGGGGTGCAGCTGGCTGACAAAATAAAAAGCCATCCCCAGCTCGTCGCGAAGCTCCTCGGCTCAGCGCCGTTGCCAGCCATGAAGGTGCTCCGCCCGCTCCCACCCTCACCGCAATGCAGTGTGCTCCTGATCGTCGCAGCTCCGCACCCGCCAAGTGAACCGCCCTTCCCGTGTGGTTCGCGAAGCTCAGGCCGCAAGGCCTCCAGGCACCGCCCTCGTGTTCGAAGCCATCCCTGCTTCTCATATCATTCGTAAGCTCTGGTCCGAAGATCAACACTTCGTAATGAACAGGTTATTCCGAGGCACGCACGCTATCGAGCGTGACCTGCCACTGTTCCTGACCGCGGAAAAAGCTGCGCTGGAGGCGCATCGCCACATCCCAGGGGGCGGGGGGCAGTTTGCCGATGGGGGCATTGAACCAGACGCTGTCCATTCCTGCCCCATCCTGGGTGAGCATGAGGCGCAGATGCTTCCCTTTGATGCTGCGGCCGGGTAGTTTCGGCATGACGCGACGGCAGAAAAACAAGGGTTCAGGGTTCTTTTGCCCAAAAGGCTCCATCAGCTTGTAGTTCTCCAAAAAGGAGAGCGTGAGGTCTTTGAGCTTCACCTCGGCATCGAGCTCCAAAAGAGGCGTCATAGCCTCATCGCTGAGGGCTTTGCGGGCAGCCGCCGAAAAGGCGACGCGGAAGCTATCAAACTTGGACTCCTCCACGGAGATGCCGGCCGCCATCGCGTGTCCGCCGCCGCCGAGAAGGTGCTCGTTGCAGACTTCGATGGCCTCGACCAAGGAAAAACCGGGGATGCTACGGCCGCTGCCCTTTCCCACGCCGTCTTCACCGAAGGAAACGAGGATGGTGGGACGGTGGCAAAGCCGCGAAATCCGGGAGGCGACGATGCCGATGACGCCGGGATGCCAGTTTCGTGAGCCGAGCACGATGGCGGAGAGATCATCGAGATCCCCCAGTGTGCCGAGCATGGCCTCGGCCTCGGCGTGAACGGCTTGCTCAACGTTCTGGCGGTCTTTGTTTTGGGCTTCGAGCAGGTTGGCTAGCTCGGCGGCCGTCTCCATTTCAGGAGCGAGGAGCAGTTCGAGCGCCTTGGCGGCCGTATCCAGCCGGCCTGCGGCATTCAGACGGGGACCCAGGCGGAAGCTGACGTGATGCGTCTGCACCAGACCGTCCACGCCCGCGAGCTGCTTCAGGGCCCGCAGGCCGAGGCGCTGCGTCTGCCCCAGTGCCTCCAGGCCACGTCGCACGAGAAGGCGGTTTTCACTCACCAGCGGCACGAGGTCCGCCACGGTGCCCAGGGCCACGAGATCGAGCGTTTCTTTGAGGTCGAAATTCGGCGCTGGGCGTGTTTTGAGCAGCGCATGGGATACTTTGAAGACGAGGCCTGCGGTGCAGAAGTAGTGCCATTCCTCGCCGAGCTTCGGATTTACCATCGCGAGGCATTTAGGTTTCCCGAGGGGGGAAAGCTCGTGGTGATCCACGATCACACAGTCCACGCCCTGCTCAGCCAGCCACGCCGTTTCATTGAGAGAGGTCGTGCCGCAATCCAGCGCGATGAGGAGATCCGGCTTGCCGAAAAGCTCGAAGCATTTGGCCAGTCCATCCATGCTCAGGCCGTAGCCTTCTTCCATGCGGGAGGGCAGGAAGAGCTTCGTTTCCAGCCCGTAGGCCTTCAAAACGAGGTGCAGCAGGGCCATCGAGGTCACGCCATCCACATCGTAATCTCCGTAAAGAACCACCTTCTGCTTCTCATCCACGGCCTTCAGCATGCGTTCCACGGCGGCGGGCATCTCCGGCAGGAGACGGGGATCGCCCAGGGTGGCCAGTTTCGGCACGAGAAAGTCCCGCGCCTTTTCCGCGGTGGTGATGCCACGCTGAGCGAGCAGGTGGGTGAGCAGAGACGGTAAACCGGTCTCGGCTGCCAGTTCGGCCGCGCCTTCGGCATCTGGCTTCACGAGCCAGCGAGGCGGACGGATGAACATGACGGGAGTTTCAGACATGTGAGGTTTGCGAATAATTTGTTTCCTTGTATGGAGCCTTCGCGGCGGCTAGTCAAAGAATCGCTACTCCGCTCAAAGACGGCCGCGCGGGAGAAACAAAGATGCACGCAGATCATGCAGGAAAATGGTGGCTCGCGGCGATGGGAGTCGTGCTCATCGTCGCCGGATCGTTTTTTGCGTGGAGGCTCTGGCTTTCCTACCAAATGACCTCCGTCAGTCGCTCATGGCCGGAGGTACCCTGCCTCATCGAGGCCTCACACATCGTGAGTGAACGTCCCACGCCGACCTCCGCCCTCGCTCATGAGGTCAAGATTCGGTATCGCTATGACGTTGGCGGCGTTTCGCATGTCTCCACTCGCATCCGTCATGTCGAGGCGGCTCCCAGTGCCCACCTCGACAAGGCGCAGGTAGTGCAGCAGCAGTTCCCACCTGGCACGCGACAGGTCTGCCGGGTGAATCCTGCCGATCCAGCGGACTCCGTGCTCCTTCCCGGCACGCGGGCAGCGCTCTATTCCATCTGGTTTCCCCTGCTCTTCGTCGCCGGTGGCGTGGGCATGCTCGTGGGCATTGCACGCCGCCGAAACCCATCCCTTACCTCATGAAGCTCGAACAAACCGTCACCACCTCCAGCACCCTCCTTCCCTTCCTCTTTGAGGCCTTTCCGGAGGCCAAAAAGACCAAGGTCCGCCAGTGGCTGAAGCATGGCTCCGTGCAGGTCAATGGCCGCTCCATCACGCAATTCGATCACGCTTTGTCCGCCGGAGATAAAATCGCCATCCGCCCGCAGAAAAAGCCCGTCGAGGAGGTCTCTCCCCTGCCCCCCGGCCTCAAAATCCTTCATGAAGACGCCTCGCTTCTCGTGGTCGAAAAGCCCGCTGGATGGCTCACCATCGCCAAAGACAGCGGCAAAGGGCGAAACATCTACTCCGTGCTCATGGACCACGTCCGCTCCGTGACGCCGAAACTACGTGTGTGGATCGTTCACCGCCTCGACCGCGAAACCTCTGGCCTGATCGTCTTCGCCAAGACCGAGGAAGCCAAACGCACCCTTCAGGAAAACTGGCAGAACTTTGAAAAACGCTACCTCGCCATCACCGAAGGCATCCCCGCCAAGCCCGAGGGCACCTTTCGCTCTCATCTCGATGAGTCCAATCCCATGCGTGTTTACAGCGCTGCGGCCAGCGAGGATACCCGCGAGGCAGTCACCCACTATCGCGTGCTGAAACGCGGTGCCGGGCGTGCCCTCGTGGAGCTCAATCTCGATACCGGACGCCGTCACCAGATCCGCGTCCAGCTCTCCGATGCCCACTGCCCTGTCTTGGGGGATGTTCGCTACGGTGCCAAGAGTGATCCGGCGGAACGCCTCGCTCTGCATGCCAGCCAGCTTGTGTTTAAGCACCCCGATGACGGCCGGAAGATGCGCTTTGATTCTCCGCTGCCGAAAAATCTCGCCTCACTGATCTGACAGAGCCTCAATAGGCGTTGTCACGCTTGAAAAAGGTCAGCGCCATGATCTGGATGTCGAGCCAGAGGCTCCAGTTTTCCAGATACCAGAGGTCGCACTGGATGCGCTCGCCGAGATCGGTATCGCCGCGCAGGCCGTTGATCTGCGCCCAGCCGGTCATGCCGGGCTTGGCCGTGTGGCGGGCGTTGTAGTGAGGAATCTCGTGCTTGAAGCCGGCGATGAGTTCCGGACGCTCGGGACGAGGGCCGACGAGGCTCATTTCGCCCTTCAGCACGTTCCAGAACTGCGGCAGCTCGTCGATGTTCGTTTTGCGCATGAAAGCACCCACTCGGAGACGGCGCGGGTCGTCTTTGACGCACCATTGAGCCCCTTTGCCCTGCTCTGCGTTGAGCTTCATGGAACGGATCTTGATGATCTCAAAGGGCACGCCGTTGTAACCCCAGCGGCGCTGGCGGTAAAAGATGGAGCCTTTGGACTCCAGCCACACCAAAGCACCGAAAAGGGCCACGATCGGGCCGCTGAGCAGGAGACCCACGAGGGCACCGACGATGTCGAGCGCACGTTTAGCCATCACGTTGATCGTGTGATCCAAAGGCAGGCGGGTGACGCCGAGGATGGGAGTGCCAGCGATGGTTTCGAGAGCCAGACCGGAGGAAAAGACGCGGAAGACGGAAGGGATGACCTTGAATTGGATCATCTCGCGCTCACAGAGATTCGCCAGAGCGATCATTTGGTCGCGGGCACCATGCAGGTCAGCCACGATGACCATGTCCACCGCATGCGTGCCGATCAGACGCTCCACCTCGGCGAGGCTGCCTAGGCAGGGAAACTCCGTCTCGGGCAGGGCTTCCTGCGCTTCGGGATCGATCTGCACCCAGCCCACGATGTCATAGGCGCTGGCTTGATCCCGCTTGAGGGTCTTCCAAAGCGAAAGGGCATCCTTGTTCCAGCCGACGAAAAGCGTGCGCTGCTGAAGAGCCTCGACCCGGCCAGGAGAGCGCAGGTAGCTGTGAAAAAGCGTGCGCCAGCTCAGCAGAAGGAGCAAAGCACAGGCTCCATTGAGAGCCATGAAGACGCGGGAGATCGAAGGCTCCAGCTTCAAAGCGAGGCTGATCGCGAGGAAACTGGCGGTCCAAATCAGCACGCTCTTGGCCACACGGGAGGCGATGAGTCGGCTGCGCAGCAGCACATTGGAGTGATAAATTCCCTGCCAGCCGAGCACAAACACGAGCGAAACGCTGCCCAGCACGATGTAGCCCAGGTATTGGCGAAGGGAGATGGGATCCACGATACCCAGTTCACGAATGGCCGTGTGGAAGCGAAGTCCGTAAGCGGCAAAAGCAGCCACGAAAGCCATCAAGAGATCCCCAAACACCGAGGCCACCACCCACCAGTGTGGTGAAACCTGCTCCTTTTCACGCCAGACACGGCGGGCTTCCAAAGCATCTAGCAGAGCCACATTGGGTTGTCCGGGGTAGTTGGCGGTGAGGGTTGAATTCATGGTCTTGTGGTTGAGTCTTTGTTGTGACAATTCTAGTGGCTAGAAACAACAGCGCAAGACAATAATATGGCATTTATGACATAAATCTTATTTCCAAAGCGTGAAACCTTTCAATTTTGATAATTTACGTTTAATTCACTCATTCCAGCTAAATGAACACGGCCAAACGGCTTATTGTTCGCTAATTCAGCTTCGGTTTCGACCGTGGCAAAGGTTCCCAGATGATGGATTTCACCTGTCCGCCCGTTCCTCAAATGCGTCAGGACCGCCTCTTGAGATTTCCTTGGAGAAAACTAATCTGCGTCCATGAAAACGACCGTTTTCCTCTTTTTGAGCCTGTCGATTTTGTTCACCTCCTGCCGCAATCGCCGAGGCGAAGGCCCCGTGGAGCGGGCTGGCCGTGGCGTGGATAAAGCGGTGGACTGGGTGGGCTATGGTGTCCGCCGCACCGGAGAAGGCATCCAGCGGGCCACTCGCTGATCATGCTGCCCTCCTCCACGATCTTCCTCGCCGGACCCACCGCGTCCGGCAAATCTGCCCTCGCGCTGGAACTAGCCTCGCAAGTGGACGGCGAGATCGTCAACGCGGATGCCTTTCAGCTTTACGCAGGCCTTGATATGCTCACGGCAAAGCCCACCGCAGCTGACTTCGCCCGCGTGCCGCATCATCTCTACGGCGTGCTGCCGCTCACCGAAGCCTGTGATGCACAACGCTATCATGACCTCGCCAAGCCCGTGCTCGAAGAGATCGCCTCGCGTGGGAAAACGCCCCTCGTGGTCGGCGGCTCCGGTTTGTATCTCAAAGCGCTCACTCATGGCCTCGCGCCGCTGCCGCAAGGCGACGCAGCCATGCGTGAAAAACTCCGCCTCATGCCGCTGGAGCAAAAGGTGGCCGAGTTGCTCACTCTCGACCCCGCTGCGGCCACGACGGTCAATCTTCGCAATCCGCGCTACGTCGAGCGAGCCCTCGAAATCTGTCTCCTCACCGGCAAACCGCAGTCCGAACTGCGCCAGAGCTTTCAAAACGCCACGCCGGATATTCGTGGCCTCGTTTTGAATTGGGAACGCGAGGCCCTGTGCCGCCGCATCGAGGCCCGCACGCGGCAGATGCTCGCCAGCGGAGCCATCGAAGAGGTCGCGGCGCTTGGCGAAGTCTCCCTCACGGCCTGCAAAGCCATCGGCATCCGTGAGATCCGCGATCACCTCACCGGCAAACTCACCCGCGAGCAAACCATCGAGGCCATCAGCATCGCCACCCGGCAGTATGCCAAGCGTCAGGCCACCTGGTTTCGGCGTGAGACGTGCTACCAAACGATTTGCCTCGATTCCTCATCCACCGCACAGTCCGCCCTTGATACCGCCCTGCGTCTGATTTCGTTTTAGCTTTTATCTTTTCAAATGCCTCCTCCCCCCATCCGTCCCGTCTTCGTCAATCTCGGCCCGCGCAGCTACGTCGTGCAGGTCGGCAAGGGGCTGCTCACCACGGTTGGCCAGGAAGTGAACAAAAAACTCGCTGACCGCACCCGCTGTGCTGTCATCACCGATTCGAATGTCGCCCAACTGTACGCGGAGAAGGTCCTCCAAAGCCTGCGTGATGCCGGGAAGGAACCGCACCTCATCACCGTGCCTGCCGGAGAGGCCTCAAAGTCCCTCATCAGCAGCGAGACCGTGCTCAGTGAAATGGCCAGGGCCGGCCTCGACCGCAAAAGCTTCGTCGTCGCTCTCGGTGGCGGTGTCATCGGTGACCTCGGCGGCTTCTGCGCGGCCATTTACCAGCGCGGTATCCCTTATGTCCAAATCCCCACCACCGTGCTTTCGCAGGTGGATAGCTCCGTCGGCGGCAAAACCGGCGTGAACCTGCCCGACGCGAAAAACATGGTCGGCGCCTTCCACCAGCCTGTTTTGGTCATCGCAGATATCGACACGCTCTCCTCGCTGCCAAAGCGTGAGTGGAATGAAGGCTTTGCCGAGATCATCAAGCACGCAGCAATCAAAGATCCCAGCCTCTACGCACAGATTGATGCCATCGCCGATGGCAAAGGCGACCTCGTGGCCGTCATCCGGCGCAACATTTCCATCAAAGCCGCCATCGTCGAGGCGGATGAGTTCGAGACCATCGGCACACGGGCCCTTCTCAATTTCGGCCACACCATCGGTCACGCCATCGAGGCCGCCGCCGGCTATGGCAAACTCCTCCACGGCGAGGCTATCTCCCTCGGCCTGCGAGCTGCTGCCTGGCTCTCCACGCAGATGAGCGGCCTCAATTCGCAGGAGCACGACCGCATCGTGAACCTCCTGAAGCGCTTCGAACTCCCCGTCTTGCTCGGCGAGGAGTTTTCGACCGACGAAGTCATGCGCATCGCCCGCATGGACAAAAAATTCGAGAAGGGCCGCATCCGCTTCGTCCTCCTCCGAAAGGCCGGTGATGCTTACTTGAGCAAGGACGTCCTCGAAGGACACCTTATCAATGCGCTCGACGAGTTGCGGAAGCCGGTGTGATTTGATTCGTGACAAAACGCGGCGCTTTGGCGTATTCCAAAGACCATGTCCAACCGCCGCCGCTTCCTCCGCACCCTTTCCGTCTCCACTCTCGCCGCTGCCTCGGGTAGTCTTCTGCCAGCACAAGAAGCCAAACCCGCCCGCAAGCTGCGCAAGGCCATCATGGGCGGCACCCTCGGCTTCAAAGGCACGCTCATCGAGAAATACAAAGCGGCCAAAGAGGCCGGTTACGAAGGCGTGGAGCCCGCCGGAGGCCTGAATCAGCAAGAAGTGCTCGATGCCCTCGGCCAGTCCGGCTTGCAAGCCGCCAGCGTATGCTGCCACACGCACTGGAAGCAGACGCTCACCCATCCCGATGAAAAAACTCGCGAAGAAGGCCTGCAAGGTGTCCTTCAAACCCTCCGCGATGCGAAGGCCTACGGCACCGATTCCATCCTCGTCGTTCCCGGCACCGTCGGCGATGACGTGACCTACCAGCAGGCCTGGGACCGCTCCATCGCCCAGATCAAGAAGGCCGTGCCGCTCGCCAAGGAACTCGGCGTGAAGATCTCCATCGAGAACGTCTGGAACAACTTCATCCTCAGCCCCATTGAGGCCGTGAAATTCCTCGACGAGATCGGCGATCCCATCGTCGGCTGGCATTTCGACATCGGCAACGTGCTGCGCTACGGCTGGCCGGAGCATTGGATCCCTGTGCTCGGCCAGCGCATCAACCGCATCCACGTCAAAGAATACAGCACCAAGAAGATGAAGGACGAAGGCGTGTGGAAAGGCTTCGATTGCGACCTCACCGAAGGCACGAACAACTGGGCCGCCATCATGAAAGCCCTCGACAGCATCGGCTACACCGGTTGGGCCATCAGCGAACAACGCGGTGGCATCAACCCCAACGGCCTCCGCATGCTCGTCGAGCGCATGGACAAGATTTTTGCCATGTGAGGCAACCACGGCCTGCTTTTTAAAGCCTCCTCGCAGCCATGCCGGGAGGCTTTTTTGTGCCCGCGGCATGCCCCGATGCCAGTCTGCGCCCACTTTCCCGCCGTCCCGGCACAGCAAGTGCTCATTAGGGCTTTGAAACGGCCCTTTCACCATCCATCTACTTGCCCTTCCGCCTTCGCTCGCCCTTCGTGGCGGCCTCATTTTTGTTCTTTGTCCCTTTCCATGGAATCTCCGCTCAATTGCCCGCCTTCCGACTCCACCGAGTCGCTCAAAGTCTCGATCACCAATCACCTGCGCTTCACCCTCGGTGCCTATGTGAAGTCCGCTTCCGAGAATGACTGGTGGGTGGCCACCTGCTTGGCCGTGCGTGACCGTGTGATGGACATGTCCACGAAATCTCGCTCGCTGCATCGTCAGGAAGGCGTGCGCCGCGTGCATTACCTCTCGCTGGAGTATCTCATGGGCCGGCTTTTGGAGAACAATCTCCGCAATTCTGGTCTCTACGATCACACGAAGGCCGCTCTCGGCGAGATGGGCAAGGATCTCGACTCCCTCCTTCAACGCGAGCCCGACATGGGCCTCGGCAATGGTGGTCTCGGCCGTCTCGCCGCGTGCTTCATGGACTCGCTCAGCACGCTGAACCTGCCCGCCATCGGCTACGGCATCCATTATGAGTTCGGCCTCTTCAAGCAGGAGTTCGTGAACGGCAAGCAGATCGAGCATCCCGATGCTTGGATGCGCGATGGCAGCCCGTGGAAGATCGCCCGCCCTTCCTACCGCCAAAAGATTCATCTCTATGGCCGCAGCGTGCAGAAGTTCGACGACCTCGGCAATCCGCATTACGAGTGGGTCGATACGAAGTGCCTCCTCGGCCTTCCATGGGACATCCCGATCGTCGGTTATGAATCCCACACCGTTAACGTCCTGCGACTCTGGCAAGCGCAGGCGGATGAAGACCTCAATCTCCAAATCTTCAACGACGGCGGCTACATCGATGCCATCCGCGAGAAGGCCATGGCCGAGACCGTGTCGAAAGTGCTCTACCCGAACGACAGCACGGAGAGCGGCAAGGAATTGCGCCTCGTGCAGCAGTACTTCTTCGTCGCCTGCTCGCTCGCCGACATCATCCGGCGCTTCAAAAACGGCTACAACCTTCCGTGGAGCGAATTTCCCTCCAAAGCCGCCATCCAGCTCAACGACACGCATCCCGCCGTCGCCATTCCAGAGCTCATGCGCATCCTCGTCGATGAGGAAAAGCTCGATTGGGCCCAGGCATGGAGCATCTGCCAGCAGACCTTTGGTTATACCAATCACACGCTTCTCCCCGAGGCCCTCGAAACGTGGTCCGTCGGTCTTTTCGAGCGTGTGCTGCCGCGTCACCTCCAGATCATCTATCAGATCAATCACCTCTTCCTCACGCACGAAGTCGAAGCCAAATGGCCCGGAGATAATGAGAAGAAGAAAATCCTCTCCCTCATCGAGGAACGCGGCGGCCACAAAGCCGTGCGCATGGCTCACATGAGCGTCCTCGGCTCGCATGCGACCAATGGTGTCGCCGCGTTGCACACGCGTCTGCTTTGCGAGCGACTCTTCCCCGAGTTCCACGAGCTGTATCCCGAGCGCTTCCTCAATCTCACCAATGGCGTCACCTTCCGCCGCTGGCTCGACGTCTGCAATCCGGAGCTCTCCGCCCTCATAACCGAGTCCATCGGCTCCGGCTGGCTCAAGGATGCCTCGAAGCTCCGCGGCCTCGAAAAATTCGCCACCGACAGCTCCTTCCAGCAGCGCTTCCACGACATCAAACGCGGCCACAAAGTGCGCCTCGCAAAGATCATCCAGGATAGCTGCGGCGTGTGCGTGAGTCCAGATGCGCTCTTCGATGTGCAGATCAAGCGCCTCCACGAGTACAAACGCCAGCACCTCAATCTCATCCACATCGTCAGCCTCTACCGCCATCTGCTCGACAACCCGAACCTCGACATCGCCCCACGTGTCTTCGTTTTCGGTGCCAAGGCTGCTCCCGGCTACTACCTCGCCAAAAACATCATCCATGCCATCAACGCCCTCGCCGCGAAGGTGAACAACGATCCGCGCATCGGCGGCAAGCTGAAGGTCGTCTTCATCCCGAACTACGGCGTCTCCATCGCCGAGCGCATCATCCCCGCGGCCGATCTGAGCGAGCAAATCTCCACCGCTGGCAAGGAAGCCTCCGGCACCGGCAACATGAAGCTCGCCCTCAACGGCGCTCTCACCATCGGCACGCTCGATGGGGCCAATGTCGAGATCCTCGAAGAAGTCGGCGACGACAACATCTTCATCTTCGGCCTCACCGTCGAAGAGGTCACCGAACTCCGCGCCAAGGGCTACAACCCCATGGACTTCTACTGGGCCAGCGAAGAGCTTCGCCTCAGCCTCGACTGGCTCACCAGCGATGCCTTCACCGGCAACGCCAACGAGTTCAAGCCCCTCCGCGACAGCCTCCTCCATCACGGCGACCCCTTCCTCGTCATGGCCGATTACGACAGCTACTCCGCCGCGCAGGCTAAAGTCGGCTGGGCCTATCAAAACCCGTCCGAGTGGACCCGCAAAGCCATCCTCAACACCGCAAGAGTCGGCAAATTCAGCAGCGACCGCACCATCCTCGAATACGCCGAGAAGGTGTGGCACCTGCCGCAGGTGGCTGTGCCGTAAGGCACCCATCGTTTCACGTTTCAGGCTCCAAGTTTCATGACGCTCCGCCTTCGCGGCAGCGTCGTGGCAAGTCGTCTGTCGGCTGTTTCCGCAGACGTTAGGGCTCCAGCTTCGGACTGGCTTTGACGGTGTTCTTACCGTCAAAATCTTTACCCGTGCACTTTAGGGTGTCAGGATCCATCTTGAGCGTCGCCATCGCGCCTTTCGAAAGCACCAGCTTCACAGTCCACCCCTCGCTGGACCAGGCGAAGGCCTCCCCCTGATAGTGGTGAATGCCGCTACCGCCTTCCTTCAAGGTGATCGAGGTGACGCCTGCATCTCCCGCGTCCCATTCCCAGTCGCAAGCCGTCAGGACTTTTCGGCGCTCATCATCAGTCCTCGCTCGTTTTGCGAGCTTGATGAGTTCCGCTTTGAACCAGTCATTGACCACCTTGCGTCTGGCTTTGAGTTCGTTCTTAAGTTCCGACACAGGCTCGGCCTGGATGGTGGCCGAACAGACGCCGAGGACGGCGAGGAGGAGGAAGAGCGTTTTCATCAATGGAGAGGCATCCTCACATGCCTGCCGCACCTACCTCAACCTATTTTCAGGCGATTACGCCCGACGCCGATGGCGTAAGTAGATCATCGCGGCCAAGCCCATCAAAAGGGACGAACCAGGCTCCGGAACCGGGGTGGGGGCCGAAATGATGGTCTCCAGGCTCACATCGGTGCCCTGAGTGCTGCCGTCGAGCCATATCGTGATGGCTCCTACCCGTGTGAAATCCGCACCACCGAGCGAGCCACCGGTAACGAAGAGGGAAAAGGGTGTGAAGTAATCCTGAAAGGTAAAACTGGAGTCCGCCAAGATCGGAATGGTGGCGGTCGAGAAGTAATCCGCATCGGTGTAGATCGTAAAAACCAGTTCCGCACCCAGATCCGAGGTGGAGCGAAGAAAAAGGCCCGTATTGGCCCCACTCTGCGTGATGTCGATACTCCCCAGCCCAACGGGATTGAGTCCCGCAGAGCCGTCGATGCCGTCGTAGCTGAGCATCAGTTGACCGCTCGTGAATGGGGCGGAGGCATACGAGAGCTGGCTGGCGACGGACCCTGAAATATCCATCGAGACGGATCCGCTATTGGCACTATCACGGGTAATAACGGCATCCCGCTCAAGGCCAAGAGCCTGCGCCGTCGAGTAAGCGGCAAAGTTGGACATAGCGCCTGCGGGCGGGCCTCCGACGGATAAAAAGCTGAACGCATCAAAGTCGTCGATCACCAAGACCGCCCGAGCCACGGGCTGCGAAACGAGAAAAGCAGAGAGAAATAGGCCCAGGAATGCGGGGGAACGGCGAAGGAAGTGAGGCATTGGAGGGCGGCTTTCGTGTAATAGAATTGTAATTTCCATAACAATCATGTAAAACCATGATCTGACAAGCCTGAGTTTGACCTTTGCCGGCGGTTGCCCCCCTGCCCTCACTCAAAGTAGCTGGTTTTGCTTTCGAAGCCTCCCTGCCGACCCGCCTTTGTCAGACTCACTTCGACGGGCGCCATATCAGGCCGAAAAACTCACGCCTTCGAGGTCAGGAACCCCACGATGGACTCGACGATTTCATCTGGGGATGGCTCGATGGACACCCGGACGAGGTCCGGCGTGATTTCGAGGGTGGCGAGCTGACTTTCGAGCAGGCTGAGAGGCATAAAATGCCCTTTTCGAGCGGCCATGCGTTCGGTGATGAGTTCGCGGGAGCCATCGAGGAGCACAAAGACAATCTGGCTGGCATCGTCATCGCCACGGAGCTTGTCGCGGTAAATGGGCTTCAACGCGGAGCAGCCGACGATATGCACGGGCGTCTTGCCACGTTGATCGAGGATGCGCTGGCGCAGCGTGGCATACCAAGGCCAGCGGTCCTCATCCGTGAGCGGGGTGCCGGTGGACATCTTGGCTTTGTTGGCGGGCGGATGGAAATCATCCCCATCGTCAAAGGTGCCACCCAGCCGTTGAGCGAGCTTTTGACCGATGACCGACTTCCCGCTGCCAGAGACGCCCATGAGAATGATGGTGGGAGGCATGAGAAGACGCGGAGGTGGGCTGATGGGGCACTGGCGGAATGATCCGTCCTATTCAAACAGCTCTGGGTAGCACCGCAGAGCGTGCGAGCGAGTGAGTTCGAGGATCTCGCCGGGCAGGCTTCGCTTGAGCGCCTCCACGGCCAGTGCCTGGCACTCTGGCACGTTGAGCTGACGAATGGCATGCTTCACACGAGCCACCTGACCAGCGGCGACGCTGAGTTCGTTCAGGCCGAGGCCGATCATGAGCGGCGTCAGCTCCAAGCTGGAGGCCATTTCACCGCAGATGCCGATGCGGATGCCTGCACGGCGGGCGGCCTGGACGGATAAATCAATCAACCGAAGCACCGCTGGATGGGTGGGCTGGTAAAGGCCTGCCACCCGATCGTTCAGGCGATCCACGGCGAGGGTGTATTGGATGAGGTCATTCGTGCCGAGGCTAAAGAAATCAACCTCCGCAGCGATCTGATCAGCGGAAAGCGCCGCGCTGGGGATCTCGATCATCGCCCCCACCTCGATTTCCTCTGGCACGGTATGCCCCTCGCTTTCCAATTCGGCGGCGCATTGCGCCAACAGAGCTTTCGCATCGATCACCTCCTGCAGACCGGAGACCATCGGAAACATAATACCTACTCGTCCATGCATCGCCGCACGAAGCAAGGCACGAAGCTGCGTGCGAAACATATCCGGCTTTCCGAGCGAGAGGCGGATGCCGCGCCAGCCGAGGAAGGGATTGGGTTCTGGCTCTTCCGCGAGACGCTCATCGACCTTATCGCCACCCAAATCGAGCGTGCGGAAGACGACACGCTTCGGAGCGAGCGATTTGACGACGGTGGTGTAAGCTGTGGCGATTTCATCCTCCGTAGAATCCGGATTTTCGAGATGCAGCATCTCCGTGCGGAAGAGGCCCACCTCCTCCGCACCGCTGTCATTGACGATTTGCGCCTCCTCCACGAATTCAGCGTTCGCTCCCACGCAGATGACGGCACCGCAGGTCGTGCAGGCCTCGCCATGGCGGTCCACCTGAAAGACGTCTTCGCGTTTCTCTGCCTGCTCCTCACGGCTGCGATAGCGGGCGAGCGTTTCAGGCGTGGGATTGACGATGAGATGCCCCTCTTCGCCATCAAGAAAGACCGCATCGCCGCTGTGCAGCGTCTCGCAGATGCCGTGCAGCTTGACCACCGCCGGGATGGCAAGCGATTTGGCAATGATGGCGGCATGCGAGACGGCGCTGCCGGTCTCCAGGGCAAAGCCCAGCACCTTCGAACGGTCGAGCTGAACCGTATCGGAAGGCGTCAGGTCATGCGCCACGATGATGACGGGCTCGTCAAACATCGGCGTTTCCAGCAGTTCACCGCGCAGATGGCGCATCACACGCTGAGTGACGTCTTTGATGTCGAGGAAGCGCTCCCGCAGATAGGCATCTTGAAGCCCACGGAGCTTCTCCATGTGCTTCGTCATCAGCCGATAGTAGGCAAAATCCACGCTGATGAGCTGCTCCCGCACGGTTTTCTCCACCTGACGCAGGATGGAGCCGTCCTGAATGATCAGCAGGTGCGTCTCGAAAATCTCGCTCTCCGCGCTGCCCTCCTCGGCGCCCATCTCACGGCGTAGCGCCTCGATCTCCTGGCGGGTCACATCCAGCGCCGCGTGCAGGCGCTTCATTTCATGGTCCACCGCTTCCGGGGCGATGCTGTCCTCATCCGGCTCATCAAAGTGATCCTTCAAAACGTGGACCACCGCATGCGCTACACCCGCCGAGACGGCGGTTCCTATCAAAAGACGTTCTGGAGGGGTGGTCGGCGCAAGATCAGCCATTCGTAACCATCTTTCACGCAGCCTACGGGCTTTGGCAATAGATGACTTTCGGGCAGAGTTGCGCCCTAGCCAGCCTCACGATGAACTACTTCAGCTCCTGGATGCGGAGATTGCGGAATTTGTAGGTGGCTCCCTTTTCGCCGTGGTGCTGGATGGCGATGACGCCGCTGGCGTCCGTGTCGTCCTCGACATCGGTGGTGAGGACGCCGTTGACGAAGATTTTGAGGCTCTTGCCTCGGCATTCGATGCGGTAGTTGTTCCAGTCGTTGCGCTTGAAGGCATCGCCAGCACGGGCGCGGAAGGCGGCTTCGCTCTCCTTGTTTCCTTTGATGGGGCTGATGAACCACATACGGCGGCCTTCGTCGTAGAGTCCGCCGGACCATTTGCGGTTGGCGTCGCCATCGACCTCGGCTTGGTAGCCAAAGACCTTGTTCTTTTCCACATGGGCGCGGAACATGAAGCCGCTGTTCGCCTGGCCTTCGGGCAGCTTGATCTCGCCTTCGAAGATGAAGTCGCCGTAGGTCTTTTCGGTGACGACAAAGAATTTCTTCTCGCCCGTGAGGTGGATCTCACCGTCCACGATGTCGATCTTGCCCCATTCATAGGGGTTCTTCCAACCGGTGAGCGTCTTGCCGTCAAAGAGCGGCGTGAAATCGGCGGCGAAGGTGGTGAGAGCGGAGAGGGCGAGGGTGGCGAGGAGGCGTTTCATGGGAGATGGGAGATGAGGAATAAGGGATCAGGGATTGACGACATTGACGGGCTGGCCGGCGAGGAAGGCTTTCACATTCGCGGCGCAAGCGGCGATGAGGCGGATGCGGGCTTCGCGGCTAGCCCAGGCGACGTGCGGGGTAACGAGGCAGTTTTTGGCACCGAGAAGCGGATTGCCCTGCTTGGGCGGCTCGACGCTCAGCACATCGACGCCAGCTCCGGCAAGGGTTCCAACCTCCAAAGCGGCGGCGAGGGCTTGATCGTCGATCAGCGGACCACGGCCGGTGTTGATGAGCAGGGCGGTCTTTTTCATCAGGCCCAGGGTGCGGTCATTCACGAGGTGCTTCGTGGCATCCGTAAGCGGACAGTGGAGGGAGATGACATCGGCTTCACGGAAAATGGTATCGGTGTCCGCCGCCTCGATGCCAGCGGGAGGTCCAGCACCCCAGTTTCGCTTGGAGGCGAGGACCTTCATGCCGAAGGCCTGGCCGATGCGGGCCACGGCGGCACCGATTTCGCCATAGCCGATGATGCCCAGCGTGCGCCCGGCGAGTTCGATGATGGGCTTGTCGTAGTAGCAAAAATCCAGGCAGTTCTGCCAGCCACCGGCGGCCACGCTTTGGGCCGAGGCCCCCACGTTGTTCGCAAGCTCCAAAATGAGCGCAAAGACATGCTGCGCCACGGCAGGCGTGCCGTAGCCAGGCACATTCGTGACGATCACGCCGCGTTCCTTGGCCGCGACGGTATCCACGATATTGAAGCCGGTGGCGATGACGCCGATGTATTTCAAATCTGGCAAGGCCTCAATGATCTCACGCGTCATCGGAGCCTTGTTGGTGATAACGATGGGCGCTCCGGCACAGCGAGACACCGTTTCCGCCACAGGCGTGCGGGGATGCCTTTCACAGGGAGCGATTTCTTCAAAAGGAGCCCAGGAGACATCGCCAGGATTGGCGGTGTGGGCATCGAGCATGATGATTTTCATAGGTTTAAACGGCAATGGGAGCTTTGATGGCGGGATGGGGATCGTAGCCTTCGAGGGTGAAATCTTCGAAGGTGAAACCATCGAGGTGCTTCACCTCGGGATTCACCTTCATCACGGGAAGAGGACGCGTCTCACGCGAAAGCTGCTCGCGGGCCTGATCGAGGTGGTTGGAATACAGATGCAAGTCACCGAAGGTATGGACGAACTCACCGGGCTTCAAACCGCACACCTGGGCCACCATCATGGTGAGCAGGGCGTAGCTGGCGATGTTGAAAGGCACGCCGAGGAAGAGATCGGCACTGCGCTGGTAGAGCTGGCAGCTCAGATGGCCTTGATCGACGAAGAACTGAAACAGGCAGTGGCAGGGCGGCAGGGCCATCTCGTCGATACGGGCCACGTTCCAGGCGCTGACGATGTGGCGGCGGCTGTAAGGGTTCTTCTTGAGCGACTCGACGACATCGGCGATCTGGTCATGCGGGGTGGCGTCATCAGCTCCCTGCCAGCGACGCCATTGAGCGCCATAGACGGGGCCGAGATCGCCCTTCTCATCCGCCCACTCGTCCCAGATGGTGACTTTGTTGTCCTGGAGGTATTTGACGTTCGTGTCCCCTTTGATGAACCACAGCAGCTCATGGATGATGGAGCGCAGGTGAAGCTTTTTCGTCGTGACGAGAGGAAAATGAGTGCGCAGGTCGTAGCGGCTTTGCTCACCGAAAACGGAATACGCGCCCGTGCCCGTGCGGTCCTCCCTGTAGGAGCCGTGTTCGAGCACTTTGCGGAGCAGGCGGTGGTATTCTTCCATCCGGCTGTCATAGCGGGCCACGCGCCGGATGCAAACGGCCACGCTTTCTTCGCTCAAGACTGCATTTCGAGGCGCTCGCGGAGCGATTTGGCCCTTGCGTCGTTGGAAACAACGGGCGGCGTGCGGTGCAACTCGGAAGCCTCCACGTTCGACAGGTAGCGAAACGAGGCACGGTAGGCCGCGATGCCCGCCAAGATGTAGGCCGCGAGGTGCTTGGGGCCGATGAGGCGCAGCAAAAAGCCCATCACATGCATCTCGACGGTGGGTTTGGCCGCCTCGGCCAGGATTTCATCGCGGGTGCGGAGATCCTCGTTGCGTTTGGCATCGAGGATGTTGAAGGGATCGTCCTCGGCGAGCTTGCGACGGCCGATCTTGTCCATCTCCGCCGCCTCAGCCGCGATCAAAGCAGATCGCTGCGCATTCTCCCGCTTCGTCTCCTCGACCATGGCTTTTTCCTCGGCAGATATTTCCACCGCCTCGTGGGTGTAGAGCTGCCCGTGGACCATGTACATGTAGCTGTCGTAGCCCGTGGTGCCCACGACACCCACAATCACCGTGATCACCGCCAGCACGCCGAAACGCCGTTCCACACCGCGCCCCGTCAGCCGAATGATCCACCCCACGATGAAGCCCACGGCGATGATCAGGAAAAAATAGGCCCGCCAACTCGTCATCGAGGTGAGCGTGAAGCCGATGGCACTCACGCAGAGGCCCACCACCGCGCCGACGATGGCCAGTGGAAAGCTCTGCTTGCGGCGAAACTCCTCATACCGCTCCTGCGTGCGTTTCCAGTTGTCCTCCATCAGCATTTGAGCGCGGCGTTTTTTCTTCTCTGCTTCGCTAAAGCCCTCCATCTCCTCCATTTGGCTAGCGCTACGCTGAGAAGCAGCGGCCTCCTGCGGCAGACTGAGCGTGAGGCTCAGGCTACCGACAGTTATGACATCCCCGTCATTCACCAGCGTGCCGGTGACAGGTGCTCCATTCACCCGCAGAAACGCCGCCGGATCGAGCTTGTGAAGCTCCAACCCATGCGGAGAGGGGCGCAGCTCGCAGTGCCTCGCGGCCACGCCTTCCACCCCCACCAGCGGAATATCACACTGTGGGTCCGTGCCCACCACCGCGGGGCGCGGCGGTAGCTCGCAGCAGTGGCCGGAGGGCGCATAGAGATAGGCAGGCATGATTCAGAAATTACGGCTCCCCGTTCATCCTGACAAGACGCGGGAACGAAAAGTGCGCCCTAAGTGATGCAGACACTCCTGTCTGCACGAGCGTCCCTCGGCAAACGAAGGGAGGCAGGACAGACAAGAGTGTCTGTCTCACCCTTTACAAGGCGCCACACCTCACGGCGGCAGCCATCCCATTCCGTGTTCGACTTTCCGGCATCTGCATTCATCCTCCGCCCATGGCCGAACTTTCTGATGACAGCGCTCTGCGCACCCGCATGCAGCGTCTCCGCATCCAG
>JBILVU010000015.1:0-65865 GCA_044370285.1 Prosthecobacter sp.
ACGGGCCAGTTGTGCGCGCACCGTCGTATCCTTGTTCGTCGGCAAATCATATTTCCCTGCCTTCAAGACCCCTCCGAGCACTGCAACGGTGGGAAATCCAAGCCCACACACAAAGTGCTTTTTCAGAGCCGTCTTCTCGTCGATCTTCACAATGACGGTGGCCTTGGTTAAATACGTTCGCTCCAATTGTCGGCGCGCCTCGTCGGCCAGTTGGGCGCATGTTTTGCCAGCTGCTTTCATCAAGCCGAGGTAGGGCACTTGAATCTCCCCTGTCACGGCGACACGTTGCTGCACAGCCGACCGATTATCCTCCAAGATTTGGAAGCTGACGATGTAGCCTGCTTCCATCCGGTCTGAATCCTTGACCTCGTCTTTCGCAAAGAGCGAGGAGGTCGCGAATAAACAAAAGCTGAACAACCATTTCATGCTTGATGCTACGGCAGCGGGGTCGCTTATGGCAAGTGACGTTCGACGCCGCCTGGGCTTGAAGGCTAAGACGGCCGATCATTTGCCTCACCCCGCCTTCAGCAGCTCATAATCAATCGCATGAAGCCGGGGCTGCTTGGGGCCCATGCGAGGGACGCAGTGCAAAAGGGCCTTGGTGTAGGCGTGCTGGGGATTCTTCAGGATTTCGTCCACGGGGCCGGTTTCGACGATCTGGCCGCGAAACATCACGGCGACGCGGTCCGCGACGCTGCGGATGATGCCGAGATTGTGCGTGATGAGGATGATGCTCATGCCCAGCTCCTTTCGCAGGTCGGCGAGGAGGTCCATGATCTGCTTTTGAATGGTGACATCGAGCGCGGTGGTGGGTTCGTCGGCGATGAGGAGCTTCGGCTGGCAGCAGAGAGCCATGGCGATCATCACGCGCTGCTGCATGCCGCCGCTTAGCTCATGCGGGTAGGCATGCAGACGCTTCTCGGGCTGCACGATGCCCACTTTATCGAGCCAGCGCACGATCTCGGCATCGCGATCCGCTTTGGAGACATCGGGGCGATGCAGCGCCAGCGCTTCGCCAATCTGGGTGCGGATGGTGAGCACGGGATTCAGGGAGGTCGTCGGCTCCTGAAAGATGTAGGCGATCTCTTTGCCACGGACCTTGCGCAGTTCATCGGGCTTCAGTTTGAGCATGTCATGCCCGGCGAGAGTCATCGCAGCCGCACGGATGGTGGCGGGCGGCTCGGGCAGCAGGCGGGCGAGGGCGAGGGCGGTGGCGCTTTTCCCGCTGCCGCTTTCTCCGACGAGGGCCAGGGACTCGCCTTGCTGGAGCGTGAGATCGATGCCCTTCACGGCCAGCGTCGGCTCCGCGTCGTGACGACGGAATTCGATTTTCAGATCGCGAATGTGGAGGAGAGGCTCGGCAGGCATGCCGCCACGATAAAGACGGACGCGGATGTGTCATCCATGATCTCTCAGCCTTGTCCATGCAGTCGAAGACGCGGAAAGTGGCACCGGTTTGCAACCTGTTCAGGCCAATGGATCGTCCATGAATCGGCGGAAGGCGGTACCAGGAGGTGTCACGATGGGTTCATACCCCGCGTCCGCCTTTCGCTTCGTCGAGCACAGGTTTCAAACCTGTGCCACTTTCCTCCCATCGCCTTCGACGGCATGGACAAGGCTCAGCGAACGGCTCGCAGCTCAGTAAAGCAGGAAGCTGATCTCGCTGTCGGTGAGCTGGGAGCTGTCCTCGACGGCGAGGAGTGCCTCGGTGTGCAGAGAGCTTTCCCAGGCGGCCTCGGTCTCGGCGGGCAGCGGCGATTCATCGAGAAGGACAGGAGCGATCTCCTGCACGGGTGCTTGGACGATCATCATCGGCTGCTCGGGCTGCATGAAGGTAAAGGCCAGCACCAAGGCCGCGGCGGCTCCACCGGCGAGGCTGAGACCACCGAGGGCGGTGTTTTCCTGCCACCAAGCTTTCAGCGAGGCGAGCCAGCCACGCTCCTGCGGCGTTTGGCGGGCGAGGCGGACAACGTTCTGAGTGAAATTCGGGCGCACCTGCACGTCCCGGGCCTGCTGGAGCAGTTGGCGGAGAGGATCTTGAGGTGTGAGCGGTTCCATGACGAGGTTCAAAAACCGACGTGTCGGCCTGAAGTTGCAAAAAAACTCAACCGGGAGGCCATTCGAGGCTGCGACCGGCCAAAAGATGGACGTGAAGATGCGGCACGGTCTCGCCGGCATCGCGGCCATGATTGATGACGAGGCGGAAGCCTTTATCCCGAGCCTGGATGCCGAGCTTTTCGGCGATACGGCCCGCCGCGAGCAGCAGGGCCCCGAGCGTGGCCTGATCTTCCGGCACGGCCTCGCCGACACGCGGGATGAGCTTCTTCGGCACGATGAGGACGTGGGTGGGAGCCTGAGGATTGATGTCGTTGAAGGCCGCGACGAGATCGTCCTCATAGACGAGCGGCGCGGGAATCTCACGGTCGATGATTTTTTGGAAAATGGTCTTTTCGCTCATGCAGTGGCGAGTCTAGGCGCGGTTTGAAGGGCTGGCAATGGTCCTGCGAGACAAGCAAATGAAGACTTCCAAGGTTGAGGATAGGTCTTCTTCACGAGCCATCTCTCGACACACGGTTTTGCCGCGGAGGGGCAGAGGAGCAGAGGACGCGGAGATTGGAACCCACCAAAAAAAACTCTGCGCCCTCCGCCTCTTTGCCCCTCTGCGGCAAAAAACGGGCTGGCTTTGGAGGCATCTTTAAAATGGTGCCTGAAACGGAGTCATGGGACGGAGAAAAGGTAGAAAAATGGGACCTGAATTTTTCTACCCCAAATCTTTCTACCAAACGGCCTGGGCCGAAGAAGCCTGATGTGGCGCTGATGAATCCCGGTGCCAAAAAAGCGGCCCGGAATTGCTTCCGGGCCGCTGTGGGGGTTTTGGGTTTTGATTCGCGAGGCGGGTTGGGTCGCCGCGCGGTCAAAGGGGGATGAACGAGTTGGAAAACTCGTTCTACGAAGCCTTACATCATGCCGCCGTGGTCGTGGGCGTGGCCGGCATCGGCTTTCTCTTCCTTCGGAATGTCTGCGATGAGGCATTCGGTGGTGAGGAGGAGGCCGGAGATGGAGGCCGCGTGCTGGAGGGCGCTGCGGGTCACCTTGGCTGGATCGACGACGCCTGCCTTGATGAGGTCTTCATACTTGGCGGTGGCGACGTTGTAGCCGTGGTTGCCTTTGCCCTTCTTCACTTCGGCGACAATGAGAGCGCCTTCGACGCCCGCGTTGGCGGCGAGCTGACGGAGAGGAGCTTCGATGGCGCGAGCGACGATTTCAGCGCCGGTCTTTTCGTCACCTTCGAGCTTGAGGTCGCCAAGGGCGGCCTGAGCGCGGATGAGGGCGACACCGCCCCCAGGAACGATGCCTTCTTCGACGGCGGCACGAGTGGCGTGCAGGGCGTCTTCGACGCGGGCTTTCTTTTCCTTCATCTCGGTTTCGGTGGCAGCACCGACGTTGATGACGGCGACGCCGCCGGCGAGCTTGGCGAGACGCTCCTGGAGCTTCTCACGGTCGTAATCGCTGGTGGTTTCGGCGATCTGGTTCTTGATCTGCTGCACGCGGCCCTGGATGGCGTCGGTGGAGCCTTCGCCTTCGACGATGACGGTGTTTTCCTTGCCGATGGTGATGCGCTTGGCTCGGCCGAGGTCGGTGAGCTCGATGTTTTCGAGCTTGATGCCGAGGTCTTCCGTGATGCAGCGGCCGCCGGTGAGGATGGCGATGTCTTCGAGCATGGCTTTGCGGCGATCGCCGAAGCCAGGAGCCTTCACAGCGACGATGTTGAGGGTGCCGCGCAGCTTGTTCACCACGAGGGTGGCAAGGGCTTCACCTTCGACGTCTTCGGCGATGATGAGGAGGGGCTTGCCGGAGCGAGCGACCTTCTCAAGCAGGGGCAGCATGTCCTTGAGGGAGCTGACCTTCTTCTCGTTGATGAGGATGTAGGCGTTCTCGAGGTTGCACTCCATCGTCTCCGGATTGGTGACGAAGTAAGGGGAGAGGTAACCTTTGTCGAACTGCATGCCTTCGACGACTTCGAGGGTCGTTTCGATGGATTTGGCTTCTTCGACGGTGATCGTGCCTTCCTTGCCGACCTTGTCCATGGCTTCGGCGATGATGTTGCCGATGCTGGCGTCCCAGTTGGCGGACACGGTGGCGACCTGGGCCACTTCTTTGCTGTCCTTCACGGGGGTGGCGATTTTCTTCAGTTCGGCGACGAGGGCCTCAGTGGCCTTCATGATGCCGCGCTGGAGCGAGATCGGGTTGGCACCGGCGGTCACGTTGCGAAGGCCTTCGGCGTAGATGGCCTCGGCGAGCACGGTGGCGGTGGTGGTGCCGTCACCGGCGATGTCGGAGGTCTTGGAGGAGACTTCCTTGATGAGCTGGGCGCCCATGTTTTCATAGGGGCATGGAAGTTCGATTTCCTTGGCCACGGTGACACCGTCTTTGGTGATCGTGGGGGAACCGAATTTCTTTTCGAGGATGACGTTGCGGCCAGCAGGGCCGAGCGTGGCCTTCACGGCCTTGGCGAGCTTGGTGACGCCGCGGAGCAGCGCCTGACGGGCGGTTTCGTCGAAGTGGAGTTGTTTAGCCATGGTATGGGTAAGAGTTTAAAGTTTCAGGTTTAAAGTTTGAGGAGGATTAACCAAGGATGCCGAGGATGTCGGTTTCGTTGATGATGAGGAGGTCGTCGCCGGCCACTTTGACTTCGGTGCCGCCGTATTTGGAGATGAGGACTTTATCGCCCTTCTTCACGGTGAAGAGGGTGGTCACGTCCTTGCCTTCGTCGTCTTTGCCAGTGCCGAGGGCGATGACTTCGGCCTCCTGGGGTTTTTCTTTGGCGGTGTCAGGCAGGAAGATGCCTCCGGCGGTTTTTTCTTCGCTAAGGGAGCGCTTCACGAGGACGCGGCGGCCGAGCGGGGTGATGGTGTTAGCCATAGTGTGTGCTGGGTGTGTTTGGGTTGGTTGTGTTTGTTTGTCTGACCGACTCCCGGCCCTGCCACGAGAGTGATTGTGAACGGGGGCGGTGGTCGGTCGGAATTGTTGAGGGGAAAGGGATTACTTGTCCTTGTCCACGACTTCGAAGTCGGCATCGACGACCTTGCCTTTGTCCTGAGACTTCGGCTCGGCGGCGGCGACATCGGGGCCTGCAGCGCCCATGTCAGGCATACCTCCAGGGGCACCGGCGGTGGCTCCTGCGGCGGCAGCGGCTTGGTAAGCAGCGGCGAAGAGTTTTTCGATCTCCTCGGTCTGCGTCTTCATCTTGTCGGTGTCGTTGGCTTCGATGGCGGACTTCAGGGTAGCGAGCTTGTCCTTGATGGGCGTGAGCTGCTCGGCGGGGACCTTGCCTTCCCACTCCTTCATGGTCTTCTCGATCTCGTAGCTGAGGCTGTCAGCCTTGTTTTTGACCTCGACGCCTTCTTTGCGTTTGCGGTCGTCCTCGGCGTGCTCCTCGGCGTCGCGCTTGGCTTTTTCGATCTCGTCGTTGCTGAGGCCGGAACTGCCCTGGATGGAGATTTTCTGCTCCTTGCCGGTGGTCTTTTCCTTGGCGGAGACGTGGAGAATGCCGTTGGCGTCGATGTCAAAGGTGACCTCGATCTGCGGCTGGCCGCGGGGCATCGGCGGGATGCCATCGAGCTTGAAGGTGCCGAGCGTTTTGTTGTCGCGGGACATCGGACGCTCGCCCTGGAGGACGACGATTTCGACGCCGGGCTGCTGGTCGGCGTAGGTGGAGAAGATTTGGGAGTGCTTCTTCGGGATGGTCGTGTTGCGGGCGATCATCGGCGTGGCGACACCGCCAGCGGTCTCGATGGAGAGCGTGAGCGGGGTCACATCGAGCAGGAGCACGTCTTTGACATCGCCTTTGAGCACACCGCCCTGGATGGCGGCACCGATGGCGACGACTTCATCTGGGTTCACGCCCTGATGCGGGTCTTTGCCAGCGAGCTTGCGGGCGGTTTCGACGACCTTCGGCATGCGGGTCATGCCGCCGACGAGGACAAGTTCGTCGATCTTGGAGGCATCGAGCTTTGCGGCGGCGAGGCAATCCTTCACGGGCTTGATGGTGCGCTCGAAGAGAGTGTCCGTGAGCTGCTCCATCTTGGCCCGCGTGAGCGTTTTCATGATGTGCTTCGGCCCGGAGGCATCGGCGGTGATGAAGGGCAGGTTCAAATCGTAGCTCTGGCTGGAGCTGAGGGCGATCTTGGCCTTTTCCGCTTCTTCTTTGATGCGCTGGATGGCGTCGGGCTGGCTGCTGAGGTCGATGCCGCTGTCGGTTTTGAATTCGTTGACGATCCAAGTGATGAGCGTGTTGTCCCAGTCATCGCCGCCGAGGTGGGTGTCGCCATCGGTGGCTAGCACTTCGAAGACGCCGTCGCCGATTTCGAGCACGCTGATGTCGAAGGTACCGCCGCCAAGGTCATACACGGCGACTTTTTCGTCCGACTTGCTGTCGAGGCCGTAGGCGAGCGCTGCGGCGGTCGGTTCATTGATAATGCGGCGCACATTGAGGCCGGCGATCTCGCCAGCGGCCTTGGTGGCATTGCGCTGGCTGTCATTGAAGTAAGCGGGAACGGTGATGACGGCCTCGGTGATCGTTTCGCCGAGTTTGGCTTCGGCATCGGCCTTCAGCTTCGCGAGGATCATGGCGCTGACTTCCTGCGGGGAGTAGGTTTTGGTCTCGCCGCCGACTTCGACCTGCACATGGGCATCGCCATTGCTGGCGGGGACGATCTTGTAAGGCATGCGCTTGTCGGCCTCGGTCAGTTCGGTGAATTTGCGGCCCATGAGGCGCTTCACGGAGAAGACGGTGTTGCGGGGATTCGTCACGCCTTGGCGCTTCGCGGCCTGGCCGACAACACGCTCGCCGCTCTTCGTGAAAGCGACGATGGAGGGCGTCGTGCGGGCGCCTTCGCTGTTTTCGAGCACCGTGGCCTTGCCGCCTTCGAGGACGGCCATGCAGGAATTCGTGGTGCCGAGGTCAATACCGAGGATTTTGCTCATGATATGTGGTTTGGGGAAAAAGTGGGACGCGAGGTTTTGGTGCTCTCTCCTTGGCTGAAAGCGTGCCAAGTGCCCTCGACGGCGCTGGAGGCCTTGATTTCACGAGCTTCCA
Source organism: Prosthecobacter sp. (assembly GCA_044370285.1). Taxonomy (GTDB): domain Bacteria; phylum Verrucomicrobiota; class Verrucomicrobiia; order Verrucomicrobiales; family Verrucomicrobiaceae; genus Prosthecobacter. The sequence continues at coordinate 7,100 of JBILVU010000015.1, forward strand.
GCGTTTCGAGGGTGGTAAGCGCCGAAGTGCCAAAGGCTCAAAAAGCGGTCCAAAGTGCCAGCGAATGGCACAATTGGCTGGCACTTGGCACTTTGAGTCCGCTCACAGCGCCTCTTTGAGCAAGCGAGCCAGATCGTGGCTGGCGGCCTGACCGACTTCGACGACCTCAGCGTGGTGCAGCGTCTGCGGTTTGAGGCCAGCGGCCCAGTTCGTGAGCATGGAAAGGCCCGCCACCTGCATGCCAAGCGCCCTTGCCTGAATGGCCTCCGGCACGGTGGACATGCCGACGGCATCGGCCCCGAGCGTGCGGAGCATGCGGATCTCGGCGGGAGTTTCGTATTGAGGCCCGAGCAAGGCGGCGTAGACGCCCTGATGAAGCGTCAAACCGAGCGACGAGGCCGCGGCGAGGAGCTTTTCGCGCAGCGAGAGGGTGTACACCTCGCTCATGTCGTGAAAGTGCGGTCCACCGAGCAGCGGTGTGGTGCCCTGGAGGTTCAGGTGATCGGTGATGAGCATGAGGCCACCGACGTGGAAGGAGTCGCGGATGGCTCCGGCGGCATTGGTGAGGATGACACGCTTCACGCCGAGCTCATGCATGAAGCGGATGCTGGCGGTGACTTCACGAGCGGTGAGACCTTCGTAAAGATGCCGACGGCCTTGAGCGAGGAGGATGGGCTTTCCTTGATGCCGCCCCAACACAAAACGTCCCGCATGCCCGGGCACCGTGGAGGCGCTGAGGCCGGGCACGTCCGCATACGAAACCTCCGCCTCGATGCCAAAGGCCTCGGCGACACTGCCGAGACCTGAACCGAGCACGATGGCCGTTTCCGGGCGGGCGTTTTGGAAGGTGGCGAGCATGGGGTGACAAATTGAGAGGTTGGTTACGCCTTCAAGGCATCTGCGGCAGCGGCTTCGAGGGGGCGGGAGCCATCACCGCCGAGTTTTTCGTCGAGGGCTTCGAGGCGGTGAATGAGATCGGCGAGGTGTTTGCGAGGGTACATGCCTCCGGCGGCTTCACAAAAGTGGGTGCGGCAGCCGAAGGGGCGATGCGCATAAACGGTGCAGCGGCCATCGCGGCCGAGCAGTGGGCAGGCCCCATCGGGGTGAGCTTTGAGCTGAGTGCGGCCACTGGCACGGATGCCTTTGGCGAGGTACAAAGCCTCACCGAGGGTGAGGAGCGGCGTTTTGCCCGTGAGGCGAAAATGGCAGCAGCCGCTGCGGAGCTGGCAATCACGCGGGAGGGGGCGGCGCTCAATCTCAGCATAGATAGCCTCGATCTCCGCCGCGAAAGGGGCGGGCGCTGGGCGGGAGGAGGGGCGGCGGGACATGCGGTGGGCTGGAATGAGCCGAAGATGGCGGTGAGCGCATCATTTTTGCTGTCCGAACAATTGAAGTTTGAGAAATTTCCGTTTCGCCGCCATCTTTCCGGCCCGCAGCACGCCGGACGAATCTCGTCGGCTGCCGCTCCCAACCCCCGTCACCTCCTCCCCGCCGCCTTTGCATGAGCCTGCCTGAAATCGCCGGACATGAACTCCAGGATCTCGTGGGGAGCGGACGCTGCGGAGCCGTTTACCGGGCTTCCGCCGCGAATGGCAAGGCCTGCGCCGTCAAAGTCTTCAGCTCGATGGCGATCAATCGGAAGGCACTCTCCACCGCCTTCCGTGCCGTGCAGCAGATGCCCCACCACCGCGGCGTGCTGCCGGTGGATAGCTTTAGCTTTGAAAAGAGCCCTTATTACTGCGTCATGCCGCTGGTGGGCGTGATGACGAAGGACAGCGCTGGTCGCCGCCAATGGCAGACGCCCACGCTGGAGTCTCTCTGCTCGGGCCTGCCGCCGGATCAGGCCTGGCGGCACATTTATGAGATCGCCGATGCCCTCGCGTGGCTGCATAAGCACGGCCTGCCGCATGGCAATCTGCGCCCCTGCAATGTGCTGCTGGAAGATGATGCGGAGTCCTCGATCCGGCTGGCGGATGTGGCTCAGGGCTGGGTGGGAGGCATCCATCATCTGGAGCTCACGGATCATTTCATCCACCTCTGCCCAGATCAGATCGAGAACCCGGACGGCGTCTTCGCCGGCTACGGCTCCTCGTGGGATGTGTATGCGTTCGGCGTCATCGCCTATCGTTTGCTCACGGGCACGCTGCCGAGAGCGGCGACGGCCTGGCAAGAGCAGCTCAGCATCGCCCAGCAGCAGGCGGCCACGGGGCATGCATATTCGGTCAATGGTGCCGCCTTGCTCTCCGCCGTGCGATCCCAGCCGAAGATCGTGTGGCCACGCCCTGCCCAATCCAAATGGGAAGAACGCCGCCGGAATATCATCGAACGGGCGCTGGACCTGAATGCCTCCGCCCGCTGGAGCGATGTGCGGGAGATGGTGCGGGAGTTTGAGGTGCTCGAAAGCGATTACCTCCTCGAGGAATCCCGCGAGCAGACCATTCAGGAGCGGGTGAAGCAGGCAAAAAAGGTGCTCGTGCTGCAATCGACCGCCGTGGTGCTGCTCTCCGTGCTGTTGCTCGCCACGATCTACGGCTTCGTCATGCTGCGCCGGGCTCAGAAAGCCGAGCTGACGATTCAAAACATCAACGATGTCCACAAAGTGGAGATCGATGCCCGCGAAGGTCGCATCGCCACGCTCACCAGCGAACGTGACATTGCTCGTCAGGCCAAGGCCACGGCGGATTCGAACCTCCAGCACTCCCAAAACGCCGTCGATCAATTCCTCACACAGCTCCTGCAAACGCCCACCGGCAATGCCGTCGAAGCCGATTTCTCCCGCGAACGCCTCCAGGACGCGCTGAACTTCTGCATGCAAGGCCTGCCCGCTTTGGAAGCCGATCCCGCCCTCGGCGTCGAACGCCTGCGAGCCTACGGCAACATCGGCCAGGTCCACATCCGCCTGCGTGACACCGCCAAGGCCGTCACCTACCTCACCAAAGCCCGCGAGCAGGCTGCCGAACTCATCAAGAACGGCAAAGAAAGCACTCAGGGGCCGCTGCATCAGCAGTGGTTCGGCCGCTACAGCCTGCTGCTCTCGGACATCCGTGCTCGCGAAGGCCGTCACAGCGAATCCCTCGCTCTGCTCCGCGATGCCACGACGAATCTCGAAAGTGGTCTCGCCGCTGATCCGAAGAACCGCCTCGCCCGCAACGAATGCGCCCGCGCCTCGCTCGAATTTGGCCTACGCAGCCTGCGCAATGGCGACACCGCCGATGCCGAGACCGCCTTCGCACGCATCCCCGTCGTGCTCGATCCCCAGCTCATCGGTGCAGATCTCGGCAACGACGAGAAATTCATCATCGCCCGCGCCAAATTCGCCAAAGGCATCAGCCAGCGAGATGCCGGCAAGGCCGAAGAAGCCCTCAACACCCTCATCGATAGCGTGAAGGACATGGGCGAGCTCGTTCTCGGCAGCAGCCCGCGAAATCAAGATCAGGCGCTGCTTCTCGCGGAGGCCTACACCGAACTCGCCGAGCTCATCGCGAAGAATTTCAGCGGAGCCGACGCCAAAGAAGCGCACAACCAAGCCGTGCCCATTCTTTTGGAGCTCAACCGCCTCCTGCCGGACTGGGCCGAGGTGAAGTATCTCCTCGCCCGCAACTACGGCGCTCTCGCGGCCCTTTCGAGGGATGCCGGCCAGCCTAGCGAGGCCAGCAAGAAGAAACAGGACGCCATCCTGCTCGTGAACGAGATCCTCGCCGACGACAAGACGAACGCCCGCTACCAATTCCTCCTCGCCAAGCTGCGTGGCGAATACGCTGAGATCGTGGCGGACCTCGGCAAAGCCGCCACCGCCTTGCCGATCGCCAAACAAGCCGTCGAACTGCTGCAAACTCTCCTCGCCGGTCAAATCGATACGAAGCTCACCCCCGAGCGGAAGATGTGGGAAAGCCAGCTCGCCCAGCTTCACGGCATCCTCGGCCACTCCAGCGAGGCCGCTGGGCAAAAACCCGCCGCTCGCGAGTCCTTTAAAAGCGCCATCGCCATCTGGGAAAAGCTCGCCGCCTCCTCCGCGAATGATGAGGTGGTGCAAACCTCCCTCACTTGGAGCAAGGACCGTCTCGCCCGACTGAAATGAGCCTCGCCGAAAAACAGCGCCAGCTCATCGAAGATCTCAATTTGATCCCAGACGTGCAGGAGCGGCTCTCTGCCCTCACCAGTTACGCCTCCCGCATGCGCCTCGATCCCGCGCATCAAACGGAGGCCAATCTCGTCCCCGGCTGCCTTTCCCGCGTCTGGCTTCACGGTGAGCTACGCGATGGCCTCACCCGCTTCGATGGCGAGGCGGACTCCCCGATGGTCAAAGCCCTCGCCGCTGTTTTGTGTGATTTGTATAGCGATGCCACGCCCGCTGAGGTCGTCGAAGTGGAACCCGAACTCTGGCAGCAATGCCACTTCACCAAAATGCTCACTCCCACCCGCCTCAACGGCCTCGCCAACGTGCGTCGCCTGATTCGTGAGCAGGCAGCAGCTTGGGTGTGAACCGTGGCGATCACTCGCCTGCCTGCTTGAAAACTTCCGGGTGGTCGAGCACGAGCTTTTGGAGCTTTTGAAAGTCGGCCTCCGGCACGCCTTCAGGGCAAGTGGTCTTCTCGATGGCCTGACGTCCGCCAATGGTGCCAGCCAACACCAGGGCGCTGAGCGAAGTTCCAAGCCGCGCAGGGTGATGATCGTCTTCCTCATACAGCGGCATCTTCGGATACTTCTCACGCGCCAGTTGCCAAAAATCACCCACGGGGCTGATGAGTATCCGCACGGCTCCCTCATGCTTCTTGGCCTCCTTCAGCGTGGTCACGGTGCCGCGATGGATGTTCACCGTGGCTTCCGCCGCACTCGAACCGGTGATCACGGCATGCTCATCCTTGGCATCCCACCTCCGCTGATGCCGTGACCACACCTGCATGAGCACCACGAGGCAATCAGGATTGGCCTCCCTGGCTCTTTCGAGAAACTCCCGCACCGGCCCCACCGCCTGAAGGGTGTACATGGCGTTCAGACACAGTTCAGCATGCAGCATGCTCTGCTCCTGAAGCACCAGCACATCCCAGGGATTGCCGTCCGGTGCCCCGCGCTTTAGACGAGCGGTCGCACTCACGTCCTTGATATGATCCCCGAGGTAGTAACCCGGCTGGGCATACGAATCGATGATCGGACTGAGCACCCCGGAACGTGCCAGCACATCACGCGTGACCTCTGGAAGGATGTTGTAGTAGGTGAGGCTATTGCCGAGAAACAGGATGCGGACCGGCGGTGCCTCGTTCGCAGCACTGGATACACCTTGTGCGAGCAGGGCGAAGAAAGCGGAGAGAAGCCAGCGGCGGCGGTTCGGATTCATGACAGAGTTCTGTTGATCTAGATGGCGCAGACCTCCGTCTCATCAAGGTCTTGATTTCCGCAGCTCCGCCATCGCTTCCGCCAGGCCTTTGCCAATGCCGCCGAGGATCTTCGCGGAGCCGAGGTAGTGAAATTCGAGGTTCGAAACGCCTTTTTCCAAAACGAGACGTTCTCGCTCGCTCAGCGTTTCGAGCCGCAGTTTCTCGACAAGGGCTCTCTCTTCCGCAGGCTTCCGTTTTTGTGCTTTGGCCTTCTGTTTGACCGCGTTCTCCTTGGCGCGAGCGAGTGACAGCTCGCGATCCCAATACGTCTCGGTGCGAATGGCGACGACGTTGCCTTGAAACTCAGGCATCTCAGCCGGAGCGGCCATCGCCGCACGAAAGTGGTCGTGCGTGGCCTGATAGCGCTTCTGCTCAGGCAAATACTCGGCAGTAGAGCCCCCAACACCCATCACGCCGATGACGAAGGGCAGCTTGGGCGTGTTCAGGTCTTTGCGCACATCGCGGATGAAGTGCGCCAAAACCTTGCTGTAGGCATCGTAGCCGCCAGGCTTGTCGCGATTCGGATAGGTGCCGCTATCCACCATGTCGTTCCAGCCTTGGAACCAAGCGAAGCCAGCCAGCTCGTAGCCTTCCGCGGCATCGTAGGTCGGAACGACCTGCTTCAAATCAGCGAGCACGGTTTTCACGTGCTGAATCATCTGACGATAAAAAGCGCCCGTTTCGGTCCCTTTGTCCGCTTTGATCTTCTCGATGTCTTTTCCCTGCTTCTGAAGCTGCGCGAGCTGCGTCTCATGGAAGACATACGGTCCGGCACTCGGTGGACGAAAATCGGTATGGAGACTCTTTCCTCCCCAAGCTGTCTTGATGAGCAGAATGGGCGCATCTGTGAGCTTCTCCATGTAGATGCCAAAGGTGAACTCCGGGCCGATCTTCTCCGTCGTGGCTCCAAAGCCAGCGGTGAGCTTGCCCGTCTGCACGGCGTCCGAGCTACCGAGCGATGAAATCCACACACGCTCACAAACCTTCGGCTTTCCATCGGCGCCGAGCATGGCTTCCAGCATCGGTTTCGTGGCCGCATCCATGCCGATGTGCTCCATGGTGCTGATCTTCGCATGCCCCTGCATATTCGATTGCCCGGCAAGGATGAAAACTTGCAGCGGCTTCGCGTGAAGCTGGGCAACGAGAAGGAGACACAGGATGGATTTCATGGGCGACTGCGGCCGGTGATCTTGGATTGTTCGAGCAGAGCTTTGAGTTGTTTCACGATCTCCGGCTTCTCGGAACAGAGATTGGTGGTCTCTCCGGGATCGTTTTCGAGGTTGTACAACTGTCCGGGGGCCTCAGGCGAGGCTTCGGGCAAAGCGAAGCGCTGGAGATCCCCCTTGTCGTAGTTGTTTCCGCCGGAGCCGCGATGGTCGAGATACTTCCACGCACCACGCCGAATCGAAAGCGTGCGGGTGCCACCAAAGGCCTGCGTGATCAGGTAAGGTCGAATGGGGGCCGTGGCCTTGCTTTCGAGCACTGGCAGCATGTTGAAGCTGTCCTCCGCAGCATCGCGCGGTAACTCCATGCCGGTGATGGCTGCCACCGTAGCCATGATGTCCGTGAGGCAGAGGGTTTGATCGCTGATCGAGCCACGTTTCACTCGGCCAGGCCAGCGCACGATGAACGGAACGCGGTGCCCACCTTCCCACGAGTCTCGTTTGATGCCTCGCCACGGTTTGGCTCCATCATGCGCATGATCCGCACGCATGTGGACAACGCTCGCCACCTCGGGGCCATTGTCACTGCTCAAAATCACGAGTGTCTCTTCCGCAATGCCTGACTTCTCGATCGTGGACATGAGTTCGCCCACGATGTGGTCAAACTCGTGAATGAAATCGCCATGCGGTCCCGCCTGCGTTTTGCCTTTGAACTCCGGTGCCGCAAAGGACGGCAGATGCACCGCCTGCGTGGCGTGGAAAAGGAAGAATGGCTTGTCCGGTGACTCCCGCACATGCTGCTGGATGAACTCGCGGCTCTTCTTCAAAAAAACGAGGTCCACCTCCTCCATCGGAAAGTCCGGCGCGATAAATCCCGCCCGGCAATCATGGGCATACGGATGCTTCGGCAGCTTCGATTTATCAATCGGACCGGTGGGCGGCACGGGGATGTGATCGCCGTCGATGAAGGCATAAAGCCACTCCGTCGTGGGACAGCAGGCGGTGCCGAAAAACTGATCAAAACCATGATCAAGCGGCCCACCCTCGATGCGGCGCGAGTAATCGATTCGCTGCACGGCGGCCCGTTCACCGGAGTGGATCGGCTCACCCGCCTGATCGCGAAAGGTGAGACCAATATGCCATTTACCAACCGCTGCCGTGGCGTAGCCCTGCTTCTTCAACATGGCGGGAAGCGTGAGCCGACCCGGGGCGATCAGCGACGGACCTCCCGTGCCCTGAAACACCGTGCCGCCGCTCGGGACACGAAAAGCCATCTGCCCCGTCATGAGGCTGTAGCGTGAGGGCGTGCATACCGTGGCCGGACTGTGCGCATCCGTGAAGCGCATCCCCTGCCCGGCGAGGCGGTCGATGTGCGGTGTGGGCACCTTGGATTCGGCGTTGTAGCAGCGCACATCGCCATAGCCGAGATCATCGGCGAGGATGAGGACGATGTTGGGCCGCGAGGCGGGCGTTTTCTTCTCAGCGGCTGCCGTTGCCTTGATCTCCTTGGGTGCGAATTTCCGCATCTCGGTGAGCTTGGCGGCATGCTTGGCTTTCGCCGCGAGGTTCGTCCACTCGTGAGGATCGCTCGCGATGTCGTAGAGCTCTTCCTCACCGCCTTGATAATGGATGTAGCGCCAGCGTTCGGTGGTGAGGGCGTAGTTCGCGGGCTTATCGAGATGGGTGATGGCCGCGTGAGGCCACTCGGCGGATGGATTCGCCAAAAGCGGAACGAGGCTGCGGCTTTCGATGCCGTCTTTCTCAGGCAAGCCGCAAAGATCGGTCAAGGTGGTGAATAGATCGACGAGACTAACGGGGCGATCACACACGCTGCCAGCCTGAGTGCCAGCGGCGAGACCAGGCACGCCTTTCGGCACGCGAATCATCAGCGGCACACGGGCACAGGCACGCCAGCCGGTGAATTTTTGCCAATGCTCCTTCTCACCGAGATGCCAGCCGTGATCACTCCAGAGCACAACGATGGTGTTGTCTCGCTGCGGACTGCTTTCGAGCGCATCCAGCACGCGTCCGAGCATCGCATCGGCAAAATGAATCGACGCGAGATAGGCCTGAATGCCTTTCTTCCACTGCCCATGCTTTTGAATGTGCTCGAAGTAGCGATTGCGCCCGAGCTTTTGACCTGCGGGCGGCACATCATCGAGATCGTCCGCTTTGTAACCAAGCGGGAGCTGGATGGAATCGAGCGGAAACGGCTCGAAATACTTCTTCGGCACAAACCACGGCTCATGTGGGCGGTAGAGACCGCAGGCGAGAAAGAAGGGCTTTTCGTGCGGCCGCTTCAATTGCTCGCCAATCCACTTCGTGACGCTCCAATCGCCCCCAAACTCCTCATCCGTGACATCAAGTGCTGCCCAATCGGTTTCGACGTATTGCCACGGGCCCGCACGCGGCAGATTCACCGGCCGCTGTTTCGGATCAAAGGTATCTGGAAAGGGATTGTCCTTCGCTTTGTCAGGGAAGTAATCATCCCAGCTCGGCGGATCGATGACGTAATGCAGCATCTTCCCCGAGCCTGCGCTCCAGTAGCCATGCCGCGAAAAGTAGCGTGGCAGCAGCTCCGCCTCCGGCAGCACCTCACGCATCTTTTGCAGGTTCGAGTAGAGCCCCGAGCGATGTGGCGGCAGTCCGCTGAAAACGGCGGTGCGGGAGGGATTGCACGAAGCCGCTGCCGTGCAGGCATTCCGAAACAGCACCCCACTCGCTGCGAGTCGATCCAAGTTCGGCGTCTTCGTCTGTGGATGCCCCCCCAAGCAGCCAATCCAATCATTCAAATCATCGACGGCGATGAAGAGCACGTTCGGCCTCGCCGCTTGGAGCATGGCGCAGGAGGCGAGCAGGCTGAGAAGCGTGAGAAAAAGACGATTCATGCGCAAGAGGCCGTGTTTTTTGCCAACTCACAGCATGCGAATGCAAAGCGGAAAGCGGTAAACCTTGCCATCCGCCGCCTTCACAAGGCCGATGATCGTGAACACGAGCGAGGCGATGCCGACGACGAAGATGAGCACAATCCCAATGAGAACGGCGATCAGCACGACCGAGATCATCGCATAGATGAAGTAGGAGATTTGAAAGTTCAGCAGCTCGCGGCCCTGCGCGTCCAGATAGGGGCTTTGATCTTTCTTCATCAGCCAAATGATCAACGGGCCGATGATGGGAAAGCCGACGAGGCAGAGAATGTGCATCACCATCCCGAGAGTCTTGTCATCCTGGGAGGCGATGGGAGGAGGAAGAGCGCTGTTTTCCATGACCCCGACAGGATAAGGGCCAACCCGCTCGCAAGGCCAGCAAAAAGCCTGCTCAAAGCTCCCCGGCCAATGTCACGGCCCCCGTGAGCACCACATTCCCGGCGTCATCGCGGATTTCGCCCGTCACCTGACCGAGCGTGCCCATGACGGCATCCAGCTTCGCACTGAGATGCAGGCTTTGGCCGGGCGTGATGCTGCCGAGCACCTTAATCTGGCGCACAGCGGTGAGGCGCAGGTTTTTCAGCGGTGCAATTCCGGGGCGAGTTTGGACCAAAATGCCACCGAGCTGGGCCAGCGCCTCGATCATGAGCACGCCTGGCATCAGCGGCGCATCGGGAAAATGGCCGCGAAGAAATTCTTCACCGCCCTTGAGCGTCCACCGCGCCTTTCCTGCGATGCCAGGCTCCAGTTCAGTGAGTTCATCGATGAATCGAAACTCCCGGCCATGCGGGAGAGCGGAAAGAGCTTGGAAAAGGTCGGGCGCAGATGCCATGGTGTGCTCATAACCATGAACGAGAGCGGTAGCAACGATCAAGGAGGCGCTGGCGGCGAGAGCACCTGGCGCTGGAGGCATGGGCCGCGAAAGCTTTTCACGATCGCGATGAGCCTGACCTATTGGATGATCGGAGGCCTGCTGTTCGTCCTCGTGGGCCTGATCTGCGCCCCTCTGCTGCCGCGAACGAAGTCGCGAGCCCTCGGTCAGTGGCTGCTGCAACGGGCGTTTCGCCTGTATTTGCTCCTGCTGCGCCTCCTCAACGTGCTGAAGGTGGAGCACCACGGTCTCGAAAAGCTCCAGCATGCCACCGGCGGCCTCATCCTGGCACCGAACCACCCCGCGATGTGGGATGTGGTGTGCATCATCTCACGCATCCACGGCCTGCGCTGCATTTTGAAGGCCTCACTCATGCAGAATCCCATGCTCATCGGGGGAGCCACCCTAGCAGGATTCATCCCGAATAAGCCCGTCCACCGGATGCTCCAGCGATCCATCGACGCCCTGCGACAGGGAGACCGCCTGCTTGTTTTCCCCGAGGGCACCCGCACGCGAAAGAAGGAAGGCCTCGTGAACCCTTTCCAAGGTGGCATTGGCATCATGGCCGCGCAGTCCGGCGCTCCGGTGTGGCCGCTGTTCATCGAGACAGATAGCGATTTCCTGTGCAAGGGCTGCCCCCCATGGCGGATGCAAGACGCCTGCGTCCACGTCCGCATCACCGTGGGCGAACCCCTCGCCTGCGATGCCGATGAAACCGCCCAGCACTTCGTCAAACGCCTCGAAGAGACCTTCATCGAGGCTTTGGGCAAGAAAGTGAGTCATTTGCCGGTCAAAGGCGTGATCCACGATGGCACAGATGGAGCCTGAGGACCATGGAGTGATGCCTTCCATTCCTCGTCGGTAAACGTACGCATCTGCTGTGATTCCAAATACGGCAGCACCGCGCCCCGACACAGGATCTCGCGGCCGGCCCATGGATACAGCACATAAAGGAACCGTGGGCGTCCGATGCCCGCGTTTAACGCTTTTTGAGTGGCCGGGTTCGTGAATACACGGGCCACCTTCGGCACATTGTCGATGGGATGGGTGAAATGGCAGTCAGAGAAGGCTGCCAAGGTGAGGCCAAAGTAAACCAGGTCCTTACTGTCGCCACGATCAGGCCCATCTCCCCTGATCTGTTTTTGGGCCAGGGCGGCGAGTTTGGTGCAAACTCCGGCTAGCTCATCAAAGGGAAGGACTCCTTGTGCCTCCATTTGCTCGAGTATTTTGGACGCGGTGACGTGGCGACGGCCAGACGGCTGCTTTTCAATCCAATCAGCGCATTCCAGCAAAATCTTCACGCAGCGTTCTTTGGAATCGTTGGAGTCAAACATCTCCTGGACATCAGCCATCGCAAGCATCTCCAGGGTTGTTAGTTGACTCTCTGTGATCGACCATCGGCTTTCCGCACGTAGGGGCAGTGAGGCGAGGTCTTCGGCCTTTTCACGAAGATCACGAGCCAGACGTTTCCGTCGTTCAGCCGTCGTTTCCATATTGGCGAGGAGATCACCCGCTCTGGTGCAAAGCTGTGCCAGCCCAACGAAAAACCATGGGTCTGGCTCAACGAAGGCCGGCCATCCTGTGGAGCCTGCTCCCACGGCATAGTGTGGCTGTTCTTGGAGTGTCCAAATACGGCGTGCCTGCGCCCAGGCAGAGAGAGCTGTCTGGCATGATTTTGCCTGCCAGGCGCGGGACTTCATGAAAGTCGGACTGTTTGGAGAGGGCGATTTGAAGAGCTTCTGAAGGAGGCGCAATTCGCAAGCATGCAGGCTTTGATCTGGGCCATCCGAAGACAAAAGAACGCCGCTCTCCCTGCTGATGCGCAGGCTGGCCTCGTCAGAGGCATCGAAACCAGCGGCGTAGGTGGAACCAAGCCAGGCCGCGATGCTGATTCCCTCTGGGAGGAATCGCTCACCACGCACACGCGACAGTGACTCAATGAAGACGGCATCGACGAGTCTCGATCCGGGCATGACGGAGGCGGAAACGTGGAGGGGAAGGCTGGTATCATCCAAGGCTGAGGTGATAGTGTCAGACGAATGGGCCTCCAAGTAGTGGCGAACAGCCTGCAAAAGACCTTCGACCGTCGTGGGTGCCTTGTTCTTGAAAGTGTCATCAAGGCAACGCCATGCGGAAGGTCGGTCAGGAGGTCCGGCAAGGCTTGAGAGGCGCTTTGCCCGCGAATCCATCGTTTTGCCAAGTGGATGAGCATGGTGCGCAAGCGCCAAGATCGCTGCGGACAAGGCCTCCTTGTCTGAAAACGACCGGAACGGAACGATCTGCAGCCAGCGGACGGCACGAAAGTAATCCTCTAGAATCTTCACACCCGCATACATCCCCGCAGGCTTGAAAATCCTGTAGTCGAGCTGGGAGGCGGACGGGATGGAAGACTGAAGCAAACGCGGGAGGCCGCTGCCAGATGCCTTGCGAATGCGAGCTGCCTCGGCGTTGATCTCATTGATGAGGCTGGAGGGTTGCTCGGGCAGGGGGACCTCCATCAAGGCCGCCGCCACCCCCACCACGAACAGCGAATGCTCGACCGCCCCGGCTTTCAGGGCAGGATCACCAGTAATGCTGTCTGCGGCTTTCGAGACATTCGCCAATGCATTGTCCAGGTAGGCACGCAACTGCCCGGCATGCGCCTCCTCCATTCTCGCCACCGCCTTTTGCACACACCAAGCGTAGGCATGCAGCAGTGAGTCCGTCGTAATGAAATAGGGTACATCTTTCCCTTCCCGCAGCTCATCGCCGTGGCTTGTCATGGATCGAGGCAGGTAGGCTTCGAAGCACTGCTGAATCTCCTGTTGGCTCATCAACACCTTCTCCTTGGTCAGGTGGACGATGTCGGCGGCTGACAACCCGGCTTCCTTCGCTTCTTGTTCCCAAGGCCCTTCGAGGTCAGACTGGTCCCGGCCGAATGAGGTAAGCGAACAGCCCACGACAAGAAACCAAGGCAGGAAAAATGTGCGGTTCATCCGGCAAGATTACTCGATTGCATCTCCGGTTGGCAAGACCCCGCCTTTTTAGAGAGCAAAGATTCTCTCCCTGCTTACGGCAGGCATTCTGAACAGCAGGATTCGCCCTGAAAATGAGCAATTTGAGGCGTTGCACTCTTGGTGCGGCCTCTTACCCTCCGCGCCCGTTTTTCACCCCCAAAACATGGAGCAACCTTTCCCCGGACAACGCTGGGTCAGTGACACTGAGCCCGAGCTTGGCATTGGCGTCATCGGCAAAACTGAATTTGGCCGCGTTCAAATCTACTACCCTGCCGCCCAGCAGGCTCGCACCTACTCACTCTCCGCCGCGCCGCTGCGTCGCGTGAAATTCCAAGCGGGTGATGCGGTGAAGACGCACGACGGCCGCTCGCTGAATGTGACCAGCGTCGAAGAGCGCTCAAACATCCTCTTCTACCTCAGCGACGATGGCGAGATCAGCGAGGCGGAGCTGTCGGATACGATCACCTTCTCGAAGCCAGAGGATCGCCTCAAGGCCGGCCAGGTGGACGATCTGCGTGCCTACGACCTGCGTGTGGAGGCGCTGGAGCGCCGTGCGGAGATGCGCCAAAGCCCCGTGCGTGGCTTCTGCGGTGGCCGTGTGGATTTGCTGCCACATCAAATGTACATCGCCAGCGAAGTGGCAGGACGACTCGTGCCCCGCGTGCTGCTGGCGGATGAAGTCGGCCTCGGCAAGACCATCGAGGCCTGCCTCATCCTGCACCGCCTCCAGCTCACCGGCCGGGCGGAGCGTGTGCTCATTCTCGTGCCGGAGGCGCTGGTGCATCAGTGGTTCGTCGAGCTCTTCCGCCGCTTCCACCTGCTCTTCGCCATCTACGACGAGGACCGCTGTGAGGCCCTCGAAGCCAATGGCGAGGTGAGCAATGCCTTCCTCGAATCCCAGCTCATCATCGCAAGCACCAAACTCCTCGCGAACGCCGCCAACCGAGCCCAGCAAGCCCTCGAAGCCGGCTTTGACCTGCTCGTTGTGGATGAAGCGCACCACCTCGAATGGAGCCCGGAGAAGCCGAGCGCGGAGTATCAGCTCGTCGATCAACTCGCCGCGAAGGTGCCCGGCCTCCTGCTGCTCACCGCCACGCCGCAGCAGCTCGGACCCGAGGGGCACTTCGCCCGCCTGCGCTTACTCGATCCGGCTCGCTACGCGGATTTGACCCAGTTCCTCGAAGAAAGCAGTCACTACGAAGAAGTGGCCGCGGCGGTGGATCGCCTCGTTGAAGGCAAAAACCTCACCGCGAAGGATGAGAAGCTCTTCGCCAAGAAGTCCACCCACCTCCGCGATCTGCTGAAGGAGACCAAAAAGAAGGTCGAAGGCAGTCGCGAGAAGCTCATCACCGCGATGCTCGACGAGTTCGGCACGGGCCGTGTGATGTTCCGCAACACGCGAGCCGCCTTGACCGGCTTCCCGCAGCGTGAGGCGCATCTCGCGCCCATCGATGCGGGTAGCGATGCGTTTGAAGCCAAAGTGAAATGGCTCGCCGCGCTCATCAAACAGCTCGGCGATCAAAAGGTGCTGCTCATCTGCCGCACCCGTGAACTCGCCAGCGACATCCACGAGCGCCTGCTGCGCGAGATCAACATCAACGCCGCCCTCTTCCACGAAGGCCTCACGCTGGTTCAACGCGACCGCCATGCCGCGTTCTTCGCCGATGAGGATGGTGCCCGCGTGCTGCTCTGCTCCGAGATCGGCAGCGAAGGCCGCAATTTCCAGTTCGCGCATCATCTGGTGCTTTTCGACCTTCCCCGCGATCCCGAGCTGCTCGAGCAGCGCATCGGCCGACTCGACCGCATCGGCCAGACGAGCACGATTCACATTCATGTGCCGTTTGTGAAGCAAACCGCCGAGGAAGTGCTCGCCCGCTGGTATCACGAGGGTTTGAACGCCCTCGAGAAAAATCTCCACGGTGCCACCGAGATCGCCCAAGGCCTCACCGAGAGCCTGGAAGCCTTGCTGGCGGATTTTAATGCGAAGCGCTTCACCGCCTTCCTCAAAGAAACGCAGAAACTGCGCCAGCAGGTGACGCAGAAACTCGAACGCGGCCACGACCGCCTGCTCGAGCTGAACTCCTGCAAGCCTGAGCGTGCCGCCAGCGTGATCGACGTCATCCGCGAGCAAGACATCAGCCTCGACTTCGAGGCCTTCTTCATCCGCCTCGTCGATCACTTCGGCCTTCACGTCGAGGAGCACGCCCCGCGCACTTACTTCCTGAAGCCCGAGGACATCAAAACCGACCGCTTCCCTTCCATGCCCGAGGATGGCCTCACCGTCACCTTTGACCGCACGCGGGCACTCAGCCGCGAAAACGTCTCCTTCCTCACGCAGGACCATCCGCTCGTGCTTGGCGTGCTCGATCTCCTGCTCGGCAGCGAGGACGGGAACAGCAACTTCGCCGTGTGCAAGCATCCGAAGAGCGAGTGCCTCTTCCTCGAAACGCATTTCATCGTCGAATGCGTCGCGCCATCCGCCTTGCATGTGGACCGTTTTCTTTCCCCCTCGCCGCTGCGCATGATCGTCGATCACACGCAGGCCGACCGGCGTGAAAACGATCCGCTCGAAGAAGTGCGACTCGAAAAAAGCCAACCCACCGGCCTCTTTGAAAAAGGAGCCATCCGCAACAAGCTCTTCCCCGCCATGCTCGCCAAGGCCCGCAAGCTGGCCGAGGAAGATCTCGCCAAGCTGGTGACCACCGCCAAGGAAACGATGCGCCAGCAGCTCCAGACCGAGATCGACCGCCTCGAAGACCTCCGCCAGCTCAACGACCATGTGCGCCCCGAGGAAATCGAAGCCCTCAAGAGCCACATGACCGAGATCGAAACCGCCCTCGACACCGCCAACGTGCGCCTCGACTGCCTCCGCCTCGTCTTCCAGACGAAGGAGAAGTAATCCGCCCGACGTTCACGAATCACGCACGAGAGAAAGTGGCACAGGTTTTCAACCTGTGCCGACGAAGCGCAACGTGCCCGAACGCTCCAAGTCGATCGTGACACCCCAGGGTGATCGAGGCGTTAGCCTGCCTTTCTCACACTCGCCACGTTGTCACTGACACTTTGTTTGCCGCAGAGTGGCAGAGAGGCAAAGGGCGCGGAGATGGAAACGGAGGGGAAACTCTGCGTTCTCTGCCGCTTTTGGGTTCGTCCGGGAAGTTGGTGCAGAAGCGATCAAACACGGGCAGCCACTTGGACTGCGGCAGCCTGCTGCCGCTTTCGGGAGGCCAGCCTGCTGGCCGTCGAGCATTCCATGACTCCATTTCGCCATGACGTTTCCAAGCTCGCGGTAGCGGAGAGGTTTTCCGGCAGCCTGGAGACTTCGACGGCAGCAGGGCTGCCTCGGAAAAGCGGCAGCAGGCTGCCGCAGTCCAAGGCTTCGCCAAACACCGCTGAAACTTGAGGACCGCACCAACCTCCCCGATGCCCCCCCTTGGCTCCTCGGCGGCGAAAACGAGTCTGAGAAAGGCGGGTTATTGAATGGGCGAACCCGGGCCTGAATCGGCTGCCAATCTGCCCCATCTGCTTTTTTCAGCATCGACAACCCGGTACTCAAGGCTTGACCCCCGGAGTCGTTTTCGCTCCAATCGGCTCAGTCATCGAAATCCTTTCTTTTTGTGAACAGCCATCTTTCACCCCACCTCAACCCAGTTATTCCACAGAAAACGGTGGGCAAATCAGATTCGCCCACAATTAAGTGTGGATAAACAACGTTAGGCGGAAGCACTATCATGAAAGAGGCATTCCTTCTCGTACTAATGGTCATGGGGTTCGGGCACTATGCAGCCGGTGCTCTGATTCCTTACTACCGGATGGATTCTCTGGCTTTCTTGTCCTCGGATATCGTCCTCTGCGAAGAGGGCGAATGGGTGCAGACGAAAAGGAAGAACGCTTCTGGATACGAGTGCGAGTGCTTCGACGCCACATTTACGGTTATCAACGTGCTGAAAGGCTCCATCAAGCCCAAGGAACAAATCACAGTCGAGATCAGCACGTTGTACACGCGCCAGCTTGCCGAGGATGCCCTGGCCCAGTACTCGGGGAAAGGCGTCGCCGTTCCGAAGGGAAAAGCATTGCTCTTCTTGGAGCGAGAGGGAAACCTCATGCGCCCGGTGTTAGGCGGCGTGAAACTCGTCATCAAAGATGAAGTGTTCTGCTACGGGCAGTTCGTGTCCAACCCTGGTCCTTTGTGGCTTGCGAGAATGGCCCCTGAGAACATCCAAGTCAGGAAGGAAGAACCGTATGGAGAAGATCTCCTGATGAAGGACGTGAAGATAGCGATCGAAGAGGCCCGGAAACTATCGAAAGCAACATTCGCGTCCCCGCGGGACAGCGCAATCAGAAGAGAGTCGCCGTACAAGACGGATGCAGGCGACGGCAAATAGCCGCGCCTGATCCGGGACGTTGGCCATCAAACGGAGTCACAAGTGAATACAGAGATACAACTTCACGACTGCGAAATCGCAGAGGTCACTCACTCGTCAGGATTGACGACCATCGTCTTCTCGACGGCCTACATACATGAATCTGCAGGCGTTCCGGGAGCTGATCCTGGGCGCATTTGGACTCAGGTCGCGAAGATTACCGTTGGTGCCACCACTCCACCTCCTATTCCAGTGAACCTGCCTATTTGGGTGCTTGGAGGAACTCTTGCCATTGGTCAGACTTGCCATGAGGAGTTTATTCCAGCGGGTGGCCAGTTCGATTGCGACACTGACCTCGCATTTCATCTCTCCACAGCTGACGGCTCGGATGGCGGAGCACTCCGTGTGAAAGGGAGCAGAGTGAAGATTGAGCTTTGTGGAGAACCATCTGAACCTGAAGACTACACGGAATGCAATCGGCGAGCCATCTAGAGCGCCACACAAGGCCGAACCGCATCGTTCGCGATGGCCAGTTATGGAGGAGCGACAACTCTAACTGCGAGCCGTCCAACCCATGAGCCAGCGGTCGCCATGCGGCGTTTTTAAGCACGATCCATCAAGACGGGGTGCCACGGCCAGCTAGCATCCGCGGCATGACCAGCTACCTGCGGCAGCTCCAGCGTTCCATCGACTTCATCGAGACCCATCTCGGTGAGGAACTGCGCACGGACCGCATCGCGAAACACGCAGGCATGTCGATGTGGCATTTTCAGCGGGTGTTCAGCGCCGCGCTCGGCCAGCCAGTGATGGACTATGTGCGCCGCCGACGACTCTCGCGGGCGATGGAGGAGCTAACGAGCACCCGGAAAAGCCTTTTCGACATCGCCCTCGATCATGGCTTCGGCTCGCAGGAGGCTTTCACGAGGGCCTTCAAAGACATGTTCGGCATCACGCCCGGTGTTTGTCGCCAACGCGGTAGCGCTGGACTCATGCCGCAGCTCGTTCCTGAACTCACCGCCGAGTATCTTCATCATCTCCACCACGGCATCACCATGACACCCCGCATCGAAACCCTGCCCCCGCGCCTCGTCATCGGCATCGAACGTCCCTTCATCTCCGCGCTCTCGCCCAAGCGAAACAACCACCTCGTCATTCCGCGCCTGTGGCAGGACTTTGGGCCGCGCATCGACTCGATTCCGCATCGGAGCGGGGATCTGGTCTTCGGCTGCATCTTCTGCGACGAGGGTGAAGATGCGTCATGCCGCTACCTGGCCTGTGTGGAAGTTTCATCGGCTGTCGAGGTGCCCAAAGGCATGGTGAGCCGCGAACTGTGCGGTGGCAGGCATGCCGTTTTCACGCACCAAGGCTCCATGAGCCGCATCGACCGCACGCTCGGCTATGTGTATGGCTCCTGGCTGCCCCGCTCCGAGCATCAACTGCGCGATGCACCTGAAGTCGAAATCTACGGCGAGAAGTTCAATCCCGACTCTCCGGATTCCGAGATGGAATTTTGCCTGCCGATCCAGTGATCACTCCAGCGGATGCACCGGGCCGAGAATGCGCTCTCGATCCATGCGCAGCTCCACCTCGACTTGGTCACCATCGGCTTTGCTGCCGCGAATCTTCTTCGGCACGGGCAGAAACTGCCCGCCGGACTTCGTGTCATTCCAAATCGTGGTCTTCCAGGTTTTGCCATCCACGCTCGCGATGACGGGCGTCATACCCCACGAGCCGGTGACGGGCAGTTTGAGGCTCTTCGGCAGCGGCGCAAAGGTCCAGCCGCCTTTGCCGCCGGTATGAAAGAGGGTGGCCGTGAAGCGATGCGTGAGCTCGAAGGGATCGCGGACGGGTTTCATGGCCGCTTTTTCATAGCTTCACTTCCCAACCTTTTCGGTAGCCGCCCTCGCGTCCTCGGAGCGCCTCGGCAGCGGCGTTGTCGATGATTTTGCCGGTCTTCGGATCGCAGCGGACGACGGTGTGGGTGCGGTAGGCCATGTTCCCGAGGTGGCACATCATGGTGCTCTTCTGACCTTCTTCGATGGGGCTGTTCAGCTTGGCCTCGCCTCGGATGGCGTCGAGGAAATTGCCCATGTGAGAAACATCCCCGGTGCCTGCGGTGCTGGCTTTGCCTTTGCTGATCTCGACGCCTTTCGGATCGTAGATGCTCCAGGTATCGCGGGAGATGGCCATGGTGCCTTTGTCGCCATAGAAGACGACTTCGCCGAGGTTTTTCTCCGCAGTACGCGGATGGCAGGAGCTTTGTAACCACTCGCAGCCTGCGTGACCGAAGTCATAGACGGCCGTGCCGGTATCTGGCGTCTCCTGGGCGTCATCAAAGAAGTAGCGGCCGCCATTGTAAGTGGTGCGCAGCGGATACTCGCCCTTCAGGCCCCAGCGCAGGATGTCGAGCGAGTGGATGCCGTTGTTGCCGAGCTCGCCATTGCCCCAGTGCCAGAACCAATGCCAGTCGTAGTGAGCCATCTTTTTCGGGTCGTGCTTGGCATCATCCGGCACAGGGCCCTGCCACAAATCGAAGTCGAGATCTGCCGGCGCGGGCTTTTCATTCACGGCGACGGTTTTGCGGCTGTTGTAATAGAAGCCACGGCCAAAACGCACCTCGCCGACGGCGCCTTCGTGGAGCGCGGTGATGGCATCCTTCATCCAGGTGCGGCGCTGGTTGCCCATCTGCACGAGGCGGTCGTATTTCTTCGCCGCAGCCACGATCATCTCCGCTTCGTTGGCGTTCTGGCTGCCGGGTTTTTCGACATAGACGTGCTTGCCTGCTTGCATACAAAGCAGCGCGGCAGGCGTGTGCCAGAAATTCGGCGTGGCGATGAAGACGGCGTCGAGCGTCTTGTCATCGAGGAAGCTGCGGAAGTCCTTCACGCCCTGGCAGGACACCTGTTGCGTGGCATTCACCATCTTCAGGCCGCTTTCGAGGCGCTTCGAATCCACCTCCGCCAGGTAGGCGATCTCCACATTCGGAATCTTGAGCAAGGCGCTGACATGCTGCATGCCTCGCCCCAGCGCGACGACCGCCACCTTGAGCTTTTTCTGCGCCGCATCCGCCGCGCGCAGTTGAGTGACGGACGAAGCTGCGGCCAGCGCAGACGTTTGATGAAGGAAAGAGCGCCTATTCATGGTGGTGGCAGGAATCGCCAACCGGGCGCTGGCTCTTGCGAGGTTTCATCTTCGCTGTGTTTGAAAACCTACCCGCAACGATCCGGCGAAGCAAAGCCATCTCGCTCCGCGAGATGAGTTCTACGCATGACGATCTCAACGATGCACAAGTTCGAGCATTTTGCATGCTGACGAACACCCTTCGCTCATTTGCTGTCGCTTCGCTCCACCCTTCGGGCAGCCTACGGCTGGCTATCTCCCTTCGGTCGGTTCGACGGAGCGAGATGGCTACTTTGCTGGCGCATCTATCGGAGGTTCTGGAACATCGAAGATGTCCCAAGTGCCGGCGACGCAGCACCATTCTGCACAGCGGCGATCGACCACGGACTCGGTGACTTCACGGAAGACCTGATCGCCCGGAATGATCTACACCTGCCCGCTGCGGACTTTTTATCTCCGTCGATGCGCCTCGTTCAACTGCTCCGCTTCCAACGCTGCATCACGCGTGATCGTTGGAATCAGCCACTCAACCCGTCCGGCAGGGCGAGAGCCTCGTTGAAGAGCGAGTCGATGGTGGAGACCATGGTCAAAATTGACTCTGCCCTTTCAGCGTCAATTGTTGGCTGGCAGCGAAACAACAATGAGATCAAGAATCCGTTTTGTGGAGCGGCTCTACGACTGGGCGCATGCGTAGATGTTTCTCGACAGTCGATGACAAATAGGATGACACCACACCCACTGTTATTGCCAAGCCGACAGGCAAATGAACCAGGAAAATGATTCCTCCAACACTAGCAGCTAAATAAGCCAGACAGCCATCTGCCAAATTCAGATTTGGCTGCGCACAAAGAGAGCAGAGCCAGATAAAAGGAATGGAGAGCAGAGCCCAGGGATTGATTTCGAATGCAGCGATGCATGCCAGCACCGTCAACGTTAGTGGTGCGTACTTGGCTGGAAAGACACGATAAGCGATTGGATCAGTCATCGGTATAGGCGATCACCTCTTCAGTAACCCCTCCACCTCCTCCACCGTGGTCACGGGAGCCTGGCAGGTGAAGTTTTGGCAGATGTAGGCAGCGGGTTTGCCTTCGAGGGGTTTCATGCCGGCGAGGGCTTCGTTGTGTTGGGAGAGCCATTGTTGGGCTTCGCCGCCATCGGCGTGGAGGAGGGCGGCGTTGGGTAGGAACTGGCGGTGGAGGTGCGTGGCGAGCTTTTGGAACTCGGGAGCTGATTTGTCGCCGACGAGGACGATTTGGGTTTTGCCGCGATGGTGGAGGTCGAAGGCCATCGACATGACGGGGACGGCGGAGGCGCTGCTTTGGAGCGTGTTGCCGAAGAGGGCGAAGATCTTCTCGGCCTGCGCTTTGTAGCTGTCTTTGGCGAGGAGGGCGCTGAGGCGCACGAGGTTGAGGGCGGCGAGGGAGTTCGGGGAGGGCTCGGCGCCGTCGTAGTCTTCTTTGATGCGGAGGACGCTGTGCGCCATGTCGGTATGGACGCTGAAGTAGCCGCCGTTTTGGGTGTCGAGGAATTGGGCGTCCTTCTCGCTTTGCAGCGACACGGCCCACTGGAGCCATTGGATCTCGAAGGTGGCTTCGTAGAGATCGAGTAGGCCGTGGATGAGGCAGGCGTAGTCGATGGAGAAGGCTTTGGGGCCACGCTGACCTTCGCGCCAGGAGCGGTGGAGGTCTTTGCCGGGTGAGGTGCAGAGTTGATCGTGGATGAACTGCGCGGCCTGCGTGGCGAGCGTGATGATTTCGGCATCGCCGAGGGCGGCTCCGGTGCGGGCGAGACCGGAAATGGTGAGGCCGTTCCAGGCGGCGATGATTTTGTCGTCGCGATGCGGACGCGGGCGCTTGTTGCGAGCCTCGGTGAGCTTCACGATGGCTTCATCAATGATCGTTTTGACTTCGTCGGCGGTCTTCTTGAAGTATTCGCCGGTCTTTTTGAAGGAGACGGCGCGGTAGAGGGTGTTGAGGCCTTTGAGTTCACCGTGTGGATCGCTCTCGGGGCGGGCGTTGCCATCGCGGCGGGCACCGTAGGCGTAGCGGAAGATATTGCCGTGCTCCTTGCCGAGGATCTCGTCGATCTCGGCGGCTTTCCAGACGTAGAAAGCACCTTCGGTTTTGTGCTCGGACTCGGCGGTGGCGAGGCTATCGGCATCCTCGGCGGAGAAGAAGCCGCCATCGGCGTGGCGGAGATCACGATTCAAATAGTCGGTGGTGCTGCGGAGGATGGTTTCGAAGAGGGCGTTGCCTTCGGTGAGCTTCCAGGCTTCGGCGTAGGCGCTGAGGAGCTGCGCCTGGTCGTAGAGCATTTTTTCGTAGTGCGGGATGTGCCAGTAGGCATCGACGCTGTAGCGGTGAAAGCCGCCACCGAGGTGATCCCGCATGCCGCCATTGGCCATGCCACGCAGGGTTTTGACGGTCATCTCCATGGCCCAATCGCTCTCGTGATTGCTTTCCTTATCCTCACGCTTCGCGAAGGCACGATGGATGCGCATGAGGAGGTTCAAGCCGGTGGGTCGGGGGAATTTGGGAGCGCTGCCAAAGCCGCCTTCGTGGTAGTCAAAGCTGCCGCTGAGGTCGTCGTAGGCTTTTTGCATCACGGCAGCGGGATCGATGCCAGTGACTTCTTTGTTTTCGTTGTCGAGATGCTCCTGGAGTTTCTCGACGGACTTGCTGGCGCGTTCCTCGACGCCGGTGCGGTCTTCCTTCCAGATCTTCGTGAGCTCGGTGAGCAGGTGTTTGAAGCCGATGCGGCCGGGCGTGTCCTCCGGCGGGTAGTAGGTGCCACCGTAAAAGGGCTTTAATTCGGGCGTGAGGAAGACGCTCATCGGCCAGCCTCCCTGACCACTGGCGGCCTGGACGTAGGTCATGTAGGTGAGGTCCACATCGGGCCGCTCCTCGCGATCGACTTTGACGGGGATGAAGCTCTCGTTGAGCAGCTTGGCGGTGTCTTCGTTCTCGAAGGACTCGCGTTCCATGACATGGCACCAATGGCAGGTGGAATAGCCGGAGGAGAGGAAGATGGGCTTGTCCTGCTCTTTGGCGAGTTTGAAGGCCTCCTCGCCCCAGGGCAGCCAGTTCACGGGGTTGTGGGCGTGCTGGAGCAGGTAGGGCGAGCGTTCCTGGGCGAGGGCGTTCGTGTGTTTCGGCGTGCTGGGGGCTGGGGCACTCATGGGGAGCGGAACGTCCGCATGCAGGCGGGAGTTGCAAGGGGCGCTTCGAGGGCTGGATGGCTAAAGCCAATCCTACTCTTCCTCTTACTCTTCCTCCTACTCCCGGTGGCTTGGGCCATGGACTCCTGCGAAAGCCAGCAGGCGCACGATTCTGGGAGGAGGAGTAAGAGTAGGAGTAGGAGGAAGATTCCAAGCACCAAAAAAAGAGGGGACGCCTCGCGGCGTCCCCTCCGGGATGGAACTGGATGCGGGAGGCTCTTACGAGCCGCCGGGGCGCCATTCTTCGGTGGCGAACTTGAAGGCCTGCTCCAGGCCGACGAGGTCGGTGCTGGGCTTGAGGGCTTCGAAGGCGGCGCTTTCCTTTTGGATGTCGGCGTCGCTGTAGTTCATGGCCTTGATGGAGAGGCCAATGCGGCGCTCCACCTTGTCCACCTTGATGACACGGGCTTCGACTTCGTCGCCCACATTGAGCTTGTCCTTGACCTTCTCGATGCGCTCCTCGCTGATCTGCGAGATGTGCACGAGGCCGTCGATGTCGTCCTCGAGCTCGATGAAGGCGCCAAAGCTGGCGATCTTCGAGACGCGGCCCTTGACGACTTCGCCGACCTTGAAGCGGCCGTCGATCTCGCTCCACGGATCGGTTTCGAGCTGCTTCATGCCGAGGGAGATGCGCTGATTGGCCTTGTCGATGCCGAGCACGACGGCTTCGACTTCCTGGCCCTTCTTGAGCATTTCGGACGGGTGGTTGATCTTGCGTGTCCAGCTGAGGTCGGACACGTGGATCATGCCGTCGATGCCTTCTTCGAGTTCGACGAAGGCGCCGTAGGCGGTGAGGTTGCGGACCGGGCGGGTCATCTTCGTGCCCACAGGGTAGCGAGCGTCGATATCGTCCCACGGGTTGGCATCGAGCTGACGCACGCCGAGGCTGATCTTGCGCTCGTCCTTGTTGATGCCAAGAACGACGGATTCGATGATCTGGCCGACAGCGAGAACATCGGACGGACGGGCAATGCGCTTCGTCCAGGAGAGCTCGGAGACGTGGATGAGGCCTTCGACGCCTTCTTCCACTTCGACGAACGCACCGTAAGCGACGAGCTTGGTGACCTTGCCACGAACCTTGTGACCCACGGGGTAACGGTTCTCGATGTTTTCCCAGGGATTGTTCTGGAGCTGCTTGAGGCCGAGGGAGACACGCTCCTTCTCGCGGTTGACCTCGAGGATGACGACGTCCACGGCCTGGCCGATGCCGACCATCTCAGAAGGATGGTTGAGGCGGCCCCAGGACATATCGGTGATGTGAAGCAAGCCGTCCATGCCACTGAGGTCCACGAACACACCGAAATCGGTGATGTTCTTGACGATGCCGGTGACGCGGTCGCCCGGGGTGACGGAATCGAGGAACTTCTGGCGCTGCTCGGAACGCTCGGCCTCGATGACTTCGCGGCGGGAGAGAACGATGTTTTTGCGCTCGTCGTTGATCTTGACGATCTTGAACTCGAACACCTTGCCGACGTACTCGTTGAGATCCTTCGGCGGGATGATGTCGATCTGGCTGCCGGGCAGGAAGGCTTCGACGCCCACGTTGACCATGAGGCCGCCTTTGACGACGCTCTTGATCTTGCCTTTGACGAGACCGCCGTCTTTGAAGACGTGGTAAATTTTTTCCCAGTTCTGGCGGTGGGCGGCTTTCTCTTTGGAGAGAACGACCATGCCTTCGTCATTTTCGAGACGCTCAAGCAGGACTTCGACTTCGTCGCCGACCTGGATGTCTTCGTCTTCGAATTCGTTCGACGGGATGGCGCCTTCGGACTTGTAGCCGATGTCCACGAGGACGACTTGGGGTTTGATTTCGAGGATGCGGCCCTTGACGATGGACCCCTCGGAGAGCTCGCGGAATGAACCTGCGATCAGGTCGGCGAGCGATGCGTTTGCACTCATGTGATGTTATTTACGGGTTGGGAGCGTTCGGTGGGTGAACCGCTGACGTGCTTCCGCTCCGGAGGCACACGGCGGGCTTTCGTCCCGCAGCACCAGAGGGTGCCCGGACAAGAGGGCCGCCATAGTCGGGGCGAACGTCGTTTTGGCAAGGCCGAAGTTCGGGGTGGGGCGCTGCCTTGCTTTCCTCGACGAAAGCCCTTTCAATGGCGGCCCTCTGCCCTCATGCCCCCCGATTCTCCCCTACCCCACCTTGCCAGCCCCACCGGCGGCCTGCCCTCATCTGTCCGCTGGGCGCAGCTCATGCTGGCGGACCGCCTGAGGCCCGGTGACGTGGTGGTGGATGCCACGATGGGGAATGGGCATGACACGCTCTTCCTGAGCCAGTGCGTCTCGCCGGGCGGTCAGGTGTATGCTTTTGATGTGCAGGCCACCGCACTCGAGGAAACGCGGAAGAGGGTACCACAGGAGATGAGCACGCTTTTCCATGCCGGGCATGAAACGATGGCGCAAAACCTGCCGGTGGAGCTTCACGGGAAGATCGCGGCGATCATGTTTAATCTCGGCTACCTGCCTGGATCGGATAAAACCTGCATCACCCGCACGGAGACCACGTTGGTGGCCTTGGCGCAGGCCATCGAGCTGCTAAAGCCGGGCGGCATCCTCACCCTGGCCGTGTATCCTGGGCATGAAGGCGGGGCGGAAGAAAGCCGTGAGATCGCCAAATGGGCCGCCGGGCTCGATTCGAGGCGTTTCGAGGTGCAGCACCTCCGCCCGGTGAATCGCAGCGCCGCTCCGCCCGAGCTGTGGACGCTTTGGAAGACCGCTCCGATGAAAAAATGACTCCAGGCCGGGAATTCCGGCGAAAGTTTCCCATCTCACACCACGCATGATGCACACGCCATCACACCAGCCATGAAATCCCTCGCCAAACTCCTCACCACCGCCCTCTTTGCCGCCATGAGCCTCCCCGCCTCCGCCGCTGATACTCCCTCTGCCGCTGCCAAAACCGAAAAAGCCTACATCGGCGGCGGCTGCTTTTGGTGCGTCGAGGCGCAATATCTCATGCTCAAGGGCGTGAAGAAGGTCGTCAGCGGCTACTCGGGCGGCAAAACGATCAACCCGACCTATGAAGACATTTGTACCGGAGAAACCGGCCACGCAGAAGTCATCGAGATCGAGTTCGATCCAGCGGTGACGACCTTTAAAGAGATCGTCGAACTCTTCTGGGACGCTCACGATCCCACCAGCGTGACGAAGGAACCCATGGAAAAGCACGGTAAATTCCTCCCGAAGGGCACGCCCTACCAGGGCAATGACTACGGCACGCAATACCGCTCCATCATTCTCTACACCAACCCCGAACAGAAGCAGATCGCCGAGGCTTCCAAGACAGCCTTCCAGCCGAAGTTCAAAGATCCGATCGCCACGGAGATCGTGCCGCTGGTGAAGTTTTACAAGGCGGAGGACTACCACCAGAACTTCCAGGAGCGGAATCCGAACCAAGGCTACGTCCGCGGTGTGGTGACGCCGAAGGCGGAGAAGTTCAAGCACACCCTGGAAGACCAAGGCAAGCTCAAGGAGGAGAAGAAGTAATCCGCCATCCTTATCTCATGAGCCCTCGTCCTTGGATCATTGCCGAAACAAACTGGAAGCACGTCAAAGAGACGCGCTACGAGGTGGCTGTGCTGCCGATGGGGGCCACGGAGGCGCATAACTGGCACCTGCCCTACGCCACGGACAGCCTGCAAAACGACGCCATCGCCGCCGAGGCCGGTCGCGTGGCCTGGGAGGCCGGAGCGAAGGTGGCCATCCTGCCCAACATTCCCTTCGGCGTGCAGACAGGACAGCTCGAAATCCCTTTCTGCATCAACATGAACCCGAGCACCCAGATGATGGTGCTCGAAGATGTGATTTCGAGCCTCGAAGGCGTGGGCGTGAAAAAGTTCGTCATCCTTAACGGCCACGGCGGCAATGACTTCCGCCAGATGCTCCGCGAGCTGCAAGGCAAGCATCCGAAGATGTTTCTCAGCACCGTGAGCTGGTTCAACGCCGTGAAAGGCGACGACATTTTCGATATCCTCGGGGATCACGCCGACGAGCGGGAAACAAGCCTCATCCTCCACCTCCACCCGAACCTCGTTTTGCCAAAAAGCGACTGGGGCACCGGCACGGACAACCGCTGGAAGCTCAAAGCCATCAACGAAAAGTGGGCCTGGGCTCAGCGAGACTGGCTGAAAGCCACCAACGACACCGGCAGCGGCGATCCGCAGCATTCCACCGCTGAAAAAGGCCAGCGCTACCTCGAAGCCCTCG
The DNA here is from genome assembly GCA_044370285.1 of Prosthecobacter sp. Lineage (GTDB taxonomy): Bacteria > Verrucomicrobiota > Verrucomicrobiia > Verrucomicrobiales > Verrucomicrobiaceae > Prosthecobacter. The sequence continues at coordinate 35,345 of JBILVU010000015.1, forward strand.
GAGCCAAGATCGGCTCTTACCTTGTCGAACTAGCGCAGGCGGACATCGCGGCGCTTTACGAGCGGCCGTGAGCCGTTTTCAGCTCGGGCGGACCTGCGGCTGAATGCGGGAGATCATCTCGCGGACGTGCTCGGCCTTGTAAGCACGAGGTTTGAGCACGGCGAGGCTTTTGGCGGGCGAACCCCAGCGTAGGACGCGGATGTTCACCTTTCGAGTGCCCCAAAGATTCATGAGGCCTGTGCTGGGCTGATAAATATCGATGGTGCGGGTGCCCACGAGGGCGCGGCCGTAATCGTCCACCACATAGACGCTGGGATCTCCTTGGATTTGGAAGACCGTGCCCAAAGGATAGATCGACCAATCTGCGGCTGCACTTCGGATGGCACCGGCTTTCAACTGAGTGCCGACGGCGGAGCGGGCACCGTATTGAAGGTGGTCCGCCTCGGAATGGGTGTAGGCGGTGGTTCTGACGCCTGGGATGATCTGTCCGGCTGAGCGGATCGGCGTGGAGGTGGCTGGCGGAGTCTGGGCTGGAGGCTGGAGCTTTCCAGCGAGCGTGCTGGCACACACAAACGCGATGCAGAGGGGAACGGAGGCGATCAAGATGAGCTGGGGTAATTTTCACGCTCCGCCAGGCAGGCAGAAGAGCCAGCCCGGCGAAGGGGCGGCGATGGTGTCGAGTTGACCGGGGGTGTCAAACCGTGATTTGGGCGCCTCCAAGGCCCTTCATCTGACTCGAATTGGGGATGGCGGCTTGTTTCAGTGCCGTCGTGACACTTTGAAAGCCTGTTTTCCGGCGGTGGTGTAAGTTCGCATCCTTCCCAGCTCACGAAAAAGGGGCTGACGCAGATGCGTCAGCCCCCTCGGGAAAAATCGATGAGCTGAACGGGCTACTCCTCTTTCGCCTTCTTTTTACCCAGAAGAATCACCAGAAGCAGAACCAGCACCACGGCCCCACCAGCGACCATGAGGATGGTATCCATGCTGATGGTGGACTCTTCCTCGACGGGAGCTGGGGCTGCCGGCTGAGCATAAGCGGCCTGCTGCGTGGGGGCACCCGCCTGCGGAACACCACCGACAGGTGGCGGTGTCATGCCAGGATTGATCGGCTGCTGCACAGGCATCGTGCCAACAGGCACCTGCTGAGGCTGACCGACGACGCCTTGAGGGGCGGCGTTGACAGGCTGAGGCATGGCCGCAGTGGGCTGGGTAGGTTGCGCCTGACCACCCGCCACGGCCAAGGCACGAGCGACGGCCGAATCGACTCCGGGTGCGCCAACGCCTGGTGCAGCAGGATTTACGGCTGGAGCACCAATGACTGCATTGGTGGCGGCTGCCTGCTGCTTCATGGCATACTCCATACGCTTCTGTTTGAAGCCGTTCATGTAGATTTGAATGATGGGCCCATACTCCGGGTTTGCCGGTGCGGCCTTGATGGCTTCCGCCAACGCCAACTCTCCCTCAACGATCTTTTCACCGTAGAAGTGAATGGTGGCTTGATGCAGGTGATCACAAATTTTCGTGATCTGGGAGATGTTCACCTTCTGTAGCTTGGTTTTTTCAGTGAAGGCATTCCTCTGCAGGTCTTGCAGGAGCTTGAGATTGTATTTGTAAGGCGTGAGCCATTTGCTGTCTTTTCGCTCCAGTTGCTCCCTTGCATCCGCATCGCTCACTTCCTTGTCGATCGCGGATTTGGCACGGGTGAGGTCCGGCTCAATGAGGCGTTTGAGGCTTTCGTCACGCTGCTTTTGGAGCACGGGCTGGTCCTTGATCATCTGCGAGAGCTTCGCGTCGTAGTTGGTCAGGATGGCGAGAGCTTCCTCCACGGCCTTGGGATAGTAGATCGACGCGAGGTGAAATTTCTTTTTGTCCGTGAGCTGGTCAAACTCACGCAGCGCGGCGCTCCAGTCTCCTGTAGCAGCCTTTTCATTCATGGCTTGGCGGATCAGATAGGCATCCACATTGGCTTTCTCAGCCCGGGCTTCCTGGGCGGTGAGCCAGCGGTTTTCCAGCTTGATCCCCCCCGAGACGACCTTTTCCTTTTCCAACTGGAGCTCATCGATCATTTTTTTGATCTCGTCAGCCTGCGGGGTGCCGGGGTAGCGGTTCACAAAGGGGCGCAGGCGGTCCTGGATGAGCTGCTCATACTTTTCGGCGGTCATCAGGTCCACCGTGGGCACCAACTTGCGTAGTTCCTTGATCTCAACTTCCTCGGGCTTCTCCTTCAAAATGCCGCCCGGGGCAATCTCAGCCATGGGGATAAACTTTTCATCCATGATCTTGGCGGTGACCTTGTACTTCATGAGCACGCCTTCCGGCTTTTGCTCCAAAATGGTGCCCTCGAGTTTCTTGCCATCCTTGAGGGTGACAATATCGGCGCGAAGCAGGCCGGTGGAGGTGGCGGCTAGCGCTAGGAAAAGCAGGGAACGGCTCAGTTTCATGGTGTTGGGAATGATTTCGGGAAAAGTCGGGGCGAACGGGAAAAATAATCAAAAAGCACCTCGCTCGTAAAGAGGGGATTCGAGCTGGAGAGGATTATTTTTGGCGACGCTGAAGGATGATGCGCTTGAAGCGGGCCTCGCCGCCTTCGCTGACGCTAGTGACCACGGGGTCATCGACGAAGACATTGTGAATGAGGCGGCGGTAGTAGCTGTTCATCGGTGGTAGCTCGGCGGGCTGGCCGGTAGCACGCACCTTTTCGGAGAGTTCCTTGGCACGGGCGATCATCTTGTCCTCGCGCATGGAGCGGTAGAATTCCACATCCACGCGGATGCGCGGGGCCTCTGGCATATGGCGGTAGAGGATGCGGTTCACTAGGTATTGGATGTCCTCCAGCACCTCGCCACGGCGGCCGATGAGGGCATCGCTGTCTTTCGTCAAAACCTGGAGTGTGGGGCCGTCCGGGCCGTCATCCTGCTCGATCTGGGCGGTGAAGCCCAGGTAACCGAGCATGGCATCGAGAATGTGCTGGGCGTGTTCGAGGGCGGAGGCGTTCATGATGACTGACCCGGTATGCGATCCGAGCCAGTTCGTCATTCAGAAATTCGTTCTTCGCCTTCTAGAACTAACCTCCGAGCTTCGGCGGCTTGTTGCCGGGCTTCTTCTTGTCCTTTTGGTGGCCCATGGGGTTGAAGAAGGGGCTTTGCGGAGCCGGTTTGGCTTCGCGCTTCACCTTTTCGAGCACCGGATCAGGGACGTAGAGCTTCATGATCCACGTCTGGGCGATGCTGAAGAGATTCTGGGTGGACCAGTAAAGAGCGAGCGCAGAGGCGAAGTCATAGCTGATCCACAGGAAGATCAGCGGCATGAACATGAAGATGCGCTGCTGCATCTTGTCCACCGTCTGCGGCTGCGGCGTGAGCTTCATCTGAGCCACCATGGTGATGCCCATGATGATTGGCAGGGGGTTGATGTTGAAACCAGCCAGTTGGGCGACGGTGTCCGGCGCGGAGAGATCCTTCACCCACCAGAGGCCGTGGCCGCGAAGCTCGGCGGCGTATTCGAGCATGCTGTAAAGGCCGATGAAGATGGGGAACTGGAGCAGGAGCGGCAGGCAGCCGCCGAGCGGGTTCACGCCATAGTCACGATACAGCTTCATCACCTCCATCTGCTGCTCCTGTGGCTTGTCCTTATACTTCTCCTGTAGCTCCTTCATCAACGGGGCCAGCAGGCCCATGCGCTTCATGGTGCGCATGGATTTGGCGTGGATGGGCCAAATGCAAAGACGAACAAAAATCGTGAGAAGGATCACTGCCACGCCCCAGTTCCCCGTGACGCCGTGCATCCAGCGCATCACGCTGACGAGGAAGATGCTCACCGGCTTGAACCAGCCGTAAAACATCGCGTAGCGGCGCTGGCGATCCGTTTCCTCGTCGATCTTTTTGAGGCGATGATACTCCTTCGGGCCGAGGTAAACCTGATACGTCTCCGTCTTGCTGGCACCGGGGGCCAAGTCGATGGCTGGAAGGCTCATGGAGCCCTCGTAAGCGTAATCTTCGATGGCTGCGTTCTGCGGATGACCGGCGAGCGGTGTGGCTAGGCGACGGCGGGAGGACCAAAACTTCGCTGGCACGCCTTTGTCATCCGTCGTGCGAGTGAGGATGTGGGAGTAAAAGCGGCTCGAAACACCCGCGTAGCGCAGGTTGGCATAGGACTGGCGGAACTCCGTGGCCGCCTCACTGAACCAACCCTTGCCGTAGTAGCTGGAGATCTTGTAATCCGCATTGCCATTGTCGTTCCAGAAGAAGCTCTGGTAGCGCTCATCCGCATGATTGAGTGCCGTGGAGGCTCCCGCGAAAAGATAATACTCCTCGGAGCGATGCTGCGCGGTGCCGGTGTTCGTCAGCGTCACCGTGAGATTCAGCAAATGGTCATCACTGGCGGCTCCCTCGGTCAGCGTGAAGGTCTTTTTCACGCGGATGCCCTCGGCGGAGGTGCCTTCAAAGCTCACGGAGCGATCACTCTGCTCCAGCATCTGGTAAGTGATGACATCGGCGCCGGCAGGCTCGCGGCGGATGGCACCGATCGGCTCCAAAGCATGCTCGTTGAGCGTGATGTGATCCGTTGCACCCAAAATGGCACGGGTGATCCCGCCGCCCTTGGTGCTCAATTCATAGCTGACCGTGGCGGTCTTGAGCGTGTGCTTCTGCTCGGGGGTAGAAGGAGCTGCGGCAGTGACCTGGGCGGTAGGCTTGGCCGCCTCGGGAGTGGCTTCGGGTGCCTCTTTTGGAGCTTCGGCCTTCTTTTTGGCCTCCTCGGCGGTCCGCTGGGCGGCGACGAGCTTCTGATTCTCCTGCATGTAATAAAAATTCACCCCCATGAGGAGAATGCAGGTGATGATGACGATCCAGCCTTTGCGATCCATGAAAAGTGAGGGGAGAGGAGAGTGAGGTTTGGGAACTAGCGGGCCGGATGAATGGCCGTGAATGCGCCGGTGGCGACGGAAAAATCAGGAATCATTTGGATTTCAGGCCTCCGGCTTCGGCGGAACCGGATCGTGACCATGGCCACCCCAGGGCTGACAGCGGGCGATGCGGCACAGGCCCATCCATGAGCCGCGGAGCACGCCGTGAGTCTCGACGGCTTCGAGAAAGTAGGCCGAGCAGGTCGGTGTGAAGCGGCAGCCGGAACCGGGACCTCCAAAAGCATGAATCACCGGGGAGATGATCTTTTGGTAGAAGCGGATGAGGACTCGAACGACCCATTTCATGACGCGGGCGGCGCGGTGGGAGAGAGGAGGATACCCAGGCGTTTGGCCAGTTTCAGCCAGTCGCGTTCCAATTCCTGCAAAGTGGCTCCAGCGGCACGCCAGCGCCCGATGACGACAAAATGCCAGCCGGGGGAAATTTCCGCCTGATGCGCCCGGACGATCTCGCGGAGTAGGCGGCGGATGCGGTTTCGCTTCACCGCAATACCTAGCTTTTTGCCTGTGATGAGTCCGTAGCCGAATTCGGCTACACCTTCGTCTTTGAGGACGCCTAAAACCAAATACTTTCCTGCGTAACTCGCCCCCTTCTCCCGAACGCGAGCGAAGTCGCTCGCGTGCTTCAACCGCAGATGGGAGGGAAGGCGCATGGCCGGCATGCCCGGCGGGCGGGAAATCAGGTGTGCTGCTGCGTGTGGCGCTTGAAGTGGATTTCCACGCCCTTCGGCATGAGGCGCTTACGGCCAGCGGCACGGCGGCGGCGGAGGATGTCGCGGCCGTTTTCCGTCTTCATGCGGGCACGAAAGCCGAACTGCTGCTTCCGGGTGCGCTTGGAGGGTTGGTAGGTCCTGAAGGTCTTGGGCATGGTGTTCTGGGGTGGTTAAAGGGTTCTCGAAGGAGCAGAGTCATACCGCGACGGCCATGACCCCGGAAAAAGGGTCGCGAGACTACCGGGAAGGGCAGGTTTGTCAACCAGTGCTTCAAGGTGGACTTCCCGCCGCCTTCGCGGCCTTCTTTTTGCCTTTGCCCCTGGGCTTCTTTTGGCCGGGTGTAGCATCGCCATAGGCCGACCAGCTCGGATTGAACTTCGGCGTGGCCTCGGAGGACACGGGCTGGCCTTCCTTGCCCTTGGTCACGAGGACGTTCGCGGCCATGTCGTGCCATTGTTTGGACAGGCGCTGAACGATTTCGGGATGCTGGGCGGCCACGTTTTTCAGTTCGCTGCGATCCGTGGGCATGTGGTAAAGCTCCCAGGGCTGGCTTTGAAAGCTGACGAGTTTCCATTCGCCATCCCGCAGGCCTCGATCGCTGGAAAAGAGCAGGTGAATGGGCGGACGAGCTTTGATTTCGCCACCCGCGAGGATGGGGGCGAGCGAGATCCCAGCGAGCGGAGTGGGTTCGCGGTCGGGGTAGGTCGCGGGCACTTTCGCTCCGGCGAGTTCGGCAAAGGTGGGCAGCACATCGACGAGGTGCGCAGGGCTGCTAACGACGCTGCCGGGCTTCTGCTTCAAGCCCGCCGGCCAGTGCAGAATGGCGGGCGAGGAGATGCCGCCTTCAAATTGGTTCTGCTTATAAAAGCGGAAGGGTGAGTTCCGCGCCCAGGCCCAGCCGGTGCTATCTCCCCAGTGTGTTTTGGGATCAAACGGCTCAGTGTTCGGCGTGGCGCCGCCGCGATGGAAGGGGCACGCGCCGTTGTCGGAGACGAAGAGGATGACGGTGTTGTCGAGTTCTCCTGCTTGTTCGAGGTCGGCGATAAGACGCCCCATCTCCTGGTCAATACGGTCGATGAGGCCTGCGTAGGCCGTCATGAGGCGGGTTTCCTCGCTGCGTTGCTCGTCGTTGAGCTTCGACCACTCGGGAATGTGCTCAGGGCGGGGCGATTCGGCGCTGTCGGCAGGCAGCAGGCCGATTTGCTTCTGTTTGGCGACGCGAGCGGCGCGGATGACATCCCAGCCAGCGTCGTAACGACCGAGGTACTTTTTGAAGTCCTGCTCCAGCGGCTGAAGTGGCGCATGAGGAGCATTGAAGGCGATGTATTGAAACCACGGCTGCTTCGCGGCACGAGCTTCAGCGATGAATTTCAAAGCGTGATCGACATTGGCGATGGTGGTGTAGAAGCCTTTGTCGGGCACGGCGAAGGGCTGGCCGTTCAGGCGGAAGGTCTTGTCGCCGAGGTAGTAGTTCGTGGCACCGGAGAGATGGCCAAAGTAGCGCTGGAAGCCGAAATCCGTGGGTTCTTTGCTGAGGTGCCATTTGCCGGTCATCGCCGTGAAGTAGCCCGCAGGTGCGAGCACCTCGGGGATCGTCACCGCACGTTTCAGGCTCTCATCGCCCGCTTGGCGACACCAACGACCACTCATGAGGCTCACGCGGGATGAATGGCACTTCGCCGTGTTGTAGAACTGCGAAAAGCGCAGGCCGTTGGCCGCGAGTTTGTCGAGATTGGGCGTTTCGATCTCGCTGCCGTAACAGCCGAGATCGGAGAAGCCCATGTCATCGACCATGACGAGCAGGAAGTTCGGCTGCGCCGAAAATGACGAATGCAGAATGACGAATGACGAAAAGAAAAGGGTGAAGAGCAGCCTCATGGCGCTGGGAACGTGAGAGTTCGTTCAAACTTCCTCGCAATGCGCCTCCTCCACAGCTCGTTTGCACGCCATGACCCGACTTCTCGCCGTTTTACTCTTCGCGCTTAGCCCTTCGCTCTTCGCCGCAAAGCCCAACATCATCGTCATCATGGCCGATGACCTCGGTTACGGCGATCTGGGATGCTACGGTGCGAAATCGGTGACGACGCCGAACATCGACCAACTGGCCGCGAAGGGTCTGCGCTTCACCAGTGGCTACTGTTCGGCTTCCACCTGCACGCCGACACGTTTTTCCCTGCTCACCGGCACCTTCGCGTTTCGTCAAAAAGGCACCGGCGTGGCTCCGCCGAATGGTCCCGCCTTGATCAAACCGGGCACGGAGACCATCGCCTCCATTTTGAAGAAAGCGGGCTATGCCACGGCGGTGATCGGCAAATGGCATCTCGGCCTCGGCGATCCAAAACCAGAATGGAATGGCGATTTGAAGCCCGGCCCGCTGGAGATCGGCTTTGATCACTGCCTGCTGCTGCCTACCACGAACGACCGCGTGCCGCAGGTCTATGTGGATGATCATCGCGTGCGGAATCTCGACGCGAAAGACCCGCTCTGGGTGGGTGACAAGGCACCGGATGAAAACCATCCCACCGGCATCACGCATCGCGACACGCTGCGCATGAACTGGACACATGGTCACAACCAGACGATCCACAACGGCATCGGCCGCATCGGTTTCTACACCGGCGGCACGGCAGCTCGCTTCCGCGATGAAGACCTCGGCGATGCTTGGATCAACGAAACGAACCGCTGGATCGAAGCCCATGCGAAAGGGCCCTTTTTCCTCTACTTCGCCAGCCACGACATCCATGTGCCGCGCATGCCGCACGAACGTTTTCAGGGCAAAACCACGCTCGGCTATCGCGGCGATGCCATCGTCGAGTTCGATTGGAGCGTCGGCGAAATCGTGAAAACGCTCGAACGCCTCAAACTGGCCGAAAACACCCTCATCGTGCTTTGCTCCGACAACGGCCCCGTGCTCGACGACGGCTATGTGGATGGCGCGGTGACACAAATCGGCTCCCACGAGCCTGCCGGGCCGTTCAGCGGCGGCAAATACAGCGTCTATGAAGGCGGCACGCGAACGCCTTTCATTGCCACTTGGCCTTCTCGCATTCAGCCGGGTGTTTCGGATAAGGTCGTCTGCACCGTCGATCTCGCCGCCAGCTTGGCTGCACTGACCGAGACTCCTATCGCTGAAAACGCCTGCCTCGACAGCCAGAACATCCTCCCGGCTCTTCTCGGCGAAAAAGGTGCCAAAGGCCGCGAGTCATTGCTCCAGCAAGACAACAACGGCAACAACCTCGGCCTGCGCATGGGCGAGTGGAAGCTCGTGCGCATGAAAACGAAGGGCAAATCACAGGCGGTAGTCACGATGAAGTCCCGCGATGAAAGCCAGGCTCCACTGCACTGCCTTTTCCACCTGCCCGATGATCCCGCCGAGCTCAAAGACCTCAGCACCGAGCAGCCCGAGCGACTGAAAACAATGATCGCCAAGATGGACGAGATCGTCGCGGCACCGACGCGGAAATAAACCTCACCGCTCCAGCCACAGCGTGCTTGTGCGGAAGTCGAGCGTCATGCGGCTGCCATGCCAGAAGCGTGAGCCGATGCGCTTTGGCCCTGGCATGACGTAAAGCTGCGGGCTGTCATACGTCTGCCCGCAGAGCGAGACGGCAGGTCCGCGAATGATGCGGGCACCGGCCTGATCCGCCCGCACGCTGCCGCCCACGCCCTTCAGCATCAAACCGCGTCCCATGCCGAGTCCGCCTTGTGCTTGGCCGAGCCGAGCGGCGGTGCTTTGATCAATGACAATGCCCCACGACGAGCCGGTATCGACCACCGCATCCCAGGAGATGCCTCCGGTGCTCACGCGGATCATCGGCAGGCCGTTCACCATGCGAAAGGGCGTCCGCGTGAGGCGGTTGCCATCGGGAATGAAGGAGCGGCCAAAACCCAGCTCCACGCGGTGGGCGCGGTAATCGTAGGTGACGAAGCTGCAGGACCGCCGGAGGTGATCGATGCCCAAAATGGCGCTACCGAGCCCGCCTGGCCGCTGGCTGGTGCTGGCCCGGATGTAGCAACTCACATTCTCCGTGTGCCACGAGCCGAGATCGAAGCTGCGGATGATGCCCTGCCGGGCTGCGGCGCTGCCGTGAATGCCTTTGATGCTGGTTCCGCGGCCGGTTTGAGAGATCTCATTCATCGCGGCGAGATTTGCCTCCAGCACGCTCACCGAGGCCCCGGTATCCAGCAGCATGGAAATGGGCCGGTGGCGATTGATGCTGGCATTCACATGCGGGGCATCCGCCCGGAAATGCAGCGGCAGCACGAGATCCGCCCCACTTCGTGAGGGCAGATAGGCTCCGGGTATGACGCAGGAGGTCAGGAACGAAAGGAGGGGCAGGAGCAGATGGGGTTTCATGGAAAGGTTCTTGAGCCGGAAGGGCAGCGATGCAGTGATGGCGGTGATGGACGAAACGCAACCAACCGATGCCCCGAACGACAATTACGAGCTGCTGGACAGCGGCGGAGGTCGTGTGCTCGAAAAATGGGGTCGCTCGGTCTTTGCGAGGCCGGGCCAGCAAATCTGGTGGCGGCGCAAACTGCCCGGCGGCGAATGGAAGAAGGCGCTGGACCTCAAACGCGATCTGAAGCAGCCGCAGAAGGTGCGCTTCGGGCAGCTCGTGTTTCTCATCGGCGGCCCTGGCGGCAGCCCGCGTGCTCTTGGCCCCGAGTTGCATGAATCGTGGGATCGCGTGACGGCGATGTGCGCGGCGTTTTCGGCGAAGATGCGTCGGCCAGCCCGCGTGCTGCATCTCTTCGGCGGCGTGGGCGGTCACACGCTGGCCGCCGCGCTGGGCGGAGCGAGCGTGGCGCATGTGGAGGCGCATCAGGAATCCCTCTCGCGTGCTCGTGAGAATGCCACGCTGAATGCCACGACGCTCGCCAGTCGTGACATCCGCTGGGTGCTGGATGATCCAGTGAAGTTTGCGCAGCGTGAAAAGGCTCAAAATGCCCGCCATGACCTCGTCATCGTGGATCCGCATAGTTCACGCGAAGCGAAGCATGGCTTTGATCCCGAGCGTGATCTCGCATCGCTCATCGCCACGGCGAGCGGCTTGCTCAGTGACTCGCCGCTAGGCCTTGTGGTGGTTTGTCGTCAGGGCAATCTCTCGCCCACGACGCTGCAAAACCTCATGAAACATGAGCTGAGCATCTTCGGCGGCACTTTTGCCAGCGGTGAGCTTTTGCTGCGCGGTGCCGAAGGCGTGCCACCAGCGGCCTGTGGAGCTTTTGCCCAGTGGCAGAAGTGATCAGCGACGCTGCTGTGGATGATGGCCGTAAACAGGCTTGGGCTTGTTGATGGAAGCGCGGCGCAGCTTGTCCATCATGGCAATGCCCATGCCGTGCTCAAACATCGGCTCGGCGATGATTTCATCGACGCCGAGTTCATCCAGACGGCGCAGGCAGTGGAAGAAGCGCACGGCGGCCTCCGGGAGCTTTCCGCTGCCGGGGCTGAGCATCATGACCTCTTCCCAATCATGCAGGCCCGCATAGCCATCACGCTCCTCACCGCTGAGACTGAGCAGAGCGTAGGTTTTACCTTCCTCGGGCTGAAAATCGGAGGGGCGAGTGAGCAGGCGCAGTGGGGTGCGCGGGGCGTAATGCTTCGCGAGCTGGCCGGGAGCATCCGAGGCCTCATCGAGCAAGGTGCGCGGGGCGAGCTGCACTTTGCCGTAGGGCTTCAAATCCTCCGGCGTGAGCGGGCCGGGCCGCACGATGGTGATGAGTGGCTTCGGACTACCGGCCTCAATGCGGATGATGGTGGATTCGAGGCCGTGGAGACTGGCTCCGCCATCGATGATGAGCGGGATGCGTCCATCGAGTTCCGCCTGCACTGCGGCGGCGCTGGTGGGGCTGATGGAGCCAAAGCGGTTCGCACTCGGCGCAGCGAGCGGTTTGTCCAGCGCGGCAATGATGCGGCGAAAAACGGGATTGCTGCTCACGCGGACGGCCACGTTGGGCAGCCCAGCGGTGACGAGATCGGGCACGATAGGCTTTTTCGGCAGTAAAATCGTCAGCGGGCCGGGCCAGAAGCGCTCGGAGAGTTGCTTCACGACTTGCGCGATTTCCGCCGGAACGTCGGCGACAGTGTCGAGCTGGTTTTTATGCGGCAGATGGACGATGAGCGGATCAAAGGTGGGCCGTTCTTTGGCCTCGAAGATCTTCGCGACGGCAGCGGCATCAAACGCATTGGCCGCGAGGCCATAGACGGTCTCCGTGGGCAGCGCGACGACCTCTCCACTGCGCAGCAAACGCACCGCCTCCTCGACGGCGTGGTGCAGCAGCGGTGGCTCGTCGGTGGGGAGGATGGTCGTTTGGATGTCGCTCATGAGGGTCGTGCCGGGCTTTCGATCATGGCCCAGGCGTTGTGATTGTGGATGGACTCGAAGTTTTCGGCCTCGACGCGGAACCAGGTGATTCGGGGATGGCTTTTGACCTTCTGGGCGACGTTGCGCACGAGATCCTCGACGAAGACGGGATTGTCGTAAGCGGCCTCGGTGACGAATTTTTCATCGGGACGCTTCAGCAGGCTGTAAAGCTGGGCGCTGGCGGAGGTTTCGACGAGTTCGATGAGGTCTTCGATCCAGACTGGCTCGCTGAAGCGGATGGCGAGGGTGACGATGCCGCGCTGATTGTGTGCTCCGCGGGCGCTGATGGCCTTCGAGCAGGGGCAAAGCGTGGTCACGGGCACTTCGACGGTCAAAACGAAGTCCGTCTGCTCTTTGCCGGCATTCACTTCGAAGACGACACCGTAGTCGAGCAGGCCTTCGGCACCGCTGACGGGCGCTTTTTTGGCGCGGAAGTAGGGGAAGCGCAGTTCGATGTGCGCTTTGTCCGCGTGGAGTTTCTTGATCAACTCAAGCGGCATGCCAGCGACGGTGCTCACGGTGAGCTCCGTGCCGTGGGCATGCAGCACCTCGACAAAGCGGCTCATGTGAGTGCCTTTGTATTGATGCGGCAGATCGACGGCGAGGGAGACCGTGGCCACGGTGTGCTGCACGGCGCTATCGCGATCTCGGATGCGCAGGGGGAAGCGCAGGCTGCGAACGCCCACGCGGTCGATGGGAAGCTGGCGGTCGTCGCGTTCGCTCTGGGTGTCAGTGAGGGCGGACATGGAAGGGAAAGCTGGGAGACAAAAATCCCACTGCCGCCGGAGCAACAGTGGGATCAAGATGGAAAATCAACGCCGGACCAGATCAGGGCAGGAGGTTGATAGAGCGCGCACGCTTGACCTCACGGACGACCTTGCGGTGAAGCCAGGCAGGGAGGCCGGTGACGCGGCGGGGGATGAGCTTGCCGGATTCCGTGGTGAAACGGGCCAGGATCTCAGGATTGGTGTAAACGACCTTCTCCACCGGAATGTCCACGCGGCGGCGGGGCATCTTGCGGTTATGACGGCGCAGGTTGGAGAGACGTTCTTTGGTCTTCGGTTGCATGGTAAGGGACGGATTAGCGGATTTCGCGGTGCAGGGTGCGCTTCTTCATGAAGTGATTAAACTTCACTTTCTCGAGGCGGTTCGGCGTGCGGACGCTTTTCTTGTTGCGCGTGGTCACGTAGCGTGAAGTCGGCATTCCTGCGGCCTTCGCTTCGGTGCATTCAAGGATGATGATGTCTCGCGGCATAAATTTTGGGGAGCGGAGGCTAGGTTACTCTTTACTAAAGTCAAGCGACTCTCCTGAGTTGTTCGAATTCGAGCTGCTGGTGGTGGTTTCTTCTTCGTCTTTGTCGTCGTCTTTGTCGTCATCGGCACCGTCATCGAGGCCGAAGAGGCTGTGGACGGGGCGGTTCCAGGAGTTCCGGCGGCCTTCGCGTTCGATCTTCTCCTGCCATTTGATGCCGTAGCGGGCGAAGGGCATGGCTTCGAGGCGCTCTTCCATGATTTTTTCGCCGGTGCCTTCGCAGATGCCGTAGGTGCCGTTGTCGATGCGCTTGAGCGCCTCGTTGATCTCGTAAAGGGCGTCCTGTTCCTTGCCGAGAAGGCTGAGAGCGAAATCGCGGTCGTAGGCATCGCTGCCAGCATCGGCCTGATGCATGCCGAAGGCGGAGGAATCACCGCCGCCGCCCATGGTCTCGCTGGCCACGCCTTCGATGGAGTTCATGTAGGCATCACGCAGCTCGATGAGGCGCTGCTTCTGCTTTTTGAGGAAAGGGGTCATCTTCACCGGACCTTTGGCGATCTCGATGGTGGCTCCTTCTTCCTCGGCCACGCGGCGCGGCGTGCCAGTCTTCGGGCCGGTGCTGACCTTACCCTTCGGAATGGTCACCGGAGCCTTGGAGGAGGGCTTGGCAGGCTTTGCTGGAGCAGCAGGCTTCGCAACCGGGGCAGCGGGTGCGGGCGCTGGAGCTGGGGCAGCCTTCTTTTCAGGGGCTTTCACAGCGGGCTTCACCGGTGCTTTGGGAGCGGGAGCGGGGGCTTTTTTCGCCGGGGCCGCTGACTTCTTAGCTGGGGCGGCGGTTTTGGCTGGCGCTGCTTTTTTCGCAGGAGCGGCCTTTTGGGGAGCCGGCTTGGCCGCTGGCTTCTTGGCCGGGGCGGCTTTTTTGGGTGCGGGTTTCGCAGGAGCTTTCTTCACAGGTTTGGGGGCAGGCTTTTTGGAAGCGGGTTTCTTAACGGGGACAGGTTTCCCCTTCGGCTTCCCTGCCGGTTTAGAAGGCGCTTTCTTGGCGGGCTTCGCAGTAGGCTTCTTGGCCGCTGCTTTGGACTTTTTCGCAGGCATGGACGGGCAGGGTGTTGAGTTCCGAAGGATGTTTTCAAGCAGCCCGCATCGGCGGGCCGGAAAAAGAGGCGCGGATTCTGTCTCGCTTGCCAGAAAGCGCAAACGGATATTCCGAAGCGTCACGATGCTTTGGAAGCCCGAATTTTGGCCGGTTGCCGCGTTTCCAGCCTGCCGTAAGCTCCCCGCCATGAGCACTGACCCCTCCTCCAGCTCCCCCGTGACCCGCCTATGGTCCTTTATCCGGGCCATCCTCGATCTCGTGCTCGATCTGAGCTTTAAGCGCCTCGTGACGCCAAAGCTCATCCGGGTGGTTTATGCTCTCAGCCTCGTGGGAGCGGTGATCTACACCTGGCGCTGGATGGATAGCTTCCTGGGCTTCATCACGGCCCCACTGGCTCTGCTGGCCTATGCCATCGTGGCCCGCGTGACGGTGGAGCTGATCCTCGTCATCTTCCGTATTGCCGAAAAGATCGCCCCGCTGGATGAGAATGCCCCGCAGGCAGAGGATGTGCTCTCGAAGCTCAAGAAATGAACTTTCCGGGATTCAAAATCCCGTTCGGATCGAGCGCCTTCTTCAACGCGGTGTGCATCGCCCGAGCCGCCTCAGGCACCGCATGCGGATACCAGCGGGCTTTCGCGATGCCGATGCCGTGCTCGCCCGTGATGGCACCTTTCCAGGCGATGATCTGATGAAAAAGCCGGTCGAGAGCGGCCTCGGCACGCTCGCGGATGGGCGGATCGTCCATCGTGGGCACCATGATGTTGACGTGGATGTTGCCATCGCCCGCGTGGCCAAAGCAAGCCACGGGAAAGCCAAACTCGACCTGCAACTGCTCGGCGAACTCGACCAGTTCCACCAACTTGCCACGCGGCACCACGATGTCCTCGTTCAGCTTGATTAGGCCGGTGTTTCGCAGGCTGTAGCTGAACTCACGGCGCAGTTTCCAAAACGCCTCACACGCCTCCTCGCCCATCGCTTCTTCGAGGCAGATGCAGCCGAGCTCGCGCACGAGCTTCGCCAGCAGTTGCAGCTCGCCTTTGACCGATTCGCTCTGCCCATCAATCTCGACGAGCAAATGCGCATCGCCCTTCGGTGTGACGGATTCGCCGAGATACTCGCGAGCCGCACGAAGCGTGAATTTATCCGCGATCTCCAGCGCCGAGGGTAAAAAGCCGCTGCCGAGGATGCGCTGCACGGCGTTTGCAGCCTCGGCGAAGGAGTTGAAGCCCGCGGAGAGCATCGCGCGCATCGGTGGATGCGGAATGATGCGCAGCGTGGCCTGCGTGACGACGCCGAGAAGCCCCTCGCTGCCCACCATGAGGCCGACGAGATCAAAGCCGGTCTTGTTTTTGTGACAACGACCGCCCGCCTCCACGATGCTGCCATCCGCCAGCACCGCCTGCAAACCGAGGACGTAATGCCGCGTGACGCCATACTTTAGGCAACGAGGCCCGCCGGCATTCGTGGCGATGTTTCCGCCGAGGCTGCACTCCTTGAGCGACGCCGGGTCCGGTGGGTAAAACCAGCCCAGTTTGCGCACGGCGGCCTGCAACTGGCCGGTGATCACCCCGGGCTCCACAACGGCCACGCCATCCTCCGTTTTGATCTCCACGATGCGGTTCATCTTCGCCAGCGACAGCGCGATCCCCCCGCGTGACGGCACACAACCACCCACATAACCCACGCGGGCACCCTGCGGCGTCACGGGAATCTTGTGCTCATTCGCAAAGCGCAGCGTCTTGGACACCTCGTCCACGTTTTGCGCATGTACCACAACCTCAGGCGGATTCGAGGCGAACCATTTATCCGTACTGTGCGTGGCGAGATCCGCCGCCGTGGTCGAGACGCGGTCGGGGCCTAGAAGAGAGATGAGTTGATCGGCGAGAGATGCCATCGCGCTTAGACCGTCAAAACTTCCTTCTCCTTGGAGACGACGTGCTGATCGATTTCGGCGATCTTCTTGTCCGTCATCGTCTGCACATCTTTTTCGAGACGGCGGAGATCATCCTCGGTGATGCTGCTCTCCTTTTCGGCCGCTTTTAAATCCTCTAAAGCGCTGCGGCGGGCGCTGCGCACTCGCACGCGAGCTTCTTCACCGAGCTGCTTCACCATTTTCACCATCTGCTCGCGGCGTTCCTGCGAAAGAGCGGGGATCGGCAGGCGGATCACCTTGCCCTCGATGCTGCCATTGAGGCCCAGACGGGACTCGCGGATCGCCCTGTCAATGTCCTGGAGCGTGCTGGAATCAAACGGCTCAATGCGGATCAGGCGGGCATCCGGCGTGGTGATCATCGCGAGCTGCTTCAGCTTCATGTGGCTGCCGTAACTGTGGACGTGAACATCCATGTTTTCGACAAGCGCGGGACTCGCCTTGCCCGTGCGCACGGTGGCAAATTCGTGAATGGCATGCTCGACGGCTTTCGTCATCGATTCTTCGCATTCCAGGATGGTCATTTCAGCGTCCATAAAAGATCAGGGATAAGTGGTTCCTCCCTTTCTTGGACGCTTCCGAGAGGAAGCTCAAGCGCATTCCTGCTCGATCAGGCATCAACTGGTCAAGCTGGCGAGAATCATCAAGGCTACGCCCAACAGAATGGCGAAGAGGATACCATGTCGTTTGAAGAACAGCCAAATTAGCGGCTTCCAGCTGCGGTTATGCCGTGCTATGTGGCGGCAGGTCCGCACGACATAGTCCCGCCCTAGACGGCTAGTCTTGTTCGAGTTCAGGAAGGCCTCGGCCGCACTGGATGCGCCCTCGTCGAAATGTTTTGGCGGCTTGCCGGGCTGGTAGGGCAGCAACTCGTTCACGAGATCGAACACCCGTACGCTGAAAGCGGAGAGGTCAGGCTTATGAACAACACCCAAATGCTTGCGGGCCTCCGCCTCCTGGTGGTTCAGCAAGGCTTCGAGAGCGGCGTAAAGGTGGAAGCGCATCGTGGTGTCATCATGACGGGGTAGTTCGAGCCCGCGAGCTAGCACCGCTGCGGCTTCTTCTCGATTTCCGACCGATTGAAGCGAGAAAAATAAGTTGTTGAGCATATAAGGCTCCACTTCGGAGCGCTCCCGCCAGTCGGCGAGCCACTCGACCACCTGGCGATTGCGCTTCATGGTGTGCAGCACATATCCGACCGTGCCCCAGGTCTCGTCTCGTGCGCGGAGACCCTCGCGATGCTCGCGAATGAAGCGGTCGATCCTTCGAGCCTCCCACCACGCCTGAATCTCACCAAATTCGGCTCCCCGCTTTTTCTCCCAACGTTCGGCCAGATGGTTAAAGAGCCTGACGAAGGCCTGTTCACCGCCTGCTTCGTTCAGGGGCACTTCGCGCATCACATCATGACGTGGAGTCTGGCCGAGAAACTGAACCAGCGAGACATAAAAGGCCGCAGCGTGGCTGTTGCGTGTTTGATTCGTCCGGATCGCGTTGGCGAGGTCGTTTTTCAATCGGATGCATTCACTCCTCAAATGAGAGAGACGAATCTCATCCATCATCCGGTTGAAGGAATGGTTGAAAGCATCCTGCAATCCGGCCATTTCCAGAACAAGAGCCCGACTCTGCGCGTGCTGGCGCTGCCGCCAGTGCCAGAGAAAGCGGCGGGAGAGGTTTTCGACCGGTGGAAAGTGAGGTTGCGCGGCATCGAGCAGTTCCTTGGCATGCGCAAACTCGGTCCGTGCGCAGTGGTGGTCGAAAAGCTTTCTGAGCCCAAAGGCATAGGCCGGATCAATCTGCAAGGCACGGGAATAAGCAGTCATGGCACCGGTGATGTCGCCACGTCGCTCCCGAACATCCCCAAGCGAACCAAGGTGCACAGCCTCACCGGGCTGGAGCTGGCTGAGACGAGTCACCGCCTCTTCCTCGCCGGCCATGTCCTTCAGTTGCTCATGCCACTCGGCCAGCAGTCGCCACCCCCAAACCATCGCTGGGTCCGCCTCCAAAGCGTTCTGCATACGTGAGACGGCTGCTTTTTGATCGTGCTTTTGCCACAAGATCCATGCTTCACGGGCGAGAATCGCGGCAGGCCGCACCTGCCCTGGGTGAGCCTCGCAGGCTGCGAAGGCCTCGTCAAACCTCCCGGCCAGGGCGAGAACGCGCGCCTTTTCATCATAGGCACGCAGCGCTTCCGGCGCAGCGGCGATGGCGCGGTCCAGCGTGCTCAAGCGTGTGGCAAACTCGGCTGGTTGGGTCATCAAATCTGCCAGTGTCAGCCACGAGCGAGCTTCGTTCGGTCGCGATTGCGTGAGCGCCTCAGCTGCTTTTCTGGCGGCTGCTTTTTCTCCCACTTCAGGCCCCCATTCTTCCAGGCGCTCCCATGCCCATGTGTAACCAGGCTCCAGTTCGACCGCTTTTTTCAGATGGTCGAATGCGAGTTGCTTCTGGCCGAGATGCCAGGCGATCTCTGCCACCCAGCCGTGGTTCCGGCTATCGTGTGGCGCATGGCGCACGGCTTGCTGCATGACCTCGAGAGCTTCCGCATAGCGAGCGTCTTTTTTGAGCGCGTCCGCGAGGTTTCTCATTCCCCAACCCCAACCCGCATTGAGTTCGCGCACCTGCATGGC
The DNA here is from genome assembly GCA_044370285.1 of Prosthecobacter sp. Taxonomy (GTDB): domain Bacteria; phylum Verrucomicrobiota; class Verrucomicrobiia; order Verrucomicrobiales; family Verrucomicrobiaceae; genus Prosthecobacter. The sequence goes on from JBILVU010000015.1 coordinate 54,249, forward strand.
GGCGGCAATCTGCTGTTTCCGGTCCGGCCGCGCACCGTGGCACTCAGCGAGCTCCAGCCACACGCGTGGAAGCAGCGGGAATCTCTCAGCGCAAGTCTGCATGAGCTGCACGGCTTCATCCACGCGATCTGTCTCACGCAGCAGCTCCGCGAGTTTCACCCATGTTTGCCAGAGATCTGGACGATGCTCGTGGGCGCTTCGGAGGAAGCCTTCCAAATCGGCGAGGTCGAGGTAATTGCGAGCCAGATCACAGAACTCCAACACGCCATCGCCATTGGTAACCTGCTGCATCATTTCATTCTGAATGTAGCTCAGCTCGGAAAGGCGATCCGGCTGCGTTTGGCACAAGCCGAGCAGTGCATGCATCGGCGGTGAGGCATCGGGATCCATGGACACGGCGCGGCGGTAAGCCGCTTTCGCCTCTGGGAATCGTTTTTCAGCCTCGTAAAGGCCGCCGAGCACATTGAAATGCCAGACGCTCTGTGGCTCGAAAGCGTAGGCTTGTTCCATCGCTTGGTGTGCCTCGGCAAAACGCTGGCGGTTTTTCATCGAGATAGCAATCTCACGCCAGGCCATGCCACTGCGGGGATCAATGCGCAAAAGCTCGCGGGCAGCGGCTTCCATCGCTTCAGGGCTGTCGTTACGGGTCCAATCACTCCACATGTCATGGAGATGCCAATTGAACGGAAATCTTCCGCACGCGGCACGAATATGCTCCAGAGCTGTCTGACGGTTGACGAGCTGCTCCAACAGATTCGCCAGCGAACGATGCGCATCCATCGCCTGAGGCTCGTGGTTGAGGACTTTCTGCCACGCCTGCATCTGCCTTGGAAGGTCGCCTTCCTGGCGTGCTAGCTGCGCATCCGTCCGATGCCAGGCACCCGGAGAGGTGCGGTCCTTCACAAGTGCAAGGACCTCCCGTGTGCTATCCAGCCTTCCGGTGCGCAGCAGCCATCGGGCATGTTGAAGCGCCAGATCCATGTCATCAGGGCGGCGCTCGCAGGCAGCTTTCAGCACGTTGAGCGCCTCGTCCGTGCGGTTGATCATGTCGAGAGAATCAGCCAGAGATAAGGCGGGCTGGGAGGACAGGTGCCCATCTTTTTCAAAACGCCGACGTAGCAGAGCCAGCGCATCATCCGTTCGACGCACCCACCTCGCCGCTTTGAAGTAGGACATCGACAACGCATCGTTCTTGTCATTGAGGCAACTCGCCAGCCGATAGAGCACCGTGGCCTCCTCGCGCCGCCGGTCATCCCACAAAAGATTCGCTGAGGTCAGAACCGCCGTGGCATCCATGCGACTACGGTGGTAGCGTCGTAGCCAGCGAGACGCTTCCGCCACATGCCGAGCTTCCCAGTGCAGCTCACGCGCCAGCATTCGCCATAACAAGGGATGAGAATCCTTTCCCGAACATGCTGAGCGCAGCTCTTCGGTAAATACCTCACGTCCTTTCAGCTCGCGCAGAACGTGCAGGCGATCGATCTGCCAGTTCACCGTTTGCGGATACAGCTTCAACATGGCCTCAAGACCATTGAGGCGAGCCTGAGCGTTTTCATCGTAACGGGCAAGCTCCAGCTCCACATGCCAGCGCAGCCGCTCATCAGGATGCTTTTGACGCATGCACTCCAGCGAGGCCTGCGCAGAGGCGCGGTCGTGCCGGGTGAGGGCCGAATCGACGGCGTGCTTCAGATCATAAAGATGCTGCTCGGGGAGTTCGATCCCCTCAAACAATCCCGCCTTCTCCACTGGCACCATGACGAGCCCCCGTGGGCCAAACGCAGCCTGCCCCTCCAGAGCCTCCAGCGCCAGAAACTCCGTCATCGTCCGGTCAGAGGGATCTCTCACAAAGAGCACTTGGCGGTACTCGTCGTATCCGATAATGGCCTGCGCATGGGCACTGTCCGAATACACCATGGTTAGTATCACTGGAATGCCGCGATCGATCATCTGCTTTGCCGCATCGACCGTCACCCGGAACTCGCGCACAGCCCAACCACTCTTTTCCGCCCATTCACGCTCGCGGTAGTGCGGCGTGCCGTCGTAGCAGATCTCGTCAGCCAGTTCGAGATGGTCCACAGGCTTGCCAAGAAAGGCCGCCACAGCACTGACCGTGGCCGGAGCGCAAGTCACATGATGCTGCGCCACGAAACCGACTGGAAGGATGCGGCGCGTAAGCTGCTGTCCACTCGTCTTCTCCAGATAATCGGCCACCTTCTTATAGAAGCCGCTGCGCTCGCCTGCCAGCCTCGCTTGTTTCAGAGCCTCGTCGTGATCTCCCATGGCGCTCGCGAGATCACAGCGCCGACCTGCCTGCCATTGTCTTAAATCATCATCCATGAGCGGCTGGAGTTCCTCATGCCGAGCGATGCTCGCCAAGGCTGCCTCATGCTGGCAGAACTCGATCTGATGCGCGGCCAACTTTCTCAGCAAAGAGGCACACTGAGTCCGTGAACATGCATCCTCAAGCTTTTCGATAGCCTCCTTTTCACGTCCGAGGGCCATCAGCAGATCAAACTGCGAATGAATGGAAGACAGATGAGCCGGCTGAATACTTAATGCCTTCTCCGCCGCTGCGAGCGCCTCCTCCCAGCGATCCTGCCATTCCAATAAGTCCGCCTGGACCGACCACTCAAACGCCGTGCTCGGCTCCAGCAAAAGCAGCGGACGAATGAGTTCCTCCGCTCGGTCAAAGTCGCGCAGTTTTCCCAAGACCCAAGCCAGGATTCCCGGATGATCACGATGCTCATCCTCCGATTCTTCGGCCATCGGGGGATGCTTCTCGAGCCACTGCCAGGCCAAAAATGCCCCACGCATATCCTGCACCACCCAGAACATTGCTTCGCGGGCAAGGTGCCGCGTAGCCTTGTCCCGCCACAATTTCAGGAGAATCTTTCGCTCCCTCTCGTCTGCACCAAGGTGCCGCAGCAGCCTAGCACCCACCAGACGATGCTCGGCATTCGTCCACTCTTCCGGTGGTGAATACGGTTTCAATAGCTCCCATGCATCTAGGAACAACGCCTGCTTGCGCAGTTCTTTGATTTTTTCGATAACTTCAACATCCGGCTCTTGCATCGGCGCGTGCTATCAAAACGCCTCTAGAATGACAAGAGCGGAATCAGCGCCGCGACAAGTTTTCAGCCTGCCGCATCCACCAGCGTGCCGATGTGCTCGCCGGTGAGGGCGCGGCGGATGTTATCGGGCTCGTTCATGCTGAAGACACCGATGGGCATGTTGTTTTCCATGCAGAGGGAAAAGGCGGTGGCGTCCATGACCTTCAACTGACGAGTGAGGCACTCATGGAAGCTGATGCGGTCAAATTTGACGGCGTTGGGGTTTTTATTCGGATCGGCATCGTAGATGCCATCCACCTTCGTGGCCTTCAAAACGATGTCGGCGCTGATCTCGCTCGCTCGCAGCGCAGCGGTCGTATCGGTCGAGAAGAAGGGATTGCCCGTTCCAGCGGCGAAAATGACCACGCGGCCGAGTTCGAGGTGACGCATGGCCACGCGACGGATGAAGGGCTCGGCCACGTTGTCCATCTTGATGGCGCTTTGCACCCGCGTGGGCACATCCATGGCCTCCAGCATGCTCTGCACGGCCAGCGAGTTCATCACCGTGGCCAGCATGCCCATGTAATCCGCCGTGGCACGCTCCATGCCCTTGTTTGAAGCGCTCACGCCGCGCCAGAAATTGCCACCACCCACGACGAGAGCGATTTCGAGGCCGGTTTGGTGCGCCGCTTTGATCTGCGCCGCCATGTCCTCGACGATGGGCGGGCTGATGTTGTCCGTGCTGCCCGGCTGCCTCAATGCCTCGCCGCTGAGTTTGAGAAGAACACGACGAAATTTGCGAGGAGTAGAATCAGACATGAGGAGGGCGAAGTTCATCCATAAAACATGCGGCGCGGAGCCTTGCAAAGGTAATTCTGCAACGCGTGGCACCGCATTTGAGGGTGTTGTCGCCCACCCGTGACAAAACCTTGCCGATGCGCCGATCCTCCGCCATTCCTCCTGCCGCATGAAGGAAGACCCCACCATCCCCGCTGACGCTCGTTTTGAGACCCGTGCAATCCACGTCGGCCAAGACTGGCGCAGTGAAACCGGCGCGGTGATCCCGCCGATCTATATGACCTCGACCTTCGAGACGGGAAACCCCGGCGGCTTTGACTACACACGCAGCGGCAACCCCAACTTCCGCAACCTCCAGGCCACGCTCGCCTCGCTGGAGAATGCGAAACACGCCACCATCTTCGCCAGCGGCATCAGCAGCATCAGTGCCATCATGTTCTCGCTCAAAGCAGGCGATACCATCCTCAGCGAGCAGCAGATCTACGGTGCCACCTACCGCCTCTTCGAACGCGTCCTGCGCCGCTTCGACATCAAGATCAAATACGCCGACCTCACCAACCCGGCGAACTACGCCCTCATCAAAGACCTCAAACCGGCGCTCGTCTGGCTCGAATCGCCCACGAACCCGCTTTTGAAGATCCTCGACATCAAAGCGATCTCGGATGCCGCGCACAAAGTCGGCAGCATCGTCGCTGTGGACAATACCTTCGCCTCCAGCCTGCTCCAGCAGCCGCTCGATCTCGGCGCGGACCTTTCCCAGCTCAGCACCACCAAATACACCAACGGTCACAGCGACTGCCTCGGCGGTGCGGTGTGCACGAACAACGACGAGTGGCAGGAAAAGATGATCTTTGCCCAAAAAGCCCTCGGCTTGCAGCCAAGCCCGTTCGATGCCTGGCTCGTCTCCCGCGGTGCGAAGACCGAAGCGGTGCGCATCGAGCGTCACAGCTCAAATGCCCTCGAACTCGCCAAACGCCTCGAAGGTCGCAAAGGCGTCAAAGCCGTGAAGTATCCGTTTTTGACCAGCCACCCGCAGTACAAGCTCGCCAAGAAGCAGATGAAGCTCGGCGGCGGCATGCTGCTCGCTGATTTCGGCCTCAGCTACGCCAAGACGCTCGATTTCATCCGCCGTCTGCGCCTCTTCACCCAGGCGGAGAGCCTCGGCGGCATCGAAAGCCTCGTCGCGCATCCCGCGAGCATGACCCACGCGTCTTTCCCCAAAGACGTCCGCGAAGCAGCTGGCGTCACCGACAGTATCGTGCGTTTCAGCGTGGGCATCGAACATGTCGAGGATCTTTGGGAGGACATTGACCGAGCTTTGAAGGGGAAGTGAGCATGGAGAAGCTCTACTTCATGGATGTCGAATTCGAGGCAGACTGGTTTGTCCGCCTCGATGATGCGATTGAAGGAGGTAAGGTGAAAATGCTCTTCGATGACTCCTGGTATTGGTATCATTACAGCTTCTTCGGCAGGGACAGTGTATGCAGCGAGGAATCGGACGCTTTGCGCACCCACCTCCTCAATCTTGTGGCCCTGCTTTACCGTCACTACGACGAGGTTCTTGAGAATCTGAACCTCAAACCCGACGCACTTCAGAGCGTCATCGACGATCTGTTGCGCATCGTGGAACTCAGCCGCCAATGCTCCGTCTGTCTTTGGATCTACGGAGACGAGAGCTGCAAAGAGTGGTTGGCCGAAAGACGAGCCCTGCTGCCTGAGGAAGCACAAATGAGAGCGTTCATCGAACTTCCGCACCACCAGCGCAGCCGAAAAGAGCGTCTACATTATCGCCACATCGACGACAAGGCAGCCTTGGCACGCTTTCGGAATGAATTGGCGGCTTTCAACAAGCGGAGAAAGATCGATGCCAAGAATCAGCAGCGCCAAGCTAGCGATTCGTAATCCTCACTTCGACAGCGTCATCACACACTCGAGGTGCTTCGTCTGCGGGAAGAGGTCGAAGGGCTGGACTTTGTGCAGCTTGAAACCGGCTTCGTGGAGGAGAACGAGGTCGCGCATCTGGGTGGCGGGGTTGCAGCTCACATAGACGACGGCTTTCGGGCCGAAGGCGAAGAGCTGCTCCAGGAACTCGCGACTGCACCCGGCCCGCGGTGGGTCGATGAGCACCACGGTATCCGCCCCGGCATGGGGGACGACTTCGAAGACCTTCTGTGCATCAGCAGCGAGGAAGCGGCAGTTCGTGATCTGGTTGAGCTCGGCGTTGTGCGTGGCCTTGGCGACGGCCGTTTCGGAGATTTCCACGCCGATGACCTCTTCAAAGGCCTTAGCGGCGGAAAGCGCAAACAACCCGCTGCCGCAGTAGGCATCCACCAGGAAGCGGGCACCACAAGCCTTTGCCTCGTCCACAGCATGCTGAACGAAGGCGGGCAGGATGAAGGGATTGTTCTGGAAGAAATCGCCGGCCTGGAACTCGAACTTAATGCCATCCACCTCCTCGATGGCGATTTGATCGCTCTGCGTGAGCACGCCGTTCTTCGCCGCACGAAGCAGAAGCGTGGCACCGCGTTTGAATTGATCAGACCTCGCTTTGATGCCCTCGCGGAGAGCTGGCAGCGCCTCATTGATGGCTGGCATGGCGATCAGGCACTGAGGCACATCCAGAATGGACATGCGTGTGCCGATGCGGAGAAAGCCGATGTCCTGGATCTGGCCTTCACGCGGCTTTTGAAAGTGCGGGGTAATCTTCGACCGATAGCCATATTCCACAGGCGATGGAATGACCGGCAGCACCTCATGCTCGATCTTCGCCATGTGCCGCAGCAGCTCGGTGACCTGGTTTCGCTTCCAGATGAGCTGCTCCTCATACGCGAGGTGCTGATACTGGCAGCCGCCGCACTGTCCAAAGAGCGGACAGGGAGGTTGCAGCCGCTTTGGCGACGCTTCGAGCACCTCCATGAGGTCCGCCTGGCTGTAGTTCTTGTGATTGCGAAAGACGCGACAGCGCACTCGCTCGCCAGGCAGCGTGAAAGGCACAAAAACGACCCACCCATCCACGCGAGCCACCCCCGTGCCTTCGTTCGTGAGGTTATCGATGATCACTTCCAGCTCCTGATGGTAGTGGAACGGGTGAGGCAGAAATTTTTTCGGTCGTTGGGGGGCGTCCATGTGGGGCAAAGTGTCGTCCTCGGAGTAGCCCTCTATCGCCTAATGTCTATCGTCGATTCCCGGCATGCTCCGCTTCGGGGAAATCGTCCATCTTCGCCCCCCTCGCGGCATTCATACTCCGCCACCTCACCGCGACCGAAACACCTCGCTCATCAGGCACTCGGTCATGAGCGTTTTCAGGCCGAGGCCTTGCTTCTTCACTTGGTCGTGGAGTTGGTCGATGAGGAGGTCGTCGTTGAGCTCCATGGTGCGGCCGGCGGTGTAGGTGAGGAGCTGGCGGATGAGGTGGCGGGTGAAGTGATCGGCGCGGGTGTCGTGGATGACCTTCTTGAAGGTGGCGAAGTCGGTGTAGGTCTCGCCGGAGGGGAATTCGCCGGTGGTGTCGATCTCGGCGGGCTTGGCTTTTTTGTTGGCGGCGGGATATTTTTTCCGCCAGCGGCCGACGGGGTCGTAGGCTTCGAGGCTGAAGCCGAGCGGGTCGATTTTGCGATGGCATTCGGCGCAGGCGGCATCGGCGCGGTGCTTGGCGAGGCGGTCGCGGATGGTGGTGGCACCGCTGACATCAGGATCAATGGCGGGCACGACATCCGGCGGCGGTGGCGGCGGGATGCCGAGGATGTTTTCGGTGACCCACACGCCGCGCGTGACAGGCGAGGTCTCGACGCCGTTCGCGCTCACGGTGAGCACGGCAGCCATGCCGAGGAGACCTCCGCGATGCGTATTGCCTTTGAGGCTGACTTTCTTGAAGCCATCGGCGAGGCGCAGGGTCTTCGCTTCGGGCAGTTCGTAGAGTTTGGCGAGTTTCTTGTCCACGAAGGTATGCTCGCAATCGATGAACTGGGCGACGGAGCCGTTGGTCTTGAGCAGATCGCGGAAAAAGAGCCGCGCTTCGGTCTTCATCGAGGTGGGCAGATCCTCGGCGTAGTAGGAGCGCACGACTTCACGCGGTGGCGGCTGCGAGCCCAGATCGCGGAGGTTCAGCCAGCTATCGAGGAAACCATTCACGAAGCCGTTGATGCGTTCATCGCTGAGCATGCGCTCGATGTGTTTTTTGAGTTCGGCGTCTTGCGTGAGCTTGCCGGACTTCGCAGCGGCGAGCAGGGCTTCATCCGGCGGTGTGGCCCAAAGGGCAAAGGAGAGGCGGGTGGCGAGGTCGTGGGGCTTGAGGGCTTTCGCGGATTCGTCGGTGATCTCGCTGAGGTAGAGGAAGCTCGGCGAGCAAAGGATGAGCTTCACGGCATCGAGCGCGGCCTGTCGTGGCGATGCTTTTTCAGCGAGGCGTTTGTCATAAAGCGCCCGGATGGGCTGGCGGTCGGCATCGGTGAGCGGTCGGCGATAGGCCTTCTCGGCGAAGGCGTGGAGTTGATCGAGCGCTTTGGCCTCTTGGAAGCCGTCTTTGCCGAAAACGGCGACTTCTTCGGCGCTGGGCTTTTCGGGCACGGGGCCGTGGATCTTGATCTCGCTGATGCGGATGTGTGGAAGTTTTCCTTCCTTCAAAATGTGCGCACGACCGACGCCGGAGGAGCCGACATCGCTTTTGAACTCGTCTTTGTACTTTTTGTTGATCGTGACGACGGAGGCGCGGGATTCAAACGGGCCGTTTGGGAAGATGAAGCGCGGTGTTTGCCCCGCCTCCAGCCACACGCGGAATTTGAACCACGTTGGCGTGTTGTCCGGCACGACGGCGCTGGCGAGCAGCGGCTCGATGGCCTGCGGGTAATGAATGTGGCCTTTGGTGATATCGCCCGGCACGACACCGAGGATGAAGGGCTCGGATAAGTCGATGCCGAAGATGGCGGGGTCGTAATGCGTGTCGCGATGCAGCGCCGTGGCCTCGACTTCGAGGTCGTAGAGGCCGGAGACGGGCACGCCTTTGAGGAAGTCCTCGATGTGGCCGTAACCGCCTTGGCGTGTGTCGGTGTTCGGCTGCTCGTAGAGATTCAGGTAGCGGTAGTTGAAGGCGCTTTTGTGTGAGCCGCTGAGTTCCTCGTATTGCACGAAGTGGCTGTTGAACTTCCAATCCTTCGGCTCCATCGCCGGTTTGCCAAGGCGTGTCTCGACGAGGCGGTTCGCGGACTGAAAGTATTGATCCACGAGGAAGCCGGAGGTCACGAGCGACTTGCCAATCGTGTCCATGTGCTCGGTGGTCTTCTCCTTCGGAAAATCCGCCGTGAGCCCCAGCGTATCCACGCGGCGGCCAAACAGCACCGCGAGCGTGTTTTCATACTCGCGGCTGGAAAGGCGGCGCATCACCGTGCGGCTGCCCGTGGTCTGGAATTTCGCATGAGCCGCCACCGTGCCATCACGCAGCGCCCGGATCATCGCGATGCGCTCGTCGTCCTGCGGCTGATCCGCTTTCTTCGGCGGCATTTCCTTCAGCGTGAGCTGGTCGATGATGTCACGTGCCTCGATGAGATCCGCGACGGACTTCAGCGGCAGTGCGAACGCATCAAAAGCGCGGTCACCCTTCTGCACATCCGCGTCATGGCACTCCAGGCAGTATTTGCCGAGGAACTGCTGCACGACCTTCGGTGTATCGTCAGCGGCATGGACGGATGACGCAGCGAAGACCGCTGAGGTGATGAGAAGGTTCTGAATGAGGTTCTTTGAGTTCAAAATCGAATACCGGTGAGCGTGTTGCGGTTGTTTTGAACCGCTAATGAGACGCTGACATGACGCTAATGATCTGAATTCATTTATCAGCGTCAAATTAGCGTCTTATCAGCGGTTAAAATCCTCTCATCAAGCAAACCGTCCCGTGCTGTTGCCGAAGGAATCGATCTCCACGCCCATCTTCTGGGCGATATCGACGAAGAGATTGCACAGCGGCACCTTGTTGATGCCTTCACGCGGCACTTCGCGGAATTCGCCGTGCTTGTAGCCGCCGCCGGCGAGGAGGATGGGGAGATCGGAGTTTTTGTGCGAGTTGCCATCGCCCATGCCACTACCGAAAATTACGGTGGTGGAGTCGAGCAATGTGCGCTCGCCGTCGTTCATCTTCGAGAGACGGGCCACGAACTTGCCGAAATGATCGATCTGATACCTCTCCAGCGTGATGAGGTCGGCGATGGCCTCGGCGTCGTTGCCGTGGTGGGAGAGGCCATGCCAGTCTTTCTTGATGCCAAGATGCTGCGGCATGAAATCGCCGCCGATCTCCAGCGTGGCGATGCGCGTGCTGTCGCTCTGCAAAGCGAGCGCGATCATCTCATACAACAGCGGCAGATCCTCGACCGCGTTGCGGTTCGCGGGCTTGTCGAAGGGCGCTTTCGGCTTCGGCTGGTTCGTCCAGCGCTGGCGCAGTTCGAGGCGCTTCTCCACATCGCGCACGGAGGTCAGGTATTCGTCGAGCTTGGCCTTGTCCTCCTTGTTCACCTGCTTCGAGAGGCGGTTCGCCTCGTCCAAAACGGAATCGAGGATCGATGCCTGCACCTGATTCTCCTGCATGCGACGTGCCTGACGCTCCTTCGAGTCAGTGACGAAGAGTTTCTCAAACAACTCCGCCGGATTCGTCACTGGTGGGACACGCACGCCCGACTTCGTCCACGCGATCTGGCATCCGCCGTGAATGCCGCCTTCCGAACCCACCGTCAGCGCCGGAAACCGCGTCTCAAAGCCGATCTCGTCCGCGAGATACTGATCAATGGTCACATTGCCCTCGGGGCGATTTTGCGCCTCGGAGTGTAAAACACCCGAAAGGAAGGAATGCACCGCGAAATGCCCGCCTTTGATGCCGTGATCAAGACCGCGATACACCGTCATCTTGTCGCGAATATCCCACAGTGGCTCCAGCAACGTCGTCTTCTCGTAGCTGCGGCCCTGAGTCGTCGGAAAGAGGCTCTTCGTCTGGTAGCCGAGCAGATTGCCAATCGCCACAAAGCGCCGTGCGCCCATGCCAGCCCCTTTGGCCACCTGCACGGAGCCGCCAGTGGCCCCTTTGGCCAAAAGCGAGGACATGCCCGGCAACGCCAGCGTGGTGCCAAGAGAACTGAGGAGGAAATGACGACGATTCATGAGGAAATTTGGGGGCAAGGGGAACGAGCCCGAAGGTCAGATTGTTGCAGCAGAGAGCGGGCCAGAGCCAGCGGTGAGTAAAAAGCCGCAACATTCGCCCCAACCAGCCAGTTCACAGGCCTCGCCGATCATGAAACGTCTCTGGTTCCTCCTCGCCCTTTGCCCGCTGCTCTCCGCTCTCGCGGCTCAGCCCAACATCGTCGTTTTCATCTCGGATGATCACAGTCAGCTCGATTCTCAGGCTTACGGCTCCACGGAAGTCCGCACGCCGAATATGAAACGACTCGCGGAGGAAGGATTGAAGTTCACGCATGCCTTTGTCGCTTCGCCAGCGTGTGGACCGAGCCGAACGGCGCTGCTGACGGGCCTTTGGTCGGCCCGAAATGGAGCGGAGGCCAATCACAGCGCCAAAAAGCCCGAGGTTCCATCCTTACCCACGGTGCTTCGCAGTCTCGGCTATGACATGGCGATCATCGGCAAGGTCGCGCACAGCGATTGGGCCAAGGTCTACGACTTCGATACCGTGATCGGGCCATCCGTGGGAATCTCCGACACGGCCGAGGTGGCGAAGTTCCTCAGCGAGCGCACATCGAACAAGCCGCTCTGTCTTTTCGTCGGCACACGGCATCCGC
>JBILVU010000077.1:0-27371 GCA_044370285.1 Prosthecobacter sp.
AGAAAGAGTATGGAGGTCCATCACTCTTAATTTATAACAATTATCAATATTATCAAATTGTTAATCCAGGCCTCGATCTGCCTTTATTCCCTCTGCTGGAGGTTTTCGAGGCTGGTCCCCGCCCGCATCACCTCCTCCAGTGCCAGCCTTTTTGCCTCAAATTCCTCCTCCGTGAGCCGGCGGGGCACGAGGTGCGGCTGGTCGAACACGATCGTCACCTTCGAGAAGGGCAGGGGAAGAAGAAACTCATCCCAGGTCTTGAACTGGATCGCCCGGCTGTAATGGAGGTGAACGGGAATGATCGGCACCCCCGTGAGCTGCGCCAGTTTGACGATCCCCGGCTGTACCCGGTGCAGCGGCCCGCGTGGTCCATCCGGCGTGATGCCGATCTCGTAGCCCTCCCGTGCCTTCGCGGCCAAGGCGATGAGGGCGCTCATGCCTTTCTCCGGCTTCGAGCTCGAACCACGCTCCGCCTCGATGCCAAAGGCCCCGCACACATCCGCGATGATTTGCCCGTCCCCGCTGGGGCTGGTCAAAATCGTTCCTGGAACATGTGCAAACCACTCGTGGTGCAGCCACGGGATCAAAAACATGCGGTTATGCCAGAAGGACCAGATCCAGCCGCGGCGCTTCGCATCAAACACACCCGCCTCATCGCGGATCTCCCAGCGCAGCGTCATTCCGATGCCGCGCATGAGCCAGACGATAATCTTGCCGACGTTCTTGATGCGGATCTTGGCCATGCAGAGGCCCGCTTCCTGAAAGAGGCGCGGCGGGCATGCAATCGCTTTTTCGTTCTCACCTGAAAAGATGATCGCAGCCTCGTGTTGCACTCCTCGGGGCACTTGCCAAGGGTGGCCGCCCTTCTTCCTACCAATGAGCGACCCGATTCGGCATGAGTGCGGCATTGCCGTCGTGCGGCTTAAAAAGCCGCTCGGCTACTATCACACCAAATATGGCAACGCCCTTTACGGCTTCGACGCTCTCCAGGCGCTGATGCAAAAAGTTCGCAATCGCGGCCAGGACGGCTTCGGCATCGGCTGCTGCAAGCTCGACATGCCTCCCGGCCTCCCCTACATGTTCCGCGAGCGCAGCACCGAGAGCGTCGAGCGCATCGGTCAGGTCTTCGAAGGCCTGCGCAAGGACATGAAGCGCATCGCCCGCCGCATCAACGACCAGCGCAAAGAAGAGCGCCATCAGGAAGGAAAAGAGTTCATCGACTTCGAAGACGATCCCGAGGCCATCAAACGCGAGTTCGAAATGGCCGGCGAGATTTATGTGGGCCACCTACGCTACGGTACCTGCGGAGATTTCGGCAAGGGAGCCCTGCATCCCTACATGCGCCGCACCACCTGGCCCACCCGCACCCTCATGGTGATGGGCAATTTCAACCTCACCAACACCCACGAGCTCAACCAGATCATGATGAAGCGGGGCCAGCACCCCGTCTTCGGCACCGATACCCAGAGCGTGCTCGAAGAGATCGGCTTCCAGCTCGATGAGGCCCACACCCAGCTCTACCACGCCATCCGCGATGCCGGCGTCCAGGGTGAGGAAATCCCCGCCCAGATCAGCCGCCAGCTTGATGTGCAGAAGGTCATCGAGCGTTCCGCTGGCCGTTGGGATGGCGGCTACGCCATCGTCGGCGTCATCGGCAATGGTGATCTCTTCGCCATGCGTGATCCCAATGGCATCCGCCCCTGCTTCTACTACGAGAACGATGAGATGCTCGTCATGGCCTCCGAGCGCGTCGCCCTCATGTCCGTCTTCGGCCTGGAAGAAAATCAAATCCTCGAACTGCCTCCCGCCCACGTCCTCATCATCAAAGCCGACGGCCAGACCTCGCTGAAGCCCTACCGGCCCGTCGGAGACTTCAAGCCCTGCTCCTTCGAGTGCATCTACTTCTCCCGTGGCAACGACAGCGCCATCTACCGCCAGCGCAAAGCCCTTGGCGAAGAGCTCGTCCCCCAGGTCGTCAAAGCCATCGACAACGACTTCGAGCACACCGTCCTCAGCTTCGTCCCCAACACCGCCGAGACCGCCTACTTCGGCTTCCTTGACGGCCTGAGAAAGGCCCGACGCGTCGTCGTGCGCGAAGCCCTCGCTGAAATGCTCAAAGACGGCACCTTCGATGAAGCCGATCAGGCCCGCCTCGACGACCTCGTTTTGCGCAATTGGCCTCGCGCCGAAAAAATCGCCCTCAAAGACATCAAGGTCCGCACCTTCATCGCCCAAGAGTCTGGTCGTGACGCCCTCGTCTCCGGCAGTTACGACATCACCTATGGCGTCGTCACCCCGCAGGACAATCTCGTCGTCATCGATGACTCCATCGTCCGCGGCACTACTTTGAAGAAGAGCCTCCTGCGCATTCTCGCCCGCACCAATCCCAAGCGCATCATCGTCTGCTCCACCGCCCCGCAGATCCGCTACCCCGATTGCTATGGCATCGACATGGCGGAGCTCGGCAAATTCATCGCCTTCCAGGCCGCCGCCGCCCTCCTCCGCGAGCGCGGCATGGCCCACGTCATCCGCGAGACCTACCTCGCCTGCAAAGCCGAGCTCAAAAAGCCCAAGGAAGAGATGCGCAATGCTGTCAAAGCCATCTACGCCCCCTTCACCGACGAGGAAATCTCCGCCAAGATCGCCGAGATGATCTCCCCGGAAGAGACCCCCTGGCATGGCGAGGTCAAAGTCATCTACCAGAGCATCTCCGGCCTCCACAACGCCCTCGGCTCTGAATACGGCGACTGGTATTTCAGCGGCGACTACCCCACCCCCGGTGGCTACGCCGTCGTGAACAACAGCTTCATCCTCTACTACGAAAACAAAGGCGGCCGAGCGCATGAGGCGCTGCTTTGAGGCAGCATCGGCGAAGGAGGCTGCTTGGCAGGCTATTTCGCGTCTCGGGCGGCTTCCTCGATCAAATGTATAGGTGCCAGCCGCAAAGGCTCTTCAGCGTGCATGGCTTTCCACTTCTCCCGGCCCGAGAAGTAAACTTGGATGCTCATGTAGGAGCTGTTTACTGAGAAATCGACCGCAATGGCCTTGTCGCCGACATACCATTGATGCCGCAGCCCATGCGGATCTCCCGCCGGGCAGTCCACATTGGGAACATACAGCTCAACCGTCTCGCCATGCTTGGAGGCAAAATAGGCGGCGAATCGTTTTCCCAGCGCTCGGAACTTCGACTGTGGCAGGAATGCCGATAGCTCCTTGTTCGTGATATTCGGTCTCCGCGGCTTGCTACTTTGCACGGTGGACAGCCACAACTTTCCGTCATCAAACTCGAAGGACAACGTCCACTCCAGGCCCACCATGCGCACCTTGGTGTGTGCTCTCGAGAGAGGATCATGTTTGTAGGACATCTCACTCGGGCCCAAATCGGGGAACTGGGCACGCACCCCGGCCTCGCTCATTCCGAAGGGCAAATCCGCCACCTTCTTCAGCAAGGCTTTGTCTGCGTCTCTCAGGCTCAGCTCTTCCGCCATCGCGAATGATGAAATCAGCGTCGAAACGGCCATCAGGAGCAAAAAGACAGTTTTCATGGCCCGATCATACCCTCATGCCCGAGAAAGAGTCATGCTTTTTTGGCCATTCAGCGGTCAAAGGCGGAGGCGTCGTCTCGTGGCATCCCCGGAGGGCCGGATTGCATTCCGGCCCATTTCAGAAGGGCGGAGGTGGTGCGGAGCGACAGGGAGCGGCGAGTCCGAAAGACCCAACAAATGGGCGGGAATGCAATCCCGCCCTCAGAAAAACCTCACGGTCTCCCGGGCGGTGCCAACGGAATCAAATTCATCGGCACGGGCACGGTGCTCGTGCTTTCCGACGGACCGATCTGCCGCGTGACCTCAAAGGACGGGCTTGTGTCTTCCCGCACCGGCTCGGCGCGGGGAGCCCAGCGGAGGAAGAGATCAAAGGCGGACTGATGGCCGCGCTGCGAGAGCTGCGAGGCATCGTCAATGCGGTGAGCCACATCGTAGGCCCCTTCATCGATCTGGTTGTCCTTATCGAGCGTGCCGTCTCGCAGCGTGAGGCGGTAGAGCTCGGAGGGCTTTGTGCCTTGCTCGCCCGCCACGATGAAGGCGAGGTAGCCGATGCCCACCTGTTTCAGCACGGGATCGGTCTGCAGAAGCGCGGCGAACTCGCACATCATCTCCTCGCGTTCGCCTTCTGAGGCCTCCGCCCAAGTGCGATACATCGTGTTCAGAAACGCGGCGATGATCTTGATCGAGTCCTGCTCGCGATCACCCGTGCCAAGAAGCCGCTGTTGGAGGGTTTTTCCCTGGCGCTGAAACTCCGCAAGGGCGGTCTGCTCCGGATCCATGAGGCGGATCTCATCGAGGGCGGCCAGATACTGGTCGAATTTGCTGCGAAGCAGGGAAGCGAGAATGAGTTCGCCCTCTTTGGGCTCCAGGTGAAGGTGGCGGGAAAGGACTTCAAAGAGCGCGGCGGTGCCCTTCTCTGTGAGGCCTGCGGTGAGTTCGAGGGCCACCACGCCGTCACTTTTCACCGCCGTGCTCAAAGAATGCAGGATCTGCGGTGCGACGGAGTCAAACATCACCGGCCCGAGCTTGATGGCGAGTTCTGCCATGATGCGCATGGCATCGTCCGAATCCACGCTGTTCACGGAGAGGCGATGCTCACGCCCGATCTCCGTGATCCCATCCTTGGTGGAGCTGGCCGGATCGGAGGAAACACTGCGCACCAAGGACCGCTCCAGCACCTCGCCCTCGCCAGCGAAGCCCATCAGCCAACGAGTCCCATGCCCACTCTGTGATTCGGCCTGCGCCGCGAAGAGGCTGCTCTGGCTGCCTTCATGAAGGGTGTACTTCACGAAGCGGCGTTGGATGTGCGCATCCACCTTCGCCGCCAGCGGCAGATTGGCCCCGACGCTCCGGCTGAACGAACTGCCCGCATGCGTGACCGCCCTCACGAGCGTCGTCGGCGTGCCATGCAAAGCGGCCACCCGCTTGGTATGCACTGCGCCCATGGAATCCGCGCCGCCTTTGAACTGATGCCACGCGGCGTCTCGCGCATTGCGCAGATCGTTTCCGGTCGTGATCATCGGAATGACACCGGAAAGTGGACCCCACAGGCTATCGAAGGCCTGACGATGATCTTCCCGTGTGAGGTCAAACTCATGGTAAAGCGTCGCTCCACTGGTTCGAGAGCCTGCCGCCAGTGTGGCGGAGAGCGGCGCGAAACGAAGCTTTCTCTCGACTCGCTTCGTGGCGATGCGGTATTGCCCTTCGGTGATCTCATTGAGGTATTCAGTGCCGATCCGCACATCGATCCCCGCAGAGTAGCCATCGCTGGAACTGGATTGAATGATCAGCCCCACGGCGTGCTCACTTCGTCGATACAGATGCACGTCAAACGAACCGCTCACCTGCAAGCTGCCCGAAGCGCCCGCCCGGGCTATGATCGCCTGATCGCCCAGTGCCTTGCCAAAAAGCGGCAAAACCTTCTCCATGCCAATGCCAGGACCAAACGAGGTCTGCACCGGGATGCTGAGCATCGTGCCGACATCTAGGGTATCGAGGTCCGCGCTGGATCGTGGAATGGAGGTGGGAAGGTAAACACCATCCAGCGCCATTTCCCAGTAGTCCGGTGACTGCCTCATGAAGATGCACGAGTGCGTGCGAGAGACTCCGGCAGATACCGAAAGCGGCACGCTGACACCGGCGGCATTCAAGGCGACTCCCGCTGGGTTGAAGCCTGCGCCGTAGCTCAGCGTCCAGGTAATCTGATCGGACCGGCGAAAGTGTGCGCCCAGCCTTTGCAGCTCGTAACGACCGCTCACTCGCGCTCCCAGCCCAGGAACATCGGTGACAGGGAAGTTAAACCCCGTTTGCGCCGCGCCTTTGAGGTTACGCTGGATCTGCTTGTTCACCCAATTGAGGCCGCCAAACGTGGTCAGCGGCGTGCGCAGAGGTGGCTTGGGCGGTGTGGCGGATTTGTCTTCCTCTTCAACTGGCAGCGCCTTCGCAGGCGCATCAGGCGGTTCCGCCGTCGCATGCGTCGCGAACGTCATCGCCGCGAGGAGCATCCCTGATAGCAGGCACCGAGGTGCGGAGGTGGCTTGCGAAGGACGATGACACATGAGCTGATCCATAGCCAGCCGGGTATCATTCGCCACCGCCATTCCAAAACGGTGAATCACCCCAGCAGCCGCACAAACGGATGCCCTTCGTTCTGGTCGATGCGTTCGGGGAGGCCTTTGTGGTTGTAGGTGAGCTTGGTGTGATCAATGCCCATCAAATAGAGGATCGTGGCGTGGATGGAATGCACATGCAGGCGATCTTCCACGGCATAGAGACCCAGGTCGTCGGTGGCACCGTAGGTCTGGCCGCCTTTGACGCCGCCGCCGGCCATCCACATGGTGAAGCCGGTGGGGTTGTGGTCGCGGCCGTCGCCTTGCTCGGACATGGGGGTGCGGCCGAACTCACCGCCCCAGATGACCAGCGTCTCATCGAGCAGGCCGCGGGCCTTCAAATCGGACAGCAGACCAGCGATGGGTTTATCGACGGAGTTGCAGTACTTGCCATGATTCATCTCGATGCCTTTGTGAGCGTCCCACTTGCTGCCCGCACCGCTGTAGAGCTGGATGAAGCGCACGCCGTTTTCGACGAGGCGACGTGCCAGGAGGCAGTTGCGGCCAAAAACGGCGGTCGCCTCGTTGTCCATGCCGTAGAGCTTCTTGGTGGCTTCAGTTTCCTTGCTGAGATCGACAGCATCGGGTGCCTCCGCCTGCATCTGGAAGGCGAGTTCGTAGCCTTTGATGCGGGCGTCGAGCTCGGTGTTGCTCGCACGAGGGGCGTTGTAGTCGCGGTTCAAAGCACCGAGCAGATCCAGCTTCTCACGCTGGCGGCCACGATCGACGCCTTTGGGGTTGTCGAGGAACTTGATCGGCGTGCCTTCGGAGCTGAACTCCACGCCCTGATACACGGCGGGCATGAAGCCATTGCCCCAGTTGCGGGCGCCGTTCACCACGGTGGCCTCGCTGTCCTTGATGACGACAAAGCCGGGCAGGTTTTGATTCGACGTGCCGAGGCCATACTGCGCCCACGCACCGAGCGAGGGGCGACCGCCGAAGACAGAGCCGGTGTTCATCGAGCACACGCCGCCGGCATGGTTGATGCCGCTGGAAGCACAGGAATGAATCACCGCGAGGTCATCGGCATGTGTCGCCACATGGCTGAACCAATCCGAGATCCACAAACCGCCTTGCCCGTGCTGCTTCCAGGTGCGTTTGCACTCCAGGATCGGGGATTTCGCCTCGCCCATCGCCGTGATCGGTGCTTTGAAGCTCGCGGGAAGGGACTGACCGGCGAGCTTGTTGAGCAGTGGCTTGTAGTCGAAGGTATCGAGATGGCTCGGGCCGCCCTCCATGAAGAGGAAGATGACGCTCTTCGCCTTCGCCGGACGATGCGCGACACGCAGCGGCGCGGCGCTGGCCTGCTCCTGACCCATGAGCGCGGCCAAAGCGACCGAGCCAAAGCCGCAGCCGGCCGTTTGCAGAAAGTCGCGACGCGACGTGGGATGATCGTAACGGTTGCAGCGCATGGTCTTAGTGGAGGTAAAAGAATTCGTTCGTGTTCAGCAGCACCTGGCAGAGGTCGTTCATCGCTTGGCGGAAAGGATCAGCCTCTTCGACGCTCTTCGTATCGCTGCCGCTCCAGGCGTATTGGGAGTTCAGCGCATCGGCGGCACGCCAGACGACGAAACCGGCGCTCCATTTTTCAGGATCGGCGTTCAGCGCTTTGTCGGCTAGGTAACCAGTGGCGATGCGCACGGCCTCGATGCTGCCGTCCCATTGATGCGTGGGCGAGCGCTTATTCAGGCCGCCGATGACGAGCTGCGAGGAGCCGAGGCTGAGCTTCGAGCGGATGTCCATCGGCACCACGGCGGACTGCACGGCGGCACCGGGCGTGTCGAGATCGCGCACGGTGAAGGTGACGTTCTTGGCAGGGCAGGAGACCCGCGCCGCAATGTGATAGCGACGCCCCAGCTCGATGTGGATGTTCGAAGCCACGACCTGGTAGCCGATGTTTGAGTTCTCATCTTCGCCCACCACCTGCACGATCACATTGCGCGGCTTGTAGCGCGATTTTTCGCCGGTGACACCGAGGCTCCAGCCAAAGGCTTCCTGACTGTCCTTCCCGCCATTCCAGCGTGAGGCCAGCGTGCGCACGGAAGCATTCACATCCACGCTGTTGAGGCTCGCCACGGCTTCGACGCTGAACTCATCGCCCTCCTTCTCGCTCGTGTTGATCAGCAGGCGCTCGTGCGGGCTGTTCTCTTTGAAGGCATCGCCGCTCTCGCGGTTCTCCGCTCTCTCCGAAACCTTCGATTCGGTCGTTCCAGCTCGTTTCTTCAAAAAGGCCTCGGCGGTGGCTTTTTCCTTCGGGGTCGGCGGACGACCCAAAACGGCCATCCACGCATCGTCGATGCCTTCCACGCGTGAGGCGAGCTTGCGGGCACGGGCGAGCAACCAGTCGCCATTGAGCAATTGCAGCGCCTGAGTCGGCGTGGTGGTGCTTTGACGTTCGGCGGTGCTCGCAAAGCCTGCGGGCATGTCGAGCGCACGAAGAAGCTCGTTCGGGTTGTTGCGCTTCTTCATCGTGTAAACCGAGCGACGTGTGGCATTGCCATCGCCCGCAGGTCCGCCAGCCGCAGCGTCGAGTTCGCCGCTCACCGCGAGCATAGCATCGCGCACCTGCTCCGCATCGAGACGACGCGGATTGAAGCGCCAGAGGTAGCGGTTCGAAGGATCGACCTTCAACGCGACCGCATCCGGCTCGTGACGCGCTGTTTGACGATAGGCGGCGGAGAGCATGATCTCGCGATGCAGCGGCTTCAAATGCCAGCCGCCCTTCACAAACTTCGTCGTGAGGAAATCGAGCAGCTCAGGATGTGTCGGAGGCTCGCCCAGCTTGCCGAAATCGCTCGCCGTGGCCACGATGCCGCGCCCGAAGTGATACTGCCACACGCGGTTCACGATCACGCGGGTGGAGAGCTGGTTGTCAGGCCGCGTGATCCACTCCGCTAGCGCGGTGCGGCGACCAGTGGAAGTCTTCGTGGCTTTGATCTTCGGCAGGCTGGTGTCGATAATGGAAAGGAAGCCCGGCTCGATCTGCTGCTCGCCTTTGCGTGTCTTGATCGCCACGGGCGGTGCCACCGGGCTCGCATCCGTCGCCACAAAGGCTTCCATGAGTGGCTTCGGCTTCAGGTGGTCGAACTTCTTCAGCTCCGCTTCAAGCGCCTTGTATTCCGCCTTCGCCTCGTCCGTTTTGAGGCTCTTCATCGGGTCAAAGCGCACCTTTTCATAGTCCATCTGACGCTCAATGAGGCCTGCGAGCTGTCTTTCCAGGGCGTCACGCTTCTCGAAGGGCTTGCGTGCCATCACCTGGAGTTCGTCGGTGAATTTCGTCAGCGCTCCCTCCACCTTGGATGCCAGCGCCTTGCCGGTCAGCGCCTCCATCTTCCCGCGAATTTCCGCCGTGGCGGCTTCCCACTTCGCCTGCTGCTCGGCAAAGGCCTTCTTCTCCGCCGTCGTCGCCAGCGTCATGTCATCACGCCATTTCACCGGAGCCAGGAAGGCCCGCAGGCGGTAGTAGTCCTTTTGCAGGATGGGATCGAACTTGTGATTGTGGCAGTGCGCACAGCCCATGCTCAGGCCGAGGAAGAGTTCGCCCGTGGTATCCGTCATGTCGGTGAGGATGATGTCCCACTGGCCGCGGGCATCGCGCTGGTTCCACTCATACACCGGATGGCGGAGGAAGGCGGTGGCGATGAGCACGTTCGGATCATTTGGAGCCATTTCATCACCCGCGAGCTGCTCTTTGACGAACTGGTTATACGGTTTGTCGTCGTTGAGCGACTTGATCACATAGTCGCGATACGGCCACACCGATGGGCGATACGCGTCCGCATTGTAACCATCGCTCTCCGCATAGCGCACGAGGTCCAGCCAGTGCTGCGCCCAGCGCTCGCCGTAGCGTGGCGAGGCCAAAAGCTCATCCACGAGCTTCTCATAGGCCTTCGGGTCTTTGTCGTTCACAAAAGCGTCGATCTGCTCCTTCGTCGGCGGCAGGCCGTGCAGGTCAAAATACACGCGACGCGCCAACTCATGCCGATCCGCCTCCGGCGCAGGCTTCAGCTTCATCTCTGCCTGCTTCGCTGCGATGAAATGGTCGATGTCATTGCGCACCCACTTCCCGCCCGCGTCGGGTGGCGACACCTTTTTCACCGGCTGGAAGAACCAGTAATTCCGCTGCTCCTCCGTGAAACCGCCCTCCGTCACCACCACCTTCTTCGAGGCATCCTCCGGCCATGGTGCGCCCATCTTGATCCACTTTTCCAGCACCGCGATCTGCGCATCCGGCATCTTCCCGCCGTTGTTTTTCGGCGGCATCTGGAAATCCTCATTCGTCCAGCGAATCGCCTCCATCAGCGCCGACTTCTCCGGCTTCCCCGGCACCACGGCGGGTCCGGTGTCGCCACCCGTTTTGAGGTAGCCGATGTGATCCACGCGGAGGCCGCCCTTCTGCTTCGTATTGCTATGGCATTCAAAGCACCGCTCCACCAAGATCGGCCGCACCTCCTTCTCAAAAAACGTCATCGCCGCCCGCTGCGCATCCTCGTCCGCCGCCCAAGCAGGCAGCGCCACGAAGCCAGAGAGCAAAACAAGAGAGGGGAAAAGTCGGAGCCGGTTCATTTCACCCTATATAAGGAGCTGCCGGACCGGTTTTGGACGCGAATTTTGGGTTTTCGTCGTCTGGATTGAGGCTTTGCTTTTCCGTCGGGGCGCTTAAAATCGTCCCATGAGTGTTTTCACAGCTATTCTGGAGCCGTCGGCTGATGGCACGCTGCACCTTCCGTTGCCGGAAGCGTGGCGTCGCTTGCCGATCCGCATCAAGGCCGAGATGGAACCTGCGGCTCCTCAAGCCAAACGCACCGCGAAGCCTGGACTCTGGAAGAACCTTCAAGGCACCTTCTGGATCGCCCCCGATTTCGATGCGCCGCTGGAAGACTTCAAAGAATACATGGAATGAGGCTGCTTCTGGACACGCACACCTTGCTTTGGTTCCTGCGTGAACCGCATTTGCTGTCGCCACGGCTGCTGAACACCATCACATCTGAGGAAACCGAGGTCTATGTGAGCATCGCCAGCTTGTGGGAGATCGCGATCAAGACCAGCCTCAACAAGCTCAGTCTGCCAAAGCCTTATGAGGAGCTTTTCCCTCAAGCTGTGACTGACAGCGGGTTGCAACTGCTACCCATCCGCCCGGCTCACATCGCAGGCATTTGCCAGCTCCCACATCATCACCGCGATCCCTTTGACCGCCTGCTTATCGCGCAGGCCATGGCCGAGAACATGACATTGGCGAGCTGTGATTCCCACTTTGCAGACTATGGCGTCCCGCTGCTTTGGTGACGGATTGACGATTTATACTAATTAGCAAAATGCTTGGTCATGAGCCATGTATCCACAGCGCCAATAAGCCTGTAGCCTTCTGTGACGGCTTCATCAACAAGGTGCCGGACAGTCTCTCCATCAAAGAGTAAAGGACTTCCGATTTCAATGCTGGGAAACTTGGAGAGAGCAGTTTGCGGCGCGTTTGCGAACTCTTCTATAAACCCTTTGTCCACTTTGCCGCACCTGTGAACCAAGAGGTGGCGAACGGCGGCTAGCGCATCAATAGCCTTCATTCTAACAATGCCGCTGATAATTGAGTCGTTACTAAATGCGAAGTCATAGGAATCTCTGAATCCGTCTCGGGTTCGAAAATAAAACTTTCTTCCCTTTGTCTTGGTTTTCGTGCGTTTTCGCGCATCTACCACTTCGGAGGAAAAACAACTGCTGTGAAGATCAATCACCTCACCATGTAGATCCTCCAGCAAGACCTCCATGGAGGTCCACGCTTGAATGCAGATAGCTTTCAGAAGCCCCTCCATCATGCCGTGGACAAATGGTCCACAGCGCCACGCCAGTTCATCTGTCTGTCGCGTCATCACCTCCAAGTGTTTGTGAAGCAAGGGGTCGTTTTCGGTGACAATTTGTTTCATGGTCTCATGCTTTCCACGCTCCCATTTTAGCACCTCCTCAGGTGAAGCGTTTTCTAACTTGGTAATCCACTCAGGTCCCCAAATGTCGATAGCAGCATTCTTGGTCGCCATGTTCCATTGCATGGTTATCATCGCGGCCCATCCTGGAGAGGCAGCGATGCCCAAGGCAAGCCGCATGTTTTCCTGAAAGGAGGCTAGGCACTTCTGACATGCTGGCGACGACAGGTTCACGCCCTTCATGCGGACAGCATCAATGGCGCAGGCCTCGACGAATTTAAGTGAGTGCATGTCCAGTAACTGCCCGAGAAAGGTTGAGCTGGTCAACCACAAAGAGGACGAGGCTTGGTGTAAAGTTGACCGCAGCAAGAGCCATGACTCACCCGCCCACGCTCATCGTCCCCTCATGCACGCCCGCTCCCAGCTTCACAGGTGCGGACGTGTGATTGTGGATGACGGCATCGCCTTGGAAGATGACGCCTTCGCCGCAGACGACGGGGCCGTGGACGAGGAGGCTGCGGCAGTGGAGGAGGCTGGGGGTGTGGGGGAAGTTCTTTTCGAGGCCGTCCACGAGTTTGCAGAGCTTTTGATCGAGGTGGAGATGCGGCGGCTGGCCCTCGCGGCTGGGATGGAGGCGCAGGCAGAAGTCCTCGGTGAGCTCATAAGCATCGGAGCGAACGGCGAGCAGGTCGCTGGTGGTTTTCACCGGGGCAAAGCGGATGCGCGAGACCTCGATGGCCCCTGCACCGGCGAAGCATTCGATGGCGGCACCCATGGCGGTTTCGAGCTGGATGACGGCGGCGGAGCTGGCATCACGCGGATCGACGGTCTTTTTGTTCATGATCGGCGGCAGCGGGATGAGGCCGTCATTGGCGGCGAGTGCGGCTTTCAGCGCATGAAGGTCGATCCAGAGGTTGTTCGTGTTGAAGTAGCGATGCAGGTCGATGTCCTGGAAGTGCTTTTCGTCGTCTTTTGGACACTGCGCCGATTCACGCAGCAGGAAGCGCCCATCGCGCAGCCGCACGGCGAGGTGGCCGCCCTTATTATCGGACTCCGTACGCCGCGTGACCTCCATGGCAAAAGGCATGCCGCTATCCGCGAACCACGCGAGGATCGCCGGATCGAGCGTGGCACCGAGGTTGTCGGAGTTCGACACAAAGGCATAGCGCACGCCGCTGGCGAGCAGTCGCTCCAGCCAGCCGGACCCGGCAAGGCAGGCGTAGATGTCGCCATGACCCGGCGGGCACCATTCCTGCTCGGGATTCGCCGGCCAAGGCGCGGGCTCCAGCGTGCTGGCGAGCACCTTGGGCACCTTGTTCTGCATCAGCTCCCACACCTCGCGACCACCGAGCTGCGGAAAACGAGCTTCCAGGTGCTCGGCGGTATCGGCGGACGTGCTGAAGCTGTTCATCAGCATGAAAACCGGCACCTCGCCGCCCGTCTGCGCCCGCAACCGAAGGATCTGCCGGGCAATCAAATCGAGGAAGGTATCCTCACCCCGCACCGGCAGCAGCGACTTCGCTTTTTCCAGTCCCATGCCTGTGCCGAGGCCCCCGTTGAGTTTGATGAGCACCGTTTGCTTCAGCAGCTCGGCAGCACGACCCGCCTCGGGAGCCGTCAGCGCCTCCGCCTTGGGCAAATCCTGCGCGGGCTGGATCGTGTCTTCAGGAATCATGCCCGTCTCACCGGCCAGCAAGGCCGCGTAACTGCCACGGAAGGCACGAATCGCCGATTCACTCAGGCCCTCGGCCTGCATTTTTTCGCGAAACGGGGCAAACGAAGTCTCAAGACGATCAGAAGGGGAAATTGGGCTCATGCGTGCTCAACGCTAGAAGCACGCTCACGCATGAGCAAACGCAGAATCGTGATCTAAAGCATCTTACCGGTGCGCTGCGGCGAAGCAAAGTCGTCCTCTCGCTCCGCGAGAGGGACTCAGCGTGTGGCAATAACCAGCGGCTTGGAGCTTTGAGAGCGTTTTCGGTCGGCGAGCATCTCCAGCTCATCTCGCGGAGCGAGATGGCTACTTTGCTAACGCCTTCATCAGCGCGTCTGCAATGGCGGCCATGCCTTTATCGCCGGGATGGTTGGCAACGCCGTCGTGCTTGAACTCACGCTCGGCTCGCCCGAAGAGGCTTTTGTCTTTCGCGAGGGCGCTGATGTCCACGGAGATGCCGCTGACGGCATCGCAGGCTCCGCGTAGCGCTTCGTCCTTGGCTGCGTTGGCCCAGAAGCAACTTCGCACGAGGATCACCGGCTTGCGATGCCCTTTCAGCGTGGTCAGCAGCTTCGTGATGGCTTCCTGTAGCTTCGTTTTTTCCTCGGCGGTCTTCAAAGCGGGCACGTTTTCACCGATGGCGAGCACGATGAGGTCCGCTTGGAAGTCGATGGCTTCCTTCAGCTTCGACGCGAAGTCGTAGCCTTGATGCGCCCGCTCGAAGTCAGCGATGTTTTTGACAAGGATCTCGGGTGTACTGCCTTGTTTGTCGCTGAGCGACTTCGTGAAGACATGCACGTAGTCCTTTGCCTCCGCACTCGCCGCCATGCCCCAGTTGCCGCTCCAGTCGATGTCCGCCTTCGGGCCGTGCTTGGTGATGCTGTTGCCGAGGAAGAGGACCTTTTTGAAGGCTGGCTGAGCGAAGCTCGGCGTGAGGAAGCAGGTGAGGAGGATGAAGGCGAGGCGTGTCATGAGCCAAAACTTAGGATCATTGATTTGGCTCCTGGGCAATCACGTGGAGGCGGGCGGCATCTTCGCGGCTCCAAGTGGTGAGTTTTTCGGCATACACTTCCTGGGCAGTGCGGCGGATGTCGGTCTCGTTGGGTGAGCCAGCGTAGCAAAGACCTTCCCAAATGGCGAGGACACTGGAATCGGCGCGGTCGAGCAAAAGCTTGGGCAGATGACGGCGTGTCTCCGCATCATCGGGTGGATCGAGATGGAGCCAAACGAGGAGCTGGAGGTATCTTTCGTCCGAGAAGGGCAGCTCGGGATTGTGGCCGGAGAGGATGAGCTGGTTGTCGTTCCAATTGCTGCGTTTCACCTGGGCAAAGAGGTGGGCGATGGCGGTGTTGTGACGGGCAAATTTCTGCGCCTGAGCTTCTCGCCAGGCTTTGCCGCTTAGCTCAGGCACGGCTGGCGCGGGGGGCACGGTGGTGGTGTCCTTTTTGGCTGGAGTCGCAGTCTGTGAGGTGGCTGGGGCTGATGCGGTGGTGGGCTTGGCGGCGGGCGGCGGGGGGGGCTCTGGGGAGGATAGGCTGAGAGTATGGCGTGCGTCTTTGATGAAGCGATGCATGGCATCGGGCGCGAGGAAGAAGCTGAGGCCCATGACGAAGACGCCGAAGGCCCAGCCGAGGATGAAACGTGCCATGGAGCTGGCCTGAGGACGCACGCCAAGGGGCGCATCGCCATCATCCTCCCATTCGCGATGGTGCTTTCGAATCGAGAGGGAGGGGGCATCAGCCTGCTGTGCGGAGGTTTGCTCCGCAGAAGAACTGGCCGTGGTGGGGAGCGCATCGAGACGTGCCTGGAGGGCCAGCACGGCGGTGTCTTTTTGGAGAAGAATATCCCACCAGCAGGCAGGGACGATCTTTTGAACGAGGGGGGCGAGTTCGGAATCAGGGCTGAGGTTCTCAGCGAGGGCTTTGAGGGCTTTCCGTTCCTCGATGGATTCCCATTTCCAAGCCACACGTGGGCGGCGGAGGCGGGTATCCCAGAGATCGCGGATGTCCTGCGGGCAACTGGCGAGGCTGCTGCCCGCAGCGAGCCAGCGCCTAGCATCGGCGAGGGATTCGGCGTGCTCTTCGGAGGCGAGAGGCACGGCGGCATTGAGGAGCTGCTCGGCACGCGAGGGGCGTGTGATGGCGAGCGTGGCCGAGAGGGCGAGCATGACCTCGACGGCGGCGGCGTTTTTCATCGTGCCTTGGGCGGCGATGATTGATTCAGCTAGGCGGGAAAGGCGGTGCGTCTCACCCCGGGTGGCCCATTTGGAGGCGACGGTGCAGGCGACGGCAGCCTGGCCGCAACCCAGCTCGATGACGAGGTCCGGCACGCGGACGAGCTCCGCGAGGCGATCTTCATTGTCCTCGAAGAGTTCACCGATGAAGGCGCTGGAGGGCACAGCCCAGTCCGGCTTGGAAAAGGCCTGCACGCAGAAGGCATCGAAGCGCTCCGCCACGCCGGCATTGTGCCGGAGGGAACTCATGAGATCGGCGGCCAGTTTATGCAGCTCGGTGGGGAGATTGTCGTCGATGAGGACGCGGAGGCGCTGGGTGCGCTCGTCCCAGACGGGATCGAGCTCCACGGTATCGCCAGGGCCTTTCGCCATCACGCCAGAGGCGGAGGTCAAAATGGGTGTGGCTGGGGGCGAATCGGACATGAGGGGCAGTTTTTACGATGAATCGCCGGGGATGCAATCCGCAGTGCGACGAGAATGACGGAGATGTGAACGCTTCCGCTACAAGCGCTGACTGTTGCGGCAGGTGCGAGCGAGGGTGGAAGTGGCCTGCATGCCACTGTTTCCTGAATTTCCCGCCGAGGACCAGCGGCAGCATCATGAGGCGCTGATGCTGGCCGTGCAGCGGGTGCTGCAAAGCGGCCGCTTCATCCTCGGTGAGGAGGTGCGGGCGTTTGAGCTGGAGTTCGCGGCGTTTCTCGGCGGTGGACATGTCGTCGGCGTGGCGAGCGGCACGGATGCCATCGAGCTGCTGCTGCGGGCCATGGAGATCGGGGCAGGGGATGGCGTGGTCGTTCCGGCGCTGGCTCCTTCGGCCGTGGCGGCAGCGGTGAAGAGGGCGGGAGCATGCGTGGCGCTCTGTGATGTGGAGGAGGAGACGCTAACGCTTTGCCCGGAGGCGCTTCGAGAGGTGCTGAAAAGGCAGCGCGGCATCAAAGCGGTGTTGGCGGTGCATCTTTACGGTCATCCCTGTAATTGGAAGGCGCTTCAGGAGGTCTGTGAAGCTCATGACGTGGTTTTGATCGAAGATGCTTCTCAGGCGCACGGGGCTCGTTTGGGGCCCAAAGCCATCGGAACGCTTGGCCGGGCCACGGTGTGGAGTTTTTATCCCACGAAGAATCTGGGTGCTCTCGGCGATGCTGGCGCGATTTGGGCCTCGGAGGCCGCTTTGGCCGAAAAGCTGCGCTGCCTGCGGGAATATGGCTGGCGGCAGCGGCACCTCAGCGAGCTTCCAGGCATCAACAGCCGACTCGATGAGATGCAGGCGGCCATGCTGCGGGTGAAGCTGCCTTCGCTTTCGGCGCAGGTCGCCAAACGTCGCGAACTCGCCTCACGCTACCTTTCACGACTTCGCGGCCTGCGGCTGCCTGTGGTTCGAGAAGGCTGCGAGCATGCGTTTCATCAGTTCGTGATCCGTGCAGAGCATCGGGATGGTTTGCAGGCGCATTTGAAGCAGCGCGGCGTGCCCTCGGCGGTGCTGTATCCGGCGGCGCTGCATCAGCAGCCAGCGTTTGCCTGCGCGGAGAGTTTTCCGATGGCGGAGAAGGCGGTGCGAGAGGTGCTCTCGCTGCCGCTGCATCCCTATTTGAGTGAAGTGGCGATCGACGCGGCTTGTGCAGCGGTGGAGGATTTCACCGCATGAAGGCGGGCCAGCATCAACTCATGCGGCAGGTGGAAGACGAGCACTGGTGGTATCGAGTACTGCGAGGGCAGGTGGTGCGGTCTTTGAGTCGAATGGTGCCGAAGGGAAGGAGCTTGCTCGATGCGGGTTGCGGCACGGGTGGCATGCTTTCTCGACTGTCCCAATGGCAGACGCATGGCTGCGACATCGCGGCGGAGGCGGTGGAGCACTGCCGGGCACGCGGGCTGGAGCGGGTGCTCGTTTCGAGTGTGCATGCGATGCCGTATGCGGATGAGTGCTTCGAGGCGGTGCTGAGTCTCGATGTGCTTTATCATGCCCAAGTGGATGAGCATCTGGCGCTCTCGGAGATGCGCCGCGTGCTGAAACGTGGCGGCCTGCTCATCCTGAATGTGCCCGCCTTCGATTGCCTGCGCGGAGCGCATGATGCGGCGGTCGATGGCGTGCGCCGCTACCGACGTGGCGAGCTGAATCGATTGCTACGCACGCACGACTTTGAGATCGTGGAGGCGCATTACTGGAATGTCTGGCTCTTCCTGCCGCTGCTGCTGCGCCGTTGGATTTCGCAAAGCGCGGAAGGAGATCTGGCGATGCCGCCGCGCTGGTTGAACGCCTTGCTCGCGGCGGGTGGGAAACTCGATGCGGCGCTCTGCCGCCACACGCGGCTGCCGCTGGGCACTTCTTTGTTCGTCGTGGCGAGATCACGGCGTGTGTGACGGCTGCGTGGCGGAGGCAACGGCCTCCCTGCGAAGCCTCGGGGGGACAGGCGCTGTCTTTTGCAGGCCGACAGCTCGCCATGCGAGGCTGTGAGCAGCTATGGCAAAGAAATCCAAGCCCAAGAAACCGCGTGCAAATCCCTCGGTGATCCAGCCGGAGGCTCTGGAGCCTTTGTCGCCATCGCCGCGTCGCTCCTGGTCCACCAGCGTGATGGCCGTGCTCATCGCCACCCTTTGTGCGGGTCTGTATGCCTGGACGGCGGACTTTCCCTTCGAGTATGACGACTACTGCTACATGATCGTCAATCCCTGGTTCCGGGCCGGCCAGCCTTTTGCCCATTGGGCGGACATACGGTCGTTCGTGCGCCAGCCGTTAGAGGCCTTGGACGATCCTGATCTGGCGGTGAACATCGTCATGCGCCCCATCGCCTACCTCACGCTGCAATGTAATCACCTGCTCGGCGGCTTCGATCCGCGAGGCTTCCGCGTGGTGAACATCCTCATCCATGCCTTGAACGGCTGGCTCATGTTTTTGCTCGTTCGGCGTGTGGCGGGCAAAGTGCTCACGCG
The DNA here is from genome assembly GCA_044370285.1 of Prosthecobacter sp. GTDB lineage: Bacteria > Verrucomicrobiota > Verrucomicrobiia > Verrucomicrobiales > Verrucomicrobiaceae > Prosthecobacter. Next base: position 18,942 of record JBILVU010000077.1, read on the forward strand.
ACCGGATTCCGCCTTGTTCGTGGCGGTGGTGGCCGCCTTGGCTTTCACCGTGCATCCGCTGGCCACTGAATCCGTCACCTACATCATCCAGCGCTTCACCTCGATGGGGACGATGCTGTTGCTCGGCTGCCTGCTGCTCTATTTTGCCTCGGTGGATGCCACGCGAAGGAATCATCGAGTGCTGCTGCGCATCGGCGCGGTGCTTTGCGCCCTCACCGGCATGCTCGTCAAAGAAGACATCGCTACTGTGCCGTTGCTCGCCGTCGGGATCGACTGGCTGCTGCTGCGCACCCGTTTCCGCACCGTGCTTTGGCGGGCACTGCCGCTGCTGCTCTGCCTGCCACTCGTGCCGGTGCTTACGTTGATTTGCAGCCACTCGCTCGCGGAGGATGCCTGGCATCTCGGCGAGGCCTTCCATCTCGTGAATCGTCAGGACTCACCCTGGGGAAGCTGGCAGTATCTGGTGAGCGAACTGCCCGTCATGATCGAGTACCTGCGCCTCATCGTCTGGCCCACCGGGCAAAACCTGTGCTGGAGACCGCCGTCCTACGATTCCCTGCTCGATGGCCCCGTGCTCGGAGCCGTCGCCGTGCTCGGCCTGATCCTCGCAGGCAGCGTGGGGTGGTGGCGGCGTTCGGCGGACGGTCATGGGCGGCTCGCAGCGGTGTTTTTTGCCTGGTATCTCGCCACGCTCTTCATCTCCTCCGGCCTCGTGCCGCTGCCCAATCTCATGGCGGAGCATCGCGCCTACCTGCCCTCCGTCGGCATCTTTGTGATGCTCGCCTGCGTGTTGGATGTGCTGCGCACCTTGCGGTCTTCACGTTTGCATAGCGTGAGCGTTTGCAGCTTCGCCGCCGTGGCGCTCATCAGCCTTTCGTGGGCCACCTGCGCTCGCAACGAGGTCTGGCGCAGTGCCATCGCTCTGTGGGAGGATACCACCACGAAAAGCCCGCGCTGCTATGTGGCCTGGGTGAATCTTGGCGCCGCCGAGGTGCGCTATGGCGACCGCTCCAAGGCCGTGAAAGCTTTTCGTCAGGCCGTCGAGATCCGCCCTCGGGTGCTCATGGGCTATTATAACCTTGCCGATTCCCTCGTCTGCATGCGCCAGTGGCCCGACTGCCTGGAGGTGGTGGATGCCGCCCTCAGTGAGGCCAGCGTGCGGCATCCACTGGAGGTGCAGATGCTCTATTACAAAGGCATCTCGCTCGCCGGCTTGGGCCGCGTCGAGGAAGGCACGCAGGCACTCGAGCGTGTGCTGGAGGCGCAGCCGGATCATTTTTATGCGAACAAGCTGCTCGGTGCCTGCCTCCTTGACCTCAGTCAGAAGGACAAGGCCCGCTTCTACCTGCAACGTGCCGTGGAATTGAATGTGAATGATCCCGATCTGCCCGCGCTGATGGCGCAGACCGGGCCGTGAAGTCGTGCGCGGTGGATGAGTGGTTCATGGCACGGACTTTCCAGCGAGTGCTCCATGCTTTGGAAAACGCCAGCGTGACCGCGACAGCGTTTGTGGCGGTGAGCTTGAAGGCGGGGTGGAAGGATGGGGGACGGGATGAGGTGGCGTGGCGGGCGGTGGGTGGCGCTGCATTCCACGGAGGCTGTCTTTTGATGGCGGGGTCGGTTTTGTGGCAGTCTGGCGGGGTGATGACGAAAAAACGCATGCTTCGAAAAACAGGTTCCTCGGCGGCTGAAACGTCGGCACCGCCGATTCGCTCGTGGTTCACGGATTCCCGGCTCGTGCGGTGGATGGCGCTGGCCTGCGGGGTGCTCTGCGCGGGGCTTTACGGCTGGACGGCGGATTTTCCGATGACCTTCGATGACTGCTACTACATGAAGGACAATCCGTTTTTCGTGAAGACGACGGCGTTTGCCTATCTGGCGGATTTTCGAGGCTTTGCGGAGTGGCCGGTGAAGCTGGGCACGGAGCCGGATCTGACGGCGAACATGCTGCTGCGACCGCTGGCCTATGCGACATTCTATGGGAACCATGCGCTGGATGGGTTTGAGCCGAGGTGGTTTCGCGTGGTGAATATCGCGGTGCATGCGGCGAATGGCTGGCTGATCCTGGTGCTGCTGATGAAGCTGGGCCGGACGTTGGAGGCTCGTGGGCTGATGAGCGCGGCATCGACACGGTTCATCGCGGTGAGTTCGGCGCTGGTTTTTCTGGCGCATCCGCTGGCGGTGGAATCGGTGACCTACATCGTGCAGCGCTTCACCTCGATGGGGGCGTTCTGGGTGCTGCTGTGCCTAGTGCTGTATTTCAAAGCGGCGGAGGCGGAAGGGTGGCGAAGGCACGGGCTCAAGGCCGGGGCGGTGGTGGCGGCGCTGGCTGGGATGCTGACGAAGGAGGATGTGGTGGTGGTGCCGCTGCTGGCGGTGGGGCTGGACTGGCTGGTGGTGGGCACGCGGCTGCGCACGACGCTGTGGCGGGCAGTGCCACTGCTCATCACGCTGCCGGTGGTGCCGGTGATGGTGATGGCGGTCTCTGCGGCGCAAAACGGCGGCGAGTGGAACTTGGCGCAGGCACTGCAAATCGTGAACCTGCGGGAGAAGCCGTGGGGGCACGGTCAGTATGTGATCACACAGTGGACGGTGATCGTGGAGTATCTGTGGATGATCGTGTGGCCCTCGGGGCAGAATTTGTATCCGCAGTGGCCGGTGTATCAGTCGGCCACGGAGCTGCCGGTGCTGCGGGCTGCGGCGCTGCTGGTGGGATTGTTGGGTGTGGCGTGGTGGTTGCGTGGTCGCCGGTGGATGGGAGGGCAGGGGAGGATGGTGTTTGCCTTTGTGCTGTGGTTCTTCGGGACTGTCTCGGTCTCCTCCGGGCTGGTGCCGCTGCCGGACATGATGGCGGAGCATCGCAGCTACCTTCCCTCCATCGGAGTGCTGGTGGCGCTGGTGTGCGTGGTGGATAGGCTGCGCCAACTGCCGGGCATTTTACCGGGGCCGCTGGTGACGGGTGTGGCGGTTTTCGCTCTCTCGCTGGTCACCTGCCTGCGCAATGAGGTGTGGCGCACGGATGTGACGCTGTGGGAGGATACGGTGGCAAAGAGTCCAGCTCAATATGGGGCCTGGAACAATCTCGGCGCTGCCTATGCCGAGGCGGGAGACTTTGAAGCGGCTGAGAAGGCCTTCCGCAAGAGCCTGGAGATCGAGCCACGCTACTATTCCTCTCGCAGCAATCTCTCTGCGATCTTGGCGAGGTTGAATCGCTGGCAGGAATGCCATGAGGTGACAAAGGAGCTGATGGAGAGCCATCCGAAGGCATGCCAAGACCTCAATCTCCTCTTGAATGGGGGAGTCTCACTGGCGGGTATGGGTAGGTTTGAGGAATCGGCGCAGATGTTGGAGCAGGTCGTTCATCAGAAGCCGGACCATTTCATCGCCAACAAGGTGCTGGGTCTCGTGCATAACGATCAGCGGCATCCGCGACGCGCGAGGCTCTATCTTTCTCGTGCCGATGCCTTGCAGCCGGGCGATCCCGTGGTCAGCCGCCTGCTCGCTTCGCTGGACGGTGGTCCGGCCCAGCCATGAGTGCGGCACGCGGCCCGTGGGTTTGCGGGGTGTTTTTGATCTCGGGGATGTCGGCGCTGGTGGATCAGATGGCGTGGCAAAGGCTGCTGGTGCTGTTTGCCGGAGGGGATGTGGTGGCGGTGACGATTATCGTGACGGCTTTCATGGCTGGCCTGGGCATCGGCAGCTTGATCGGTGGCAGGCTGGCGGACCGGCTTTCGACGCGGGCAAACGTGGTGGTCTTTATCCAGGCGGAAATCGGCATCGGGTTATTCGGGCTGTGCAGTGCGTGGTTGTTTCAAGATGTGCTTTACGAGCGGCTGGTGATGCTGGTGGAGTCGCGGGTGATGTCGGCGCTGGTGCTGTTTGCCTGTTTGCTGCCGCCGACGCTGCTGATGGGGCTTTCACTGCCGGTGCTGGCATGCGTGATGACGCGTCAGATGCCGGAAGCGGCGGGTCGCATCGGCATGCTGTATGCCGCGAAAACGCTCGGGGCGGCGCTGGGGGCTTTGTTGGCGACGTGGGTGCTGCTGCCGCTCGGTGGCGTAGAGGGGGCGCTGCGCTGGGCGGCACTTGGGAATGGTTTGTGCGCCGTTTTGATGATCCTCGGCATGCGGCAGGTGAAGGACGTGGAGAATGAAAACAAGCCGGTGGCATCGAAACAGGCTTCTCATCGTCTCGCGGCCTGCCTGGCGGTGTTTTTCGTGACGGGCTTCACGGCGCTGGCGGCGGAGATGGTGTGGCTGCGGGTGCTCGGGGCGATGGCGAAATCCTCGGCGCATACGATGGGCACGCTGCTGGCGGTGTACCTCGGTGGATTGGGCTGCGGCGCGGTGGCGGGCTCGTTTGTGGCGAGGTGCTTTGAGGATGCGTGGCGGGCGTTTCTGAGGCTGCAAGGTCTCGCGGTGCTTTACGCGGCCTGTGGCGTGGTGGTGGCGCTGCATCTGCTGGGCTCGTCATCGCTCGCGAGCTACCTCGCCAGCTATGAACCGGTGGATGCGGATACGGCGCTGCGGCTGCTGATGGGCTGGTGGAAGGGCGATTTGAAGCCGGAGGATGCGGCGCATGTGTGGACGTATCCGCTGCTGCATGCGGTGGTGCCTTTGGCGGTGATATTTCCGGCCACGTTTCTGATGGGGGCGGGTTTTCCGCTGATGCAAAAGGCGGCGCAGACGGACAAGAGCCTTGTGGGCTGGCGCACGGGTGCCCTGCAAGGCGCGAACATCCTCGGCAGCATGCTCGGCGCGGCGGGCGTGACGGCGGTGATGCTGTCTGTTTGGGGTAGTGCGGGTGTTTTCATGCTGCTGGCGGTGGTGGGGACGCTTTTGCTGGTCGCAGGCACGCGGCGGGCGTGGCGTGTGATGGCGGTGGTGAGTGGCGTGGTGGTGTTTTGGATGCTGCCGGATCAAAAGAGCCTGTGGGCGGCGGTGCATGGAACAACGCGGGATCGCCTGTGGCTGGCGGAAGATGCGAGCGGCGTCTCGGTGCTGAAACGAGATGAGGAGGAGCCGGGCAAAATCTCCGTCTTCATCAATGGCATCGGCCAGAGCTGGCTGCCGTATGGCGGTGTGCACACGCTGCTGGGAGCGCTGCCGGTGCTGCTGCATGAAAAGCCGGAGCGTGTGGCTTTGATCGGCCTCGGCTCGGGCGATACGCTGCATGCGATGCTGGCTCGAAAAGAAACGCGTGAGGTCTGGTGCGCGGAGATCGTGGGCGGGCAGATGCGCACGCTGGAGGCGGTGCAGGATGAACCGGGCGCGGAAGCGGTGAAGACGGTTCTGGCGGATGATCGTGTGCATCATTTGGCCGGGGACGGGCGCATGATGATCCTGCGGGACGGTGAAAAGTTTGATGTGATCGAGGCGGATGCGCTGCGGCCGACGAGTGCGCACTCGGGCACGCTTTACTCGGAGGAGTATTTTGAGCTGTTGAAGTCCCGCCTGAGCCCGGGCGGCATAGCAGTGACGTGGCTGCCCACGCCTCGCGTGGCGGCGACGATGCGGAAGGTATTTCCACATGTGACGGTCTTCGGCGGTGTGATCGGCATCGGCACGGTGGAGCCGCTGAGAGTGGACTGGCTGCAGATTCAGGCCCGCATGGACCAAGTGGCGGTGTGGTCTCATTTCCGCTCCGCAGGGATGGATGCGCATGCCTTGCTCAAACCGCTGGTGGGGCCGGGGGCGCTGATTCTGCGTCTAGAGGGTGAACTGGGGCTAGAGACAAACACGGACCTCTTTCCCCGCGATGAGTGGCTGCTGCCTTCGCTGGGGAAAATGGACCCGCCATGACATCTGAGTGGCAAAAAACGCCACACGGCGGGTCATGTGCATGCTTCGAGGTGGCGTGCTCCAATCGGGGTGCCCTCCATGCAACCGACCGCCCCTGAGTTCAGCTTTGTCATCCCGCTTCACAACACGGGGGAGATGCTGCGTCCGCTATTGGGTGCCTTTCGGGCGGAGGCGATGACGCTGCGCGATACCTGGGAGCTGGTCCTGGTGGATGATGGCAGCACGGATGGCACTTTTTCAGAGGCGCAAAAGCTGCTGGCAGATTTTCCCGTGCCTGTGACACTCGTCGAACTGGCTCGAAACTACGGCGAGCATGCGGCGGTGCTCGAAGGCTGGCGGCGTTCGACGGGTCGCTTCGTGGTGAATCTCGATGATGACCTGCAAAACCCCGTTTCAGAGGCTCTCCGCCTGCTGGAGCATCTGCGGGCATCGGACGCTGAGGTGGCCTACACCTTCTACGATGAGAAAAAGCATGCCTGGTGGCGAAATGTAGGTAGCAGGCTGGCGAATGCCTGCGCCACGTTTTTGCTGGGGAAGCCGCGTGAGCTGTATCTGTCGAGCTTCCGGGCGGTGCGGCGTGAGTTGATCGACCGCGTGGCGGATCATCGCAGCCCGTTTCCGTATCTCGACGGGCTGATCCTCGGGGCGACGAATCGTTTCACCCGTCTCAAAGTGGCGCATGAGCCACGGGCGAGCGGCGAGAGTGGTTACACGCTGCGCAAGCTGCTGCGACTGGCCTGCGGGTTGTTGTTTGGCTTTAGCGTGATGCCACTGCGCATCGCGTCCGTGCTGGGCGTGGTGCTTTGCGCAGGTGGCGTGCTGCTGCTGGGCGCGGTGGCGGCGGAGCTGTTGTTTGTCGAGTCGCGACAGGCGGGCTGGCCTTCGCTGATGGGAGCACTGGCGATCTTCAGCGGGGCGCAGTTGCTGATGCTCGGCATCATTGGCGAGTATGTGGGGCGTGCTTTTCTAACGGTGGCAGGCAGGCCGCAGTCGCTCGTGCGTGAGGTTTTCACTCATCAGGAGGTGCTCGCATGATCGCTCCGATGACGATGCGCGCATCCGCCGTGCGAGGGGTGAAAGTGGTGGAACTGCGCCATATGCGTGATGCCGTGCACGGCGATCTGGCGGTGATCGAATTCGCCGAGGCACTGCCGTTTCACCCGGTGCGTTGTTTTTGGACCTATGCCATCCCCGGCAGCCAGGTGCGGGGTGAGCATGCGCACCGCGTGTGCAGCCAGTTCCTCGTCAGCGCCCACGGCACCTGCCGCCTGCGCATGGATGACGGCATCAGCCAGGAGGAGATCGTGCTGGACCGGCCGGAAATCGGCGTGCTGGTGCCGCCGATGGTGTGGGCGGAGGCCAGCGGGCACAGCGCGGATTCTGTCTTGCTCGTGCTGGCCTCACATGCCTACGATCCGGCGGATTATATCCGCGATTATCACGAGTTTGTGCGCATCATGCGGGAGACCACACCATGACGTCCGAAGCTTCCATCCTTCCCTCACAGGACAGCGTTACGCCCACTAGCCCCTGGGCCCGGCTCACGCACTTCATGCGCCGCCAGCCGGAGATCGTGGCGCTGCTGCTGCCGCTGCTGCTGGCGAGTGGCATGGCCTGGATCGACCGCAATACGACGTGGGAGCTGAGTTTGTTCGTTTTCTATGCCGTCCCCATCCTGATGGCGGTGTGGTGGGCCGACAACCGAGCTGGCTATGGCATGGCGGTGATCTGCGGCATCTTCTGGTGGGCGTCCAACTACGACACCCATCCCTACGAGACCACGCTCGGCTATCTTTGGGCCACGCTGAGTCGTGTCATTTTCTTCAGTGTGGTGGCCTATGCCGTCACGGCCGTGCGCAACCGCCAGGAGGCGGATGCCGCCCGCATCGAGGCGTTGGAAGAACGCCGCCAGCTCGAGGCCGATCTGGTGGCGGTGAGCGAGCATGAGCAGCAGCGCATCGGCCAGGATTTGCATGATGGCCTTTGCCAGCACCTCGCCGCCATCGGTCTGGCCGCCCGTTCGCTGGCCGATGACCTTCAAACGCAGAAAAATGAGTCCGCGCAGGATGCGGAGCTCATCCAGCAATCCATCCAGCAGGCGGTGACGGAGGCCCGCGGCCTCGCCCGAGGCATTTTCCCCGTGCATGTGGACCGCCACGGCCTCGCCGTGGCTCTCAGCGATCTCGCCCGCTCCACCTCGCGGCTCACGGGCGTGCAGATCGAGGTGGAGGAGGCTGGCGATGTGCAAATTTCTCCTCCCGAAGCGGCGATGCATCTCTACCGCATCGCCCAGGAGGCGGTGGCGAATGCCGTGCGCCATGGCGGAGCGCAAACCGTTCATATCAAGATCGATGGCGATGAGCAAAACATCGTGCTGACCGTGGTGGATGATGGCAAAGGCTTCCCCATCCATCCCCGCAAAGACGGCGGCATGGGCATGCGCACAATGCGCTACCGCGCCCAAATGATCGGTGCCAGCCTTGCCATGTCCGCGCCGGACCCTCGTGGTGCCACGCTGCGATGTGTCGTGCCTCTTCATCACGAGTAGTTTCAATCCTCCGCCTCCTCCCACCATGCCAAATTCTGCCAAGCCCAAACCGGCCCGTGTGCTCATCGTCGAGGATCATCC
>JBILVU010000078.1:0-27264 GCA_044370285.1 Prosthecobacter sp.
TCATCAACCACCAAGCCCGCGACGGCGACATCATGATGCGCCCCAGCCGCGTCATCACCGATCTACCGAAGGACCTCGTGGAGGTGTGGAATGTGAAGAGCGGGTGGTGAAGCCACACGTCGTCCTCCTACTCCTACTCGCCCCCCGCCCGCAACGCTTCGCGTAGCGATGCGGGCGGGTCGGATTTAGCGCGTCGTTTCAGTTTGGCTACGCCTGTCTCGCAAGCTCGGCTCAGGTTCCAAGTTTCAAGATGCCCCGCCACCGCGCCAGCGTCCTGGAGTGCGCCGGTCCTCCGGCGCTTTCGAGCGTCTCAAGGCCTCCGCAAAGCTCCAGAGGGCTGGAGCACTCCAGAACGCTGGCGCGCACTCCGACGCCAACATCCATCTTGCCGTTTTCGGCCTCTCATGACACTCTGGGGCACCATGAGTGCATCCCTCACCATCCAGTTTCCCGGCGAGCTTGGCAGCTTCGTCGAGCAGCAACGCTGGAACTGGCTGAGGCAAGAACTCACTCCCGTCATGCAAGCCACCGAGTCGGAGTTTGTGCCTTTGGATGCCGAGTTGGTGATTGCCGAGGCCAAAGCTCGGAAGCGCGTCCGTAATGCCTAATCATTTCCAAATGCCCTCAACAGATCAAACTAAACCGGCTCTCTACGACGAAGTCCGCTGCTTTTGTGTCGAGATGATTCAGAGGTGGCAATGGTACTCTTGCAGTGTGCTAGGTTCTGCGGGATTCGCATACTGGCAGGGTTCCGGCGGCTTGATTCCAGCGTGGACGTTGTGGCTTATTGCCATATCTGGCTTGGTGGTCGCTTCGTTTATGGCTTGGCGAGAGCAGTTTCGAGCGGTTGCGGATTTGCGGGGGCGGGCGATTGACGAACGTGATAGAGTGTTGCTCGACTGTGCGGACCGTATCAGTGCAGGAGAGACCGTTCTGCAAGCGCTGCAATCGTCCAAGGCAGATGAGTTGGAGACAAACGAAGATCTGTGCCAAATTCTCGATCAACTCGCTAAAGCAGGGCATTCAAACCCCTTTTCGGAAGGCGGTGACTTTTGCGGCTACGGTAGGGGGCAGGAGCTGTATGCTTTGAGAGAATTGCGTCTCAAGGGAATTGCTCATACAGAGGTTTACGAGTATGTGCTAGCCCAATACTTGAGTGCCGAGGCAAAAAGATGATCGGGCGACTAGATTCAAAACATGCGTCCATTAAAGAGGACGCATCACTTCGTCCCACTCTCCTTCAATCGCAAATGCCGCAGCCCCATATCCGGGCGGTCAATTGTTGCCTTGTCTCCGTTGAACGTGATTTTCCAAACGTTGCCTTTGTGATCCAAGGTGATGACCTTTGGATCTTTGGTTGCCTCCCACCTGCCCTCGACGTTAAGTTTCGGGTCTGGGTCGATCAGTTGATAGGTGCCGTCGGGTTTGAATGCCATTTCTGCCATAACCCCACTGGTCTCTGTGCGGTGATAAGTCCAAAATTCGGGAATCGCCGGGGCTGGTGGTGCTACCTTGCCATCTTCAATTTCCTGCCGCGCCTTCCCAAGTTCCAAAACGGTTTCCATCCTTTTGCCTGACGAGGTTTTAAGTAGCGCTTCGATCTTTGATATGCTGGCTGCCTGAACGGGCTTCAACGCGTTCGTTCGTGCCGCGTCATACTGGCGGAACAGAGTGATCGCAGCTGAGTGAGGCTTTAAAACAGCCTCACCATCAATCTTGGCTTTGATCTGCTTTGAAAGCTCATCTGCGCCTGCTACATCACCCTGACCAACGAGAGTAGCAGCTATCGAGGCTCCTTGTGTTTCAAGCGTCTTATTGAGTCGCTCCAATGCGGTTGCCGACTTCTGCTTGTACTCCTTCAGGATATCTGCTGCCGTAGTTTGTGCACACGCCACAGTGGCGGAGACCACCAGCGTGAATAAAAAGAAAATCAGCGTCTTCATGAATGAGTATCGCCAAACTGTGCTGCCATCTGGCATTTTCCAGCCTGAAATACGGCATCACTCGAACCGCGCATTCCTGTCATACTGTGTCTTGATTCTTCTATTCACAGTCACCTCCTGCACCTCATCGAAGACACCTTACGTCTCCGACGCCCGCGAGCCCAACGACTTGCCGCCCTCGCCGAGCTATCGCGTCGTGTGGATGGCGCTACGCGATGAATTGCCGCGTCATGGCACGAAGGACGAGTTCTACCTCTGCCAGGGACCGGAGCAGTTGGCGGCCTTGCAGCGGGATCTGCCGGACTTCACGCTGCGGCATGCTTCCGAAACGTACACGACTCCGGTGAAGGACTGGCCCGGCATCGTCTGGAGCCGTCGGCGCTCCGATGACGCCCTGGCGACGCGGGTGACGATCGACATCGACACTGCCACGGACGACACGATCACGACCACGCTCTCCATCGGCCATCAAGCCCCGAACCTCACCCTAGTCTGCCACACCTTCCGCCGCACCGGCTCCACCTGGAAGCTCGTGAAACGCGAAGAAGGCCCAGAGATCCAGATTTGATGCCGAAAGGGCGAACGACGGGGAGGGAACCGCTGATAAGACGCTCATCTGACGCTCATTTCTGAGTTCAGAGTATCAGCGTCTCGTTAGCGTCATATTAGCGGTTCATGACCTCCCGCGAATCACGACGAAGCTCTGGGGCGGCCATCAAACTCTGAACCTCATCCTCTGTGTCCCTCTGTGCTCTCTGTGGTGGAACCGAGAGCCGCTCGATTTCACCACAGAGGTCACGGAGGAGCACAGAGGTCAGAGCATCGGCGTCTCGTGAGCGATCACTTCTGCGGGACGCGGCAAGTCCCGCTCCTTGTTCTTGAAGCATCGCTTTGAATAGGCACCTCGATGGGTCGTCGGAGAGCCGATGAAAAAATCCCTCCATCGCCTTCTTCTCGTGCTTCTCCTGCCAGCCATGGCCTCCTGCACCACCGCTTACGATGCCTATGGCCGTCCGCGCCAAGTCATCGAGCCCGGAGCCGCGCTGATCGGCGCGGCGGCCGTCGGCTTGATTGCTTATGGCCTGGCCAATAGCAATCGAAGTGAGCGTCGCCATTCCAACAACCACTGCTCGAACAACGGCTACCGCCATCGCGGCGGCTACGGTCACTATTAAGCTGCATGTCTCACCGCAGGCGGTGACGAAGTGCTCAGTCGAAATCACCCGGCGAATGCCCAACTGAGCACCACGCCGTGTTTGAAAACTATCCAGAGACATCGAAGACGCGCCAGCAGAGTAGCCATCTCGCTCCGTCGAGATGAGCAAAAGGCTTTCGCCAACATGAAGGATACTGGGAGATCGTGAACCGGTGAGTATGCCAAGCGTCCAGCTCATCTCGCGGAGCGCGATGGCCACTTTGCTTCGCCTAATCGTCGCTGGCAGGTTTTCAAACACGGCCTCCACACTGAGCACTCCGGCAAGACGGACACGAAAGCTAAGTGTCGTGCTTTTGCCAAGACTTGGACTCGGATGACGCCGGCGTGAGAAATCGGGGATGGCAGTTCCCGCTGGTTGACTGGCATGCGGCGTGCTGCATGCTTGCGGCCCCGCATGAAATTTGCCCCCTCGATTGGATTGATGTCGCTGCTCGCCGTGTCTGCGGCGGCCCAGGTGAAGCTGGAAGACGTGAAGGATCACGCCAGCCTCGAAAAAGTGGCCGCTCAACTCGCCGCGCAGCCATATGTGGCTCCCTCTCAGAAGCTCGATCCGTTCTTTGAAGGGCTGAAATACGACGGGCATCGGGACATCCGCTTTCAGCCTCAAAAGGCGATCTTCAGCGATCTCGGCGATGTGTATCGCATCGAGTTTTTCCACCCCGGCTGGATGTTTAAGAAGCCGGTGCGCTTTTACACCATGCGGGATGGTGCCACGGCAGCGGTGCCGTTTGACCGGGGACTCTTCGATTATGGCAAGCTCCAGGTGCCGGAGAAGGTCACGAATCCGGAGGGCTATGCGGGCTTTCGCGTGGTGGCTCCGGAGGCGCTGCTGAAGCGCCGCTTTGAGTTTCTCGTCTTCATGGGGGCCAGCTACTACCGTGCCGTGACCACGGAGCTGGGGTATGGCATCTCCGCCCGTGGTGTGGCGGTGAATACCATCGGCGGCGAGCCGGAGGAGTTTCCGGATTTCACGCACTTCTGGCTTGAGGCCCCGAAGCCCGGTGCCACCTCGGTGAAGGTGCTGGCACTGCTCAATGGCCCCAGCATCACGGGGGCTTACGAATTCGAATCCACGCCGGGCAAGACGACGCTGATGAAGATCAAAGCCACGCTGTATCTGCGCAAGGCGGTGAAGATGCTGGGCATCGCGCCCTTCTCCAGCATGTTCTGGTTCGGCGAGAATTCGCACCCGAAGCCCTACGACTTCCGCCCCGAGGTGCATGATTCCGATGGTCTCCAGGTTGAGATCGAAGGCGGGCCGTCGATCTGGCGTCCGCTCGATGTGAGCCGGGACATGCGCCTGAGCCTTTTCGAGACGGACAAATTGAAGGGCTTTGGCCTGGCGGAGCGGGATCGTGACTTCAACAACTTCCAGGACCTCGAAGCGAACTACCACCGCCGCCCCGCCGTGTGGGTGGAGCCGGTGAGCGGCTTCGGCGCGGGTTCGGTGACGCTTGTGGAGCTTTCCACCGGCGAAGAAACCTGGGACAACATCGTGGCCATGTGGAGCCCGAAAAACCTTCCCGCCACGCCCGCCGAGCCTCTTCGCGTGGCTTACAACCTTCACTGGCTGGACCAGCACGAGCCCGGCAAGCTCTGCAAGGTGCTCAACACCCGCCGCGGCTTCGTGATGGACTCCGACGACCATCTTTACGTCATCGACTTCTCCGCGGGTGAAATGCCCGCGCCATCCAAGGCCGACTGGGTGCCTGACATCGACCTTCAAATCAGCTCCGGCGAGGCGAAGATCCTCGACAAGCGAGTGATGAAGAACGTCGAAACCGGCGGCTGGCGGGCCTTTTTCAAGCTTGATGTGCCGGAGAAGACCAACCTGCTCGAAATCATGAGCGAGCTCAAAGAGGGTGAAAAGGTCATCTCCGAGCGCTGGATGTATCAGTGGCGTCGCTGAAACCTTTCCGCCCTTTGCCACGCATCATCCAACCAACCTCTTCATGTTCTCCCGACGCTTCTTTGCTTTTGCTGCCCTTCTTGCCCTCACTGGTTGTCATTCGTCCGAGAATGGCGGCCTGCCGGTGAACCTTATCGAGTGCGATGCCGGTGAATCAGCAATCCGTCATGTGATCCAAAACCTGCCGGAACTGAATCCCGGCGTGGCCAAAAACTACAGCATCGTGCTCGGAGAGATCAGCCGCGATGGCATGATGACGCCTGCGACGACGGAATTCGTGAAACGCCTGGCGGATCTGAAGCTCGACTTCGTCAACGCCATCGACTTGAAGGCCATCGAGCCGGATCAAATCGTCGTCGATAACAAAAACCGTCTCGCCACCTTCGTGCTGCAGCTCCGCGTGCTCCGCCAGCTCAGCACCACCACCTGGGAAGCCGAGACCGGCTGGAGCTACAAGCGTGACTTTGGCCGTGCGAAGCTCCGTCTCGAAAGCAAAGATGGCAAAATCACCGTGGTGGCGTCTGAGAAGCTTTCGTCCTGAGTTTCTTCCTCTTCGCGAACCACCGGGCGATGAGGAAGCCCTTCAAAATCAGCGCCACCATGCCGAGAACGACGAAGAGGCCGATGAGGCGCTTCGTCTCCTCCTCGGCGGCGAGGCCGGGATTGAGCGGTGCGGCTTCGGCGAGCAAAAGCGTCAGGTTGGTGAGTTGCGTGGCAAACATTGCGTAGATACTGGCTCGCCATGCCACGCTTTGTCATCTTCCTTTTCCTCTCCGCTTTGGCGCACGCCGCCGATTGGCCCATGTGGCGGCACGATCCCGGCCGCACGGCGGCTACAACGCAAAAGATGCCCGCAGAGCCTCGCCTCATCTGGAGTCGCGAGCTGCCGCCGCTGCGCCCGGCCTTCAAAGAGCCGCGTTTGCAGTTTGATCGCAGCTACGAGCCCGTCGCCGCCGGAAAGCGCCTCCTCGTGGGCAGTTCGCGCGAGGATTGCGTCATCGCCTTCGACACGGACACTGGTGCGGAGCTTTGGCGTGCCCTCGCAAACGGCCCCGTGCGGTTCGCCCCTGTCATCGTCGGCGAAACGGCCATCTTTGGCTCCGATGACGGTGTCGTGCGCTGCGTGAAGCTCGCCGATGGCACCGAGGTCTGGCAAAAACGCGCCGTTCCCTCGAATCGACTGCTTCTCGGCAATCAGCGCCTCATCTCCGTGTGGCCCGTGCGCGGCGGTCCGGTGGCCAAAGAGGGCCGCGTGTACTTCGCTGCCGGTGTCTGGCCTCTTGAAGGCACCTTCGTCTTCTGCTGCGATGTCGCCACCGGCGCGGAGATCTGGCGAAACGACCGCTGCTCCTACCTTTACGGCGTTCACCCGCATGCCACCGAAGCCATGGGCGGCCTCGCGCCGCAGGGCTACCTCCTCATCGATGGCGACGACCTCATCGTCCCATGCAGCACTGCTTATCCGGCTCGCCTCGATCTCAAAACAGGAGTCATCAAAGAGTTCGAGCTGCCTTCCGCCGGCCGCTACACCGGTGGTTGGTTCGCCTCCACACCCGCCGAAAAAGAAGCCGCCAAGCTCCGCCGTCGCGGCCTCCTCTTCGACGAAGCCATCAGCGCCAAGCGCCACGAGGACCGACCCCGCGCCGAAGGCCAGAAAGGCATCCAGCGCACCCTCCACGCCGCCGAAACTGAAGTCCCGTTCGACACCTTCACCAATGCCCACAGCGTCATCCTCGCCGACGACAAATGCTTCGTTGTCACCACTGACGGCGTTCTCAAAGCCTTCGGCACCGGCAGCGGCGAAACAAAGCGCTGGAAGCGGGAGATCGTCATCAAAAAAGCCGAGGAAGATCTCGCGAAAGCCGCCATCGCAGCGGCTGGCACAGATCGCGGTTACGCCCTCATGATTGGTCCCAACAAGCCCGGCTTGATCGAATCCATTCTGCTCAACAGCCAGTATCATCTCGTTGTTTTGGCGGAGGACGACGATGCAGGTTTCCGATTGAGAAAAGCAGGCCTCTATGGTGAACGTGTCGTTGTCTTGAACATCCAGACGGACCTGCCTCGCTACTTTGCCAGCGTCATTTTTGACCTCGAAGAGGAAGGATACGAACCGTGGTCAGAGATGCTGCGTCCGAATGGCGGTAAAGTCATCGGCCCGGGTGCCAAACTCATTCACACACGCGGTGCCCTGACCGGCTCCACAAACTACCTCGCTGACTGGAAGCCCAGTGAAGACCCGCTCGTGCAGGCTCCGCTCGGCGTGCTGTGGTTTGATGATGCCTTGAGCAACTTCAAGCGTTCGCCGCAGCCGAAGATCGTCGATGGCGTCATGATCACGGCGGATAAAGACTGGCTTGATGCCACCAACCGCAAAGGAAAGGTCGATTACAAGCTCCTCGCGCCCGTGTTCAGCGACATCTACACCGGTCGCGTGCTCGATGAATACGAGCAGCCGGAACTCCGCGCGAAATTTGGCACTGTGGACCAGCAAAGCATCCAGCAGGCGCAGTATCGACCACCCACGCAAAAAAACGATTGGGCTCCCGATCAGCCGAAATCAGGCTTTCGCATCAACCCGCTCACGCTGGAGCAGGAGCCGCGAGTGTTTCCAAAGAGCTACGGCTGCGATGGCGGCTTCGATTACGGCAACATCTTCACTTTTCGCAGCGGCACCGCCGCGTTTTACGACAAGAAGGTCGAAAGCGGCACCATCCACATCAGCGGCCCACGCAGCGGTTGCACCAACAGCATCGTGCCTGCCGGCGGCATCTTGAACGTGCCTTACTTCTTCGAAGGCTGCACCTGCAGCTACCCGCTGCCGATGGGGCTCGCGCTTTATTCGATGCCGGAGGACTTCGAGCAATGGGCCACCTGGGGTGCGGTGCCGAAAGCCGCGATTCACGGCAAAATCCAACGCATTGGCATCAACCTCGGTGCGCCCGGCGACCGGAAAACACGCGACGGCACACTCTGGCTCGATTTTCCTAGCGTTGGTGGTCCCTCGCCCGAAATCGACTTCGTCACCGAACCGGCAAAGCCCGAGTATTTCTACCAGCACTCGCTCTGGATGAAAAAAGGCACCGGTTGGTCCTGGGTGGCCGCCAGTGGGGCGAAAGGTCTGCGCAGCGCCAAACTCAGCGGCCTCCAAAACGGCCGCTACACCGTCAAACTCGTCTTTTCATCGCCGGACAGCTCGAAGCACCGTTTTGATGTCTCCGTGCAGGGAAAAAGCGTGCTCACCCATCTTCAGCCCGCTGAATGGACCGCTCAGACCGAGGCTCTTTCTCACATCGAAGTCACCGACGGCAGGCTGACTTTCTCTCTGACGCCCCACGAGGGCGAAACCTTGCTCAGCGGCATCGAGGTGATCCGCGAGTAAGCCATTTTAGGCGGCGACCATCGTGTTCGAGCGGTTCAAAGCGCTCCAGAAGGACTCGATGAGAAGGTTGTTGGCGCGGGGTTCCGGGGCCAGCGGGGCATGGATATCGAGGTGATTCAGGCCGCGCAGTTCGCTCATGACCTCGCCGTAGGCGGGCATGTGGTTCCAGCCGAGGGAGGTTTCGTTGGCGGTGGAGGAGGAGGAGGAAGGGGCGAAGGCGTTCATGAGATTATCGGGGATGAGAGGTTTGGGATGATTTGGGGGCTTTGAGAGGGATTGATTCGCAGGTTTGTTGGGCGGCTTGTTTTCGAGAGTGAGAATCGCGTCACAAAAATGAGAATTAAAAGCCAGCAGGATGACGGGCAATGAAGCCAGCCATGCTGCGGCTCTTGGTGCGCCAGCGGGGGCCTTCGCCGGTGATCTGGCCGGAGGTGTCCATGCGAAGACCGCAGATGGTCATGAAAACATGTTCGCCAGGCTTGACCCAGATGGTGATGAAGCGGCCAGGGCCGGCTTCGCCATAGCTGGCGAAGGCACCGCTGGCGAGAGGGGCACGAAGAAGGCCAGCCTTGATGAGGACATAAGAAACGCTGCCGGAGCAGTCGTAAGCGTTGTCTTCGACGTGGGCGTGGCCACCACCGCGGACGTAAGGCTTGTTTTGGAGCTTGTTGGCGGCGTAAACAGCGTGCTGGAGCTGGGCAGGAGCGTTGGAGCCGACGGAAGCGAAACGGCCGTCGAAGCGGATCTGGGCGTTGCCGGTGGCAGGAGCGGAAGCGCGGGGAGCGGCGACGGGGGTGGCACGAGGAGCGGTGCGGGCAGCGGCGGCCTGCTGGGCGTGGTAGGCGGCCCAGGCTTGGGCGTTGGCCTGCTGCTGGCGGTGGTAGGCGGCCCAAGCGGCTTGGTTCTGAGCGTAAGCGGCGGCCTGCTGGGCCTGAGGGGCGGCGTAGTAACCGGCGGCGT
Organism: Prosthecobacter sp.; assembly: GCA_044370285.1. Classification (GTDB taxonomy): domain Bacteria; phylum Verrucomicrobiota; class Verrucomicrobiia; order Verrucomicrobiales; family Verrucomicrobiaceae; genus Prosthecobacter. The sequence continues at coordinate 9,411 of JBILVU010000078.1, forward strand.
AGTAGCCTTGTTGAGCGGAAGCGGGAGCAACGAAAGCGACGGCGAGGAGAGCGGCGGCGGCGAGGAGGGTGTTGCGGAGGGCGTTCATGGCGATTTCTTATGTTGTGGAAATTATAACCACAATGAGAATCGTTGCAACACCAATCTCACAAAAATATGATAAAATTGTAAAAGTGAGAATAAAGAGGCCCAAAACCAGGCTGGGAAGGGTAGGGGAGGAGGGTGAATTGAGAGGGAAAGGGCGGGTGAAGCTCTGAAAAGGGCAGGGGGATGCTCTTTAGAGGCTATGGAAAAGCTCTGATAGCACTGCTGAAAGCTCCAAATACAAGCTTGGGAGGGGTAAACTCTGAGAGAGATAGTCTTTAGAGTCTCATTTATGGTATAAATGAGAAAATCCATACCTTATAGAGTTAAGAGAGGTAATGGCCGGGTATCGAGAACGGAGGGGGGAGGCTCTCCACGTGAAAAGAGGCGCTTTTGGGGCGGGACCCGGGAAAAGAGACTGGAGGGACCGAAGTGACGGCACATCAGGCCGACTTGGACCGCGGTTTCGGAGTTCCGCTCTCCAGCCGAGCCCAGTGACCTAGACGAACTGAAAGTTTAAACCAGATGGCAGCGCCACATCCGCTCAACGCGTTGCAAACGTAACCAGCCTTTGTTCATTCATCTAGGCGACGCCGTGATCGCGTGCGCCACCGTGCCGATTGAGAATTATCCAACCCGAGTTGTCTTACCAAGGCTCTGTCATGATTTCTGTCCGCACCCTGTTCTTCGCGTTTCTGTCCAGCAACCTCTTCGCGGGTCTGCTTCCTTCCAATCAGCCTTACACTTTCACTGGCGGTTTTGTGACTGGCGAAGCGGAGAACTACCATGGCAAAACTCCCTCAGCGGTTGATCAAGGCTGGCGGGAGATTCCCACTCAGGCCGTCGTGCCTGCCGGAGTGACCTTTGACAATCCTTCCGGCGGCCTTGCCATGCAGGTCCCTAACGTCAACGGCACCAATCCGGTGAACTATGCCGACGGACCCTACATCGATTATTTCATCAACGTCCCTGGACCGGGCACCTACCAGCTTTTCCTGGTCTGGGATGGCTATGACACCGCCTCGGACTCCATCTACGCGGGCTTTACGGGCGGTAGTGGCATCACGCCCTCCACCTGGTATCAAGATGGCGGCCATGTGACCTCGAATTTTCCCCAACAGGGCTGGGATGGTGCTGGCGAGTCGGGTGCGAACAATGGCTCTCCGGCCCAGAATCCAATGAACTTCACCTTTCTGAGTGGCGGGAACTTCACGCTCCGCATCGTCGCCCGCGAGGACGGCGTTGCGCTTGATCGTTGGCGCCTTCAGCTCGCTTCGATGCCGGACCCCAACCCCGTGGCGGCTTTGGGACAAAACATCCTCATCGGCAGCGACACGTTTACTTATGTGAATGGCAGCATCGCAGGCCGAAATGGCGGCACGAACTGGGATTTTGATAATCAGGACGGCGACGGCTTCGTGGGGTTGCGTCGCGAAGGCAGCTCGACTTGGGACAATGTCTTTGGCACCGCCACCATCACCACGAACAGGCTCACGACAGCTGATTCCGCCGCGAAACGCGAGTTTGGCTTCCCAAATGAAGGCGATGGCGCGGTGAGCGAGACGGGCGGCATTCGTTACAAGCAGGTTTATTACCGCGTGAAGATGACGCGCGCCGCTGGGGCGACTTGGGGCGGCGTGAGCATGTATGACTTCGCCAACGAGCGCATCTTCTTCGGCGTGGATTTCAATCCGCCCGTCGTCGCGGGTCCGCGTCACTTTGCCATCGGTCAAGGTGGTGTGACTTACACCAGCGTGCCCGCATTGGATGCTACGGAGTACACGATCGTCGCCAAGATCGACTACGCGAATGACAAGCTCAGCCTCTGGGTGAATCCCGATCTCACGCAGCCTGAGGGCATGCCGGACGCCACGCGGCCCTGGCAGAGTGACAACTGGAATACGGCGTTGCGTCTCGGCAGCGGCGGCACAGGCGCGACGACTTGGGACGATCTCGCTGTCGGCACGAGCTGGGGAGCGATCCAGGCGGCGTATCCGATCAGCACGCCGGTGAGCGGCACGGATGTGATCATTGCCCGCGAGGACTTCGATTATGACAATGGCAACGTCGTCGGGCACAGCAGCGGATTCGGCTGGGACTTCGATAACAGCACCACGAACAACGCTTTCATCGGTCGCACGCAGACGCCGAGCAATTGGGACAACGTCGAAGGATGGCCCTACATCTTTTCCAAACGACTCACGACTTGGAACAGCAGCGCGAAACGCGAATTCGAGACGCCAGAGGCCGATGGCACCTTCAGCGCCAGCTCCAACTACAAGGTCGTCTATTACCGCTTCGAAATGCAACGCAGCGCGGACAACGTGTCGTGGAGCGGTTTGAGCCTCTACGACGGCAACAACGAGCGTCTCATGTTCGGCGTGCCCTTTGCGCAAAATCCGGCGAACAACCGTCGCGAACTCGGCATCCACAACCTCGGTGCCAACCAGTGGAACTACACCGGCGTGGAGCCAGTTGCCGGTTTGAAATACCAAATCATCGCCAAAGTGGATTACACGACCGGTTTCGCGTCGCTGTATGTGAATCCGAGCCTCACGGGAGGCGAACCGGGCTCGCCGAATGCCACCATCGCGTTCACGAATGCTCACAGCGCCCTCCGCTTCGGCTCCGGTGGCGATTCACCGACGTATTGGGACAAATTGATCGTCGGCACGAGCTGGAATGCAGTCGTCACACCGACGTATCCGGTTCCTGCGGCCTTGAGCGGCAATGACATCGTCATCGGCACCGATACGTTCACTTACAGCGGCGGCCCCATCGCTTTGCAGCAAGGCGGCACGGGCTGGGATTTCCAAAACACCTTCGGCCCGGTCGATTCGAATGAACCCAGCGCATGGATTCATGAGTTCAATTCGCCCTACATCATCAACAACACCCTGCGCACCTGGAATGCAGGCGCGATGCGCACCTTCAACGGCATCGAGGCCGATGGCGCGATCAACGATGCCGACACCTCCGCCGCGAAGGCCGTGTATGTGCGCTACGAGATGCAGCGTGACGCGGGCGTGAGCTGGGGCGGCATGAGCCTCTATGATTTCGGCACGGAGCGCTTCCTCTTTGGTGTGCCCTTTGCCACGAATCCGACCAGCGGCGTGCGGGAGTTCGCGATTCATGATCTGGCGAATGGTCACACCTACTCCGGCATCGTGCCCGTCGCGGGCACGAACTACACCATCGTCGCCAAGCTCGACTTCGTGACGAACAAAGCTGTGCTTTGGCTGAATCCCGATCTCACGCAGCCGGAAAGCGCCAACACCATCGCGGCTGAGCGCACCTACATCGGCACGAACTGGATCACCAGCGTGCGCCTTGCCTCCAGCGCCGATGGCGACACGCAGTGGGACAATCTCGCTGTCACCACGAGCTGGCGTTCGCTTCAGAGTGCTCTCGGTGCTCCCACGGCCTTCCCGGATGCCATCACGATGCGCCACACGAAGAAGGCGCTGCTCGATGTGCGCCAAAACGATGCCGGTGTCGGCAGCGTGGTCATCGTGACGCCTCCGAGCAGTGGCAATGCGAGCGTGGACAGCAGCGGGCGCATCTTTTACACGCACACCACCGGCACACCGGCGAGCGATTCGCTCACCTACAAGCTCGTCGGCACGAATGGCGAGTCTGCGCCGGTCACGGTGACTTACGCCTTCACCTCCGCGCTGCGCATCGCGAACACGACGAGCACCGTGCCGCTGCTGCCGCCGACCACGGGCCTTGCGGTGGTCGATTCGACACCGGGGCTGAATTTCACCGCGCCGAGCTGCATGACGCATGTGCCGGGCAATCCGAACAAGGTGCTCGTCGGCCAGCGCAACGGCCAGATCTGGCTCATCGACAACATCCACAGTGCCACGCCGAACCGCACGCTCTTCATGACGCTGCCCGTCTATGATGATGGCAATGAAATGGGCCTCAAAGGCATCGCGCTGCATCCGCAGTTCGCCACGAACCGCCAGTTCTTCATCACTTACAATCTGCGCATCTCGAATGCCGACTTTGCCCGCGTTTCGCGATTCACGGCGGTGAATGGCAATCTCGATCTCGGTGACGTCGCCAGCGAGCAGCCCTTCATCTCGATCCCGAATCCGTCGAGCATTCACAACATCGACTCCTGCCGTTTCGGCCCTGATGGCTATCTCTACTGGTCTGCGGGCGATGCCGGTGGCCTCAACGACAGCAACAACTTCGCGCAGTTCATCGACAAGAGTTTCTGGGGCGGCATCTTCCGCATCGACGTGGACCGCCTGCCTGCCAACGTGGAGCCGAATCCGCACAGCGGCATCGTCATGAATGGCGCGAACGCTTTCTACAAAGTGCCCGCGAACAATCCCTTCATCGGCGCGACGAGCTTCAACGGCCTCGCTTTGACCGGCACGCTGCGCACGGAAATCTTCGCCATCGGCTTCCGCAATCCGTGGCAGTTCTCCTGGGACACGCAAAACGGCGAGATGTGGGCGGCGGATGTCGGTTTGGATTCCTGGGAGGAGGTCGATGTCGTCACGCCCGGCGGGAACTTCGGCTGGAGCTATCTCGAAGGCACCGCGAACGGCACGCGCACGAATCCGCCCGGCGGTTTTTCACCCGTCGCGCCTCTTTGGACCTACTTCCACGGCGGCGGTGCTCTCGAAGGCCGCAGCGTCACCGGCGGCTTCGTGTATCGCGGCTCCAAATATCCCGCGCTTGCCGGCAAATACATCTTTGGCGACTTCGTCAGCGGTCACATCTGGTCCTTGCAGCGCAACGGCGCGAATCCGCCCACCGTCGAGCGCATCACCGGCGAGGCGGGCGTCGTCGCCTTCATGCTCGATCCCGATCCGGCGAATGGCGATATTTTGATGCTCGACTACGGCGACGGCAAAGTGCGTCGTTTGGTGTCGCAGACCGTGGATACGACTTTCCCAGCCAAACTGAGTGAAACCGGTCTTTTTGCCGATTTGAGCGATTTGAGCTTCAATCCCGGCATCGAGCGCTACGACATCAATCTGCCGTTTTGGAGCGATTACGCGATCAAGAGCCGCTGGTTCATGCTGCCGAACAACACGGACACTTTCGGCTACGTGCAGGACGGAAACTGGTCACTTCCTGCCGGTGCGCTTTTCATCAAACACTTCGACTACGAGCTCACTCGCGGCAATCCGGCGACGAAAAAGCGCCTGGAGACACGTCTGCTCATGATCAACGCCACCGGCAGCTACGGCGTCAGCTATCGCTGGAATGAAGCGGGCACCGAAGCCTTCCTCGTGGCCGATGGTGGCGAGGATTTCGACATGAATGTCGTCATCAACGGCAACAACACCGTGCAGCACTGGCGCATCCCGAGCCGCAGCGAATGCCTCGCCTGCCACACACCGCAGGGCGGTCATGGATTGAGTTTTGAAACGCGACAACTCAACCGCACCGGCACGCTCGGCGGCCAAACCGGCAACTTCCTCGAACTCATGGCCAACGCGGGCTACTTCAGCAATGCGCCGACCAGCTTCCACACCCTGCCCAAGTATCACACACCCACCGATACCAGCGCCACGCTCGAAACACGTGCCCGGAGCTGGCTGGCTGTGAATTGCAGCTACTGCCACCAAACCGGCGGCACCGGCATCGGAGCCTTCGACATGCGCCCCGAACTCTCTTTGACCCAAAGCACGATGATCGACGCCCACGTCGGCAATGTGCAAGCAGGCGACCACAAAGCTCTCGTGCGCGGCTTCAACGACAAATCCGTCATCTGGAACCGCCTCGCCGCTGCTGGCGGCTACACCCGCATGCCCCCGCTCGCCACCGCCGTGATCGATCCCGAAGGCACGCAGGTCGTGATGGACTGGATCAACAGCATGGCCAGTCGCCAAACGTATGCCGAGTGGCGTCTCGCCCAGTTTGGCAGCTCATCGAGCCCTGCGGGTGATCCCTCGAACGACGCGGACGGCGATGGTGTGACGAACTACAACGAATTCCTCGGCCAGACGCTGCCGTTGAGTGGCAACTCAACGTTGCAGCCGCTCTTCAGCACTGGCAGCACGAACCTCAGCATCCAATTTCCCAACCTCACCGGCCGCCGCACCTGGGTCGAGACGAGCACCAACCTCACCAACTGGACCTTGTGGGACATTCCCGGCAACAACGGCACTCCCGCAGCCACCGGCCCCACCCGCACACTCACCGCCCCCATCGACGGTCCGATGCGCTACTTCCGCCTGAAGGTGGAAGAGCAGTGATACGGTGGCCGATTTTCTCCGAAAATCGAGCCTAGGGGCGGCACGATGAAAGCTATTGAATGAATGACACCATGAGGGCTCGATTTTCGGAGAAAATCGGCCACGAACTCAAGCGCATCTTGGCTCCAGCACCGCGTGATGATTCATCGCGGCTTTGACGAAGCCGTGGAAGAGCGGATGTGGGTGGTTCGGCTTGCTGAGGAACTCGGGATGGAACTGGCAGGCGACGAAATAGGGATGCGAGGGCAGTTCGATGATCTCGGCGAGGTCGCCTTTTGGGCTGGTGCCGGAGATGAGCATGCCTTTCTCCTCCATCATCTCCTTGTAGTCGCTGTTGAACTCAAAGCGGTGGCGATGACGCTCGGTGATGGTGGCGCTGTGGTAGAGTTCGTAGGCCTTGCTGCCGGGAACGAGGTCCGTGACCCAGGAGCCGAGGCGCATGGTGCCGCCGAGCTGCTTCACCTTCTTCTGCTCCTCCATGAGGCTGATGACGGGATGCGGCGTGGCTTTGTCGAACTCCGTGCTGGTGGCGCCTTTGAGTCCGCAGACGTTGCGGGCGAATTCGATGACGGCGATCTGCATGCCGAGGCAGATGCCAAAGTAAGGCACGCCGCTTTCACGGGCATACTTCGCCGCGGCGATCTTGCCTTCCGTGCCGCGATCACCAAAGCCACCGGGGATGAGGATGCCTTGGAGGCCGGTCAGATAAAGCTCGGCACCAGCCTTCTCGATGCTCTCGGCATCCACGCGGACGATCTCGACCTTGCAGTCGTGGGCGGCACCGGAGTGGGTGAGGGCTTCGTAGATGGATTTGTAGGCGTCTTGAAGCTCGATGTATTTGCCGACGACACCGATGCGCACGTGGTGCGTGGGGTGAATGACGCGCTGCACAAAGCTGCGCCAGCGGGTAAGGTCCGGCTCGGGCGTCTGGAGTTCGAGCAGCTTGCACACGAGGCTGTCGAGGCGCTCCTCGTGGAGCTTCAGCGGGACTTCGTAGATGGTGTTTTTGACGTCACGCACCTCGCCGACGGCCTCGATGGGCACGTTGCCGAAGAGGCTGATCTTTTCACGCACATCGAGGTCGAGCGCATGCTCCGTGCGGCAAAGGATGATGTGCGGGGCGATGCCGATCTCGCGCAGCTTGGCGATGGACTGCTGCGTGGGCTTGGTTTTCAGCTCCTGGGCGGCCTTCACATACGGCACGAGGCTTACATGGATGAAAAGCACATTCCCTTTACCGACTTCGTGGCCGAACTGGCGGATCGCTTCGAGGAAGGGTAGGCCCTCGATGTCACCCACGGTGCCGCCGATCTCGGTGATGATGACATCGCCGGTCATTTTCTCCGTCACCTCGTGGATACGGGCCTTGATCTCGTTCGTGACGTGCGGAATGACCTGCACGGTGCGGCCCTGGTATTTTCCGGCACGTTCTTTGTCGAGCACGCTCTGGTAAACCTGGCCGGAGGTGAGGTTGTTGAGCTTGGAGAGGTTCGTGTGCGTGAAGCGCTCGTAGTGGCCGAGATCGAGGTCCGTCTCCGCGCCGTCGTCGAGCACATAGACTTCGCCATGCTCGTAGGGGTTCATGGTGCCCGGATCGATGTTCAGATACGGGTCAAACTTCTGCATGATGACCTTCAGACCACGCAATTCGAGCAGCGTTCCCAGCGCCGACGCGGCGAGACCTTTTCCGAGTGAACTGACGACTCCTCCTGTGACAAAAATGTACTTCATGGTCTTCTCTGTTCCGGGTTGGCGTTGGGGTCAAGTTCGGAAGGCAAATTGACCGCCAGACGAGAAGGGCTTATCCACCGCGAGGACTCCGAATCGCCTGATGGTTTACCCTTTTTCCCTTTGCGCCTATTCTTCGCATGCCCGCCGATGTCCCAGAGCCACCCCCAGCCGCCCGTGAAGCCCCTGCTCACTCCCGAGCAGATGCAGCGCATCTTGTCCTCGCGGCGCTCGATCACCTCCGAGGAGGCTTATCAGGAGATGGAAGCTCATCTGGGCCGCCCTCGCTCGCCAGGCAGAAAGAAAGCCTTCGTGAATGGGCGCGAAGTCTGGGTCTGCTGCTGAGGCACTTCGATTTGCCATCCAAAGTCATTCGCGGAGGTCAAGAGCATGACATCTATCACCACGAGGGCACGGACTGGTATTTCAAAGTCACGCGGGATGGCATCTTCGGCCTAGCCCCCGGGCATGGATCTTGCCCTCGTTTCATCGGACATGGAAGCGCGGCGGTTTCAGCTCTGGGAGGCCACGCCCATCGAGTATCTCGAACGTCTGCTGTTGCAAAACGAACTCGTTCTCGGTCTAAACCGCCTCGAAGGCGTCATCGACCAGGGCGAGGCCGATCTGGCCATCGTCACTTCTCAGCCTCGGTTTGACATCGTGCCCGTCACACTGGCGGAGATCGATGCGTGGTTTTCGGCGCAGGGCTTTCAAAAGGTCACGCCCTGCGGCTACTACCGTGCCCAGGACAATCTCGGCGTCTTCGATGCCCACGTGAAGAATCTCGTCCGATTTGAGGACACGCTGATTCCTTTTGTTGTCATCCCATGCCGTCCGGCGGGTGGCTTTCTCAGTTCATCGGGGACACGCTTGCCGCCGGACACAGCCTCACGGCTGTTCGCACGGTCAGCACGGCAGCGTGATCAGATATGGCTGGTTGATCCCTTGACTCCTATGATCATCAATACGGTTCGTGGGGAAGGGGGGCGTCCTTCAGCCTTTCATTTCACTCAATCGCTGGAATCATTTCTACTCCTGGTGTTACCGATTCCTATGTTTCCCAAAAGCCATGCAACGATTCCTGCTATTTACTCAAATTTTGCTGAGCCTCTTCTTGTGCAGTCTGGCATTTAAAGGGTTCGATTCGTTGACTCATGCAGGGATCGATGTTGCGCGTCCCATGCGGATGCTTCAGCTCGAACTACATAGTGAGGTGGAGAAGCGGCCCGAACTGTTCGATGAGTTTCGCAAAACCGAGCAGGCCATCTTGGATAACTCATTTCAGAGATTGAATCCTTACGGCGATCACTCCATCAAGATTGGATTTGCAGCACTCGGGGTGCTGGTCGTCTCTGTGATGCAAATGATCAGTTTGGTAACTGCTCGCAAGGCTATTTGATCTTCTTCACCGCCTTGCTGATTTCATGGGCACCGAGCGGAAGGATGGGTTCCAACTGCTTCGCGGTGGCTAGATCGCGGGGCGTAATCATGACGCGTTCGAGAGGGAGGCCGTTGGTGATTGTTCGAATGACGTGCTCGTGGGGCTTCCAGTTGAGGTCGCCGAGTTTGACGAGGGTGCCCATTTTTTCGTTCGTGGCGGCGAGCCATGCTTTGTGGATGAGCTCGGAGCAGTAGATTTTGGCATCGTCCAGCTCGTATTGGATGTCATAGGGCCGCCCGAGAAACTTGCGGGCCGCCGCGATCATCGCGGGCACTTTTGGCTGATGCTCGGCCTTGAGGCGATAGACCGCGAACTGGAGATCGCGGCCTTGCGCCACCCATCGGCTGAGCGGCCCTTCCTGCACGGGGCCGATGGCCTCAAGCACCCACCAGCCACGCTTGTTTTTGACCACGATACCGCAATGCGAGAAAGGCGAGCAGGTGCATCCCTCGATGGCATCGATCACCGGATTGTGCGGCAGGGATTGGAATACGAGATCACCCTCCTGCGGTTGATACTCTGCCGCCGACAAGTCGGACGTGATCAGAAGGCAGGCGGTCAGGAGGCGCAGCAGTCGTTTCATGCCACTGATGATCTCAAAATGCGATTTTCGACACAACCTGGAATGTTTTGTCCAACGCAAAAATTGTTGCTGAACCTTACGGGCACGTCGCGGGGCGTTGACTCATACTAGCGAGAGGGACGAGGCTAAGGGCGTTCAACTTGGACGAACTAAAACCAGCCCCTCCTATGCGACGAAGCCTGGGGCCTCGATTTCTTTCCCAGCAGCCGACCCTCGACATGCACATCTCCCAGCTCCGCCGCAAAATCGAAGCTGATCCCGCGAATCCGAAGATCATCACCACCGTGCGCGGCACGGGGTATCGGTTTGAGTGAGCTGATGGCAAATGAAGTAGCTGTTTGGAGATAGTGAGGCAGGCACTCTTGCCTGCCATTGAGCGGGCAGGAGTGCCCGCTTCACTTTGCCAGCATGACGGAAGTGAGACAGGCGTGCTAGGAGGCGGCGACGCTGACCGTGTTGTAACAGAGTTCGAGCGACTCCATAAGGACCTGACTTTCTTTGGAGTTGAAGCCTGAGACTTCCCATTTGGTGGGCCAGGCGGAGAGGAAGGTCCATGACTTGAGGATGTCGCCCTGAGCGGCAAGCAACTGCAGATTAAACGTGGTGGGCTTGATCGGGGTGCTGAATCCGCCCGTCAGGACCTGGGCGCACCACTGGTAGAGCGGCTGATCCTTGGAGACATAGCCACGTTTCAGCAATAGGGTGCCACCCTTGACGCTAGTGGGAAGTTTGTGGGCGTAGAGATTCTGACCTCCTTCACGGTCGGTCTCCGTCTCCATCTCCACGCTTAGCCCGGAAACCTCCTGAAAGCAGGCCTCATCCACTTGGGAAGCCGCGCCCACCATCTGCAGGCGGAAGGCGAACGCCACCGGCGGGTAGAAGGGACTTGATCCATTGGCTGAGGGAGAAGTGCTCATGTTGTATTTAAGTTTAATTCTTGATGGCTGGAGCTAGGCGTTTGTGATGCTCATCGTTTCGAAGGCCAGCTCGATGGTGTGAACGGCGACTTCATTGCCGTCGCTCTTGAGGTCTGCGCCGCTGAATTTGGTCGGCCATGCATTGGTGAGCGTCCACTGCATCGTGGTGGCTGTCCCTTCATCGAGAAGGGCGATGACGACATTCTGACGCTTGATCGTGTTCTGCTTGATGGAGCTGTACCAGGACCAGAAGCTGTTGTCGCTTTTGAAGATGCCACTCTTGAGGGTGACATTTCCCACCTTGGTGATGCCTGGCATCTTGATGGGGGTGTAAACCGGGCTGTTGCCGTGGCGATACTCGATGACCTGTGTCTCCGAGTTTAATCCGGTCACTTCGGAAAAGGCACCTTTGAGGCCGTCTGTGGCACCGATGGTGACCTCAAAATGAAAGGCCGGCAATGGCCATACCGTCTTGCTTTGTGCTGATCCGTCGTCGGGCATAAGTGGTGTCTCTTTCTAAAGTTATGTTGGGTGAGAGGGAGGGACTGAAGACTTTAGCTCTGCTGTACCTGCGAGATGGTGATCGTGATGAATTCCGCAGGGTGTGACACCGCTACCTGCACGGAGAGGTTCATGTTGCCATTTAAGATGTCATCAGGCGTCATCGTGATCCCGAGTCCGATGGCGACTTTGAACGAGGCCGCTGCGGTGCTGCCCGCCAGTGCGCCCTGATTCCAGAGCGAGGTCAGAAAGCTGGTGACCATGCTCTGCACCAAGGACCAGGTGCTGTTCACATTAGGCTGGAAGACATAGGCCTGCATCGCCAGCTTCAGCGACTGCTCGATGAAGATCATGGTGCGACGGACATTGATGTAGCGCCAGTCCTGGCTGTTGCCGTCGAGCGTGCGCGCTCCCCACACCATGATGCCGAATCCGGGCTTTGGGCGGATGGCGTTGATGGATTTGCCAGTGACCGGGTCCACGTTGAGCGGCCCCTGGGTCAGGTCCGAGGTCTTCAGCGTCGTGTCGTTCACGGCGGTCAGGCTGACATTCGCGGGTGCGCACCAGACGCCTTTGTTGTTGTCCATCATGGTGTAAACTCCCGCCATGGCTGCGCACGCTGGCAGGGTATTGATCTTCTCCAGCACATGGTCGTGCAGATGGCTGTAGGCATCGCTGGCACCGAGGAGTGCGTTTTCGAGCTGAAGGGCGCTCGGTGGATTCGTGGCGGGCGGGGTCTGCATCTGGCTCAGGATCGCTTTCACGGTATCCGTGCCGGCATCCGGCAGCACCGCAGCGAGTTCCTTCCCACCGCCCAGGTTGATGTAATTGATGTCGCTGTCCTCGACGATGTTGGTTTTCAGAAACGGGAAATAGGCGATGCCAAATTTGAGGAAGTCGCTCATCCCTACATCGGTGCGGAAGTTTTCAATGAGGCCGCCCGCTTGGTTCCAGGTCTCAGGGTCGGGATTCGCCGCACCATAGACATCAAACAGGGCGACGCGGCTTCCGGGTGCACAGCACTCCGTTGGATCACCGCACTGCGCGAGAACATTTCCCATGAGCTTGGCGTTGTCGGCCTCCTTCAGCAGCATGGCATCTGGAATGACGATCATCGTGATTTCGGATTCTTGCGCGGCCACCTGCAGTCCGGCATACAGGGCATCGTAACTCACGTTGGGATTCACCAGCGGGCTGCCAAAAGCCAGCGGCTTGCTGGATGCGGGTGGCGGACCGATCAGGCCCACGGAGATGATGTAGGCGGTGCTGCCGCCGTTTTGGTAGAACAGCTTGATGCTGTTGTAGAGGTAATAGATCGTGGACGGATCGGGCAGCAGATCGAGAGCGGTGCCGTTGATCGTGACGTCGCCCTCCCCTTGGGCTGGCAGGATGTGATAGATAGGGGTGTTTTGCTGGCTGTCCGGTGCCAGGGCGGGTGGCGACCCGGCCATGAGGCAGTAGAAAGCCTGGAAATCCTGCATCGAATTGATCTGGACCGCCTGATTTAGATAGGACTTGCCCTTGTAGTCGGCCCGCATGGTGTAGCCAATGAAGACCGGAATGGCCGTCGCCACTGGCACCACGGCGTTTGGGAAAGCATTGATCTCATTGATGTAAACGCCCGGGGTTTGTAATGATGAGGCCATGATGGTGATGTGGTGGGACGGTGTGCGTGCCGAGGTTACGTCAGCTGATCGTGAATCAGACACCCCAAGACTGCTACCGCAATCAGGCTTCGGCAAAACTTCGGAGTGATGCTTCCAGTGTACAATCAGGAAGGTGGCGAGCTGTCTGCAAAGCGAGGCGCTTTGGAGGGCAGTCTCGGGTACAACACAACCTTTCGCGGCTTCAAACGTCGTGCTCCGCAGAAGGAAACTTCACTTCCCAGCCAGATGCTTCTCAATCGCCGCTGCTTGTTCGGGGGTGTCCACGCCGGGGCTGAGTTCATCGGTGAGGACGACGCGGATGCGGGTGCCGTTTTCGAGGGCGCGGAGTTGCTCGAGGCTTTCGGTTTGTTCGAGGCGGCTGGGCGGCCAGGAGACGAATTGGAAGAGGAAGCTGCGCTGAAAGCCGTAGATGCCGAGGTGGCGGTAGCTGCGGGGCCAGGCGTCGGGATTGCGCTGGTAGGGCAGGGGGCTGCGGCTGAAGTAGAGGGCATCGCCATGGGTGTCGAAGATGACTTTGACGATGTTCGGATCGCTAATCTGTGCGGGGTCTTGGATGGGAGCGGCAGCGGTGATCATCTTCACGGCGGGATCGTCTCGCAAAGTGCGGGCGAGCTCGTCGATGAGGGCAGGGGAGATGAGCGGTTCATCGCCCTGCACATTGATGACGACGCGGTGGTCGGGGAAGGATTTGGCCGCTTCGGCGATGCGATCCGTGCCACTGGGGTGATCGGGGTCGGTGAGAACGGTTTTGGCCCCGAAAGAAGCGGCGGCCTCGGCGATGCGGGCGTCATCGGTGGCGATGATCACGTCGTCGATTTGTTTGCACTCCTGGCAGCGCTCCCAGACGTGCTGGACGAGTGGTTTTCCGGCGATGAGGTGAAGCGGCTTGCCGGGGAAGCGGGTGGAACCCCAGCGAGCGGGGATGGCGACGAGGGTGCGGGAGGTGTCGGTTGAGGCCACGGCGATAGGTGAAAAGTTCGTGGGAGATGGAACGGAGCGAAGGGCGGTGCAAGAGCCGATTTGATCCAATCAGAACGACAAGACTAACCTCGATGCCGTTAAGTTATCTTGTGGGGTGGAAATACGGAATTGGCCCCCTCACCCCAACCCTCTCCCCGGAACACGCTTTCAAAGCCAGAGCCGTTTCACGCCGGGGAGAGGGAGTCAGAGGCTTGCATGAGGTTCAGATTCCTAATCGCTGAGGGACCTGCCTTGAGCAAAAAAAACGCCGCCTGTTTTCAGGCGGCGTTTCGCGAGTGACTTGGAGATCGAATTACTTTGTCGGCACGGTGGAGATCGTCTTGAGAATGCGGCTGGCGATCTGGTAAGGATTGCCTTGGCTGTTCGGACGACGGTCTTCGAGGTAGCCTTTCCAGCCGTTGTTCTTGAAGCTGTGCGGGACGCGGATGGAGGCTCCACGGTCGGCGATGCCCCAGGAGAACTTGTCGATGCTCTGGGTCTCATGCAGGCCGGTGAGGCGCATGTGATTGTCCGGACCATAGACGGCGATGTGCTCTTCTTTGTATTTATCGAAGGCGGCCATGAGGGCGAGGAAGTAGGACTCACCACCGGTTTCACGCATGAACTTGGTGGAGAAATTGGCGTGCATGCCGGAGCCGTTCCAATCGGTCGCACCGAGAGGCTTGCAATGGTACTCGACGTCGACGGCATACTTTTCGCAGAGGCGATTCAGGATGTAGCGAGCCACCCAGACTTGGTCAGCGCAGGTCTTGGAGCCTTTGCCGAAGATCTGGAATTCCCACTGACCTTTAGCCACTTCGGCGTTGATGCCTTCGTGGTTGATGCCAGCGGCAAGGCAGATGTCGAGATGTTCTTCAACGATCTGGCGGGCGATGTCGCCCACGTTCTTGTAGCCCACGCCGGTGTAGTAGGGGCCTTGTGGGGCGGGATAGCCGTTCTCGGGGAAGCCGAGGGGGCGGCCGTCCTGATAAAGGAAGTATTCCTGCTCAAAGCCGAACCAAGCGTCCGCATCGTCGAGGATGGTGGCGCGGTCGTTGGAGGCGTGAGGGGTGCCATCGGCGCTGTACACTTCGCACATGACGAGGACGCCATTGATGCGGGTGCTGTCCGGGAACACGGCCACGGGCTTCAGCACGCAGTCAGAGGAGCCGCCAGGGGCCTGCTGGGTGGAGGAGCCGTCGAAGCCCCAGTCGGGCAGTTGTTCGAGCTTCGGAAAGCTGTCGAAGTCCTTGAGCTGGGTCTTGCTGCGGAGATTGCGGACGGGCTCGTAGCCGTCCAACCAGATGTATTCGAGTTTGTATTTGGCCATGGTTGAGGTGGTAGCGTGTGTGGGTGCTTTTCGGGCAGGGAAACGACCCCGTTCCTTTCAGCATCTGCGGAGAAGAGCATGTGCCATGCCAGATGAGAAATGTTTTTTGCAGGAGATTGATTCGGAGAGGTGAAAAATCTCCCCGCAGACACGGCGAAACCGTAATTCCGGCCCTGAGTTGAACTCCCCGGCTGACTTCTCAGCCTGTCCGTTCCAACATACCGCCCGTATGCACTGGATCACTACCTTCCGCGCCAAGCTCATCCTCACCCTCTTCCCGGTGGTGGCCGTGGTGACGGTAGTGACGCTATTGATGGCGGAGCGGAAGTTCAGCGCCACCTACCGCCATCTCTTCGAGGAGCAGTTTGAGGAGCAGGTGGCCGTGCTCACAGCGGCGAAGAAAAAGCGCTTCGAGGCGCTCTCCAGCATCCTGCAAAGCATGGCTGCTCAACCAGCGGTGGTGGAGGCCATTCAGAAGAAGGACTTTAAGGAGCTCTCGCAGCTCCTGCGGCCTCAGTTGGAGGCGCTGGCTTTGGAGCGACTCCAGACGGAGGTGCCCGGCATCCGCCAGGGAGAGACGAATCGAGGTGGTAGTGCTGCTTTCGGCCAATTGGGTGCTTTGGGGCGCTTTTCATCCGCTTCGGAACGTGGTGGTGGCGGAGCAAAGGGGCGTGATTTTCGGTTTGCTCCCGGTCAGGCCCCGTTTGTCGGCATTATCGATGCGAAGGGAAACTTCGTAGCTGCACCACAGCAGCGCACGCCGACGGGCATTGGCCTCCTGGTAACGCCTTCCGGTGAGGTGAATGAGAATGGCGAGGTGAAGCGCAAGGGCGGCAAGATGCCCTGGCTGGGAGATCGCAAGCTGGAGGACATCCTCAAGGAGCAGGAGGTGGGCTATCTGCGTGTCGAGCTGGAGGATCGCAAAGATGGCCGCCCCACCGAGCAGGTGCGGGAGGTCTTCATCACCCCGCTGCGTGATGCGAAGGACAAAAAATTCATCGGAGCCTTCCTCTTTGGGCTACCCCTCACCTCACTCAATGAGCGGGCTGTTTATGAACAGACGAAGCGCGGGGAGTTTGGCGAGATCATGAGCGGGATCTGGGTGGAGGAGCAGATCGTCTCCTCCACGATTCCGAAGGAAAAGAGCGAGGATCTCGCCGCCATCCTGCACGAGCAACTCGGTAAGTCCGATAAGACGCAGCGTGAAACCACCGTGCCCATCGAAGGCGTGCGCCATCAGGTTTTTTATCGGGTGCTGAATCCCGGCTCGCCCTTCCCGCTGGCGGCGCAGGTGAATCTTTACTCGCTCGCCGCGCTCGATGCGGAGATCGGCGAACTGCGGCGTAATGTCGTCGGCCTCGGCATCCTCGCTCTCGCGGTGGCGCTATTCGTTGTGCTGCTCGTCTCCCGCACGCTTTCCGGTCCCGTGAGAGATCTCTCAGCGGCCACGAAGCAGATCGAGCAGGGAAATTTCGCTGTGCGGGTGCCCGTGCGGCAGCGGGACGAGCTGGGAGCACTGGCCGCCTCGTTCAATCAAATGGCCGCAGGCCTCGCGCTTCAGGAAAAGTATCGCAGCGTGCTGAATGCCGTCGCGGATCGCACGGTGGCGCAGCAGCTCATCGAGCAGACGGGCCGTCTCGGTGGCGAACTGCGCCATGTGAGCATGCTTTTTTGCGACATCCGTGGCTTCACCTCCATTACCGAGGGCATGCCACCTGGCGAAGTCATCGAAATGCTCAACGAGCACATGACTGCTCTCACGGAGCTGGCCTACGAGCACGGTGGCATCGTGGATAAATTCGTCGGCGATCTCATCATGGTGCTCTTTGGTGCCCCGCGCAGCACCGGCTCCGATGGTCTTCAGGCCGTGCAATGCGCCCAGGCCATGCTCCAGCGCCGCCGCGAGCTGAACCTGACCTCGCGGCACTCGCTCGAAATGGGCATCGGCATCGCCACCGGCAGCGTCGTCGCCGGTTGCATGGGCAGCGATCAACGCCTGAGCTACACCGTCATCGGTCATCGCGTGAATCTCGCCTCCCGCCTGTGCAGCGTGGCCCAGGCCGGTGAGATCGTGATGGATGAGGAAACCTTTGCCGAGGGCCGCACCATCGTGCAGGCCGAGCCGATGCCGCCGATGCAGCTCAAGGGGATTTCGGAAATGGTGTGCCCATGGCGGGTGGTTGCGCAGGCGTGAGTGAAACGGAGAAATGCTTGGCCTTCGCGGTGAATTGCGCTGAAATGCGCGGCATGAGTGAGCCAGCCAATCCAGCTTGTGTCTTCGCGCCGGTGGCGCGGAAGGTGCAGGGGCGTGTGATGATGCGGCGGTGGCTGTCGTGGCTTCAGCACACCGTCTGGCCGGTGAGCATCGTGCTCGGGCTGATGCTGCTTTGGGCCATTCGTGGCGGCATGAGCATCGTGG
>JBILVU010000020.1:0-56848 GCA_044370285.1 Prosthecobacter sp.
AAGCCGCCTAGAGCATTCGTTGCTCTGAAAATGAGCGATGCCCGGCACAAGACCGGGCATCGCTTTTTCCAAACCACACCAACAGCCAAACCGGCGGGGAAGATCAGTTCTTGAAGAAAGAGGCATTGATGGGTGAAGGCCGGTTGGATTCTTCGGCTTCACGCGGATCGAGCGGCACGGTTTCGGATTGCTCCGTGCGGTAGTAGGAGTTGTAGCAATAGTAGTCGTAGCCTCGGGTGCGCTGCGTGAGGCGGTTCAAGACGAGGCCGGAGACGGGAATGCCTGCCTGATGAAGCTTGCGAATGGCCTCCTGGGTGATGACGGAGGGCGTTCGATTGCAGCGGACGACCATGAAGAGTTCGTCAGCCAGATCGCTGAGCACCAAGGTATCGCTCACCGGAATCAGCGGAGCGGTATCGATGACGATGCGGTCAAAACCAGCCTCAAAAGCCAGTTCCTTGAGTTTCGCGACGCCGCAGGTGGCGAGCAGTTCGGCGGGATTGTTGATGCGATGGCCTGCGGGCATGATGGCGAGGTTGTGAATGCCGGTGGCGAAGCAGGTCTCGCGCAGCGAGGCGGTGCCGAGAAGGAGATCGCTGAGGCCTTTGCAATCGTCAGGCAGACCAAACTCACCCGCGAGCGTGCAGCGGCGCATGTCCATATCGATCAGCAGCGTACGCAGATCCTGGGTGGCGAGGCTCACGGCGAGGTGAGTGGAGACAAACGTTTTGCCTTCCTCCGGCACCGCGCTCGTGATGAGGAAGCAGGACTTCTCATTCCTTGTCTTGCGAGTGATGATGGTGCGGAATTCACGCATGCACTCGGCCACCTGCCGGTGACTGGAGAGGATGCCATCCACGGGAGAGGCATTCTCACCGGCATCAGCAGCATGGGAGGAAGCTCTCAAATTGCCCACCATGCCAAAGACCGGCAGTCGCAGCTTCATCCGCGCATCGTCCACCGTGCGGATGCTGCGATCACGCATGACCATGAGGCCGATGATGGCTAGGCCCATCATGAATCCACCAGCCGCAGAGGTGCTCACCGTCTTTTTCGCATCGGGGGAAACCGGTGCGTTCGGTGTCATGGCAAGCTGGTGAACCCATAGCGGCGGCGTCTCCATGCCTTTCGAGACATCCACCTGCTTGATGCGGGTGAGCACGGATTCATAGACGGCCTGATCGGATTCCATCTCACGCTTCAGCACGTTGTATTGCACCGCGAGGGATTCCAGATCGAGCACTTCGCTCTCCTGCTGCTTGAGCTGGGCCATCTGTTTCTTTTCGAGTTCCGCCGCGTTTTCAAAGCTCGATTTGAGCAGGCCCACCGCATCCGTCAGCAGCACGTCGAGCTGCTTTTCGAGATTGTCGATCACCGACTGGGCGGACTGATACTTGGGATGTTTGGCTTTGTAGCGTTCAGCGAGCACGGCGAGCGCCGCTTTTTGCGAGCCGATCTGGGATAGGATGCCGGAGACCTTCGGATGATTGGCGATGGTGGGGAGATTGAGAAGCTGATCACGCGGCAGATCACCGGAAGCACAGGCCTGGAGATGGGTTTCGAGCATCAGGCGTTCCCTCGACTGCTTGTTGAGGTCCGCTCCGAGTTCCTTCAGTTTCGTCAGCACCAGGTCTTTGCGCTCATCAAGCGAGATGGCTTCGTTTTGACGTTTGTAGTCATGCATCGCGATCTCGGACTTCTTGAGCTTTTCCTGAAGCCGCTGGCCTTCCGCGACGAGGGACTGAACGGCCCCTTGCAGCGTCTTGGTTTTCTGGTTCTCCAGTTCAGAGACAAGGCTTAGCACGGCTTGATTGGCCAGCGAAGTGACCAGATCGGGATCTTCACCGGCCACGTTGAAGTCGATGAGGCGGGTCTCCTTGCGCAGCGACACTTTGATCATCGTGCCCACAGTGGCCACGGCGGCCTCGCGGGCCTCTTTCGAGCCGGTGGGATGTGGGCCGGCAAAGGAGGCTTTGCTGGCGAGATTGAGCTCATTGACGATGCGGCCCATCACGTCGCGGCTCTTCGCGGCCTGGATGAGGGTGTTGATGGCTTTCTCATCGCGCAGCGTCTGACCCGTCATCGAGTCGATGCCGAGGATGGAGCCCTGCTCACCGCCGAACTGGCCCACGCTGGTGGCTTCAAACACGGGGCGCTGGCGTTTGTAGTAGGAGTAGCCGAGGACGAGACCGAGGAAGGCAAGGGTGAGCGGAATCCAGAAATGCCGCTTCATACCGTCCACGATCTGGGCGGGGTTCAGCAGGGAGGATTCCTGCTCGTTTTCGATATCAATGACAGGCGGGTTCATGTGGTGGAGTGGATGGGTGGTTTAAAAAAGGCTTTCGGGAATGGTGATGACGTCATCCTCACGGACTTGGAAGACCTGCGTGCTGTCTCCGCTCACCATGCCCTGCACATCCACGCGGATGGTTTCGGGACGGCCGTTGATCGTCCGCTTCACCGTCACCTTCTTGAGATTGGCGATGCGTGTGGGGCCGCCGGCCATGCCGAGCACCTGGAGAATCGAGAGCTGTTTCTCCGCAGGCAGGTCATGGGAACCTGGGCGCATCACCTGGCCGAGCACCGTCACCCGCTGCACCGTGAACTGGGAAACGAAAAGGTTCACATCTGGATTCACGAGGTAGTCCTTTCGATAGGCCTCCTCCACCGCACGCGCCGCCGTCTGCTGCGTGAGTCCGGCGATGCGGATCTGGCCGATGAGCGGGCACTGAAGCGTCCCGTCCTTCCGCACGCGACCGCTCACGGCGAGTTCAGGTTCGTTGAAGACGCTCATCTGCACCATGTCGCCCTCGCGGATCGAGTAATCTGAATCGACGACCGGCAGCGCGGCCAGTGGGGCTGAAGGGGCAAAGGGCTGGGCTCGGGCTGGATCGGCCTTTTGCTGGGCCTGAATGGCGATGGGCAGGAACAGCACGAAGATCAGGAGGCGAGGAAGAGCATGCATGGCGTTGATGGAAGAGGTTGATGCAGTGAATTTACCAGGAGGTGGTGAGGCCAAGGCCGAAGAGATCGCGGTCAAAGCTGCGGGCGGCGGTGCCGCTGGATGCGTTGGTGGTGTGCTGGTAAAAAAGCTCCAGCGAGAGATGGCGGTGCAGCGTGTACTTCAGCCAGGGGCGCACAAAGATCAGGCTGTCCCGGCGGTTGCTCGGCACGCCGGCACCGTAAGAGCGATACTCCGAGTGATCGTAACCGAAGTCCGCTCCCACATTTAGCTTGCTGCCAAGCTGCTGCTGCAAGGTGGTGACGAAGCCGTTCGACTGGAAGTATTCTACAGCCAGCGAGGGCGAGCTTTGTGATCGCGAATACAGATTGAGTGTGAGCGAGGTCTTTGGCCCGATCTCGTAGCGAAATCCGAGCTGACCGAGCGGCAGGATGCTGTCCTCACCCTGCGCCGAATGGAAAAGCTGCACGCCGAAGGAGCCATTGACGAAGAGCTTTTGAAACGCCTCCCATTCCACCCGCGTGAGGAAATCCTGTCCGGTGTGGCGGCCGGAAGCATCCACGTCTTGCAGCATTTGATTCACCTGCAAACCGAGGCGCAATTGCGGGCTGAAGGCATAGTCCGCAAAGATGCCAGCTCGATAGGTGGTGGAGGAAAGCAGCGCGTCGTAGGCCGTGTGATCCATCGCGGTGCTGAGGCCCAGGCGCACCTTGTCCGTGGCATCGTAGGTGATCTCCAGTCTTGGTGTGTATTGCAGGCGCTGCGCCTGACCGCCCACATCCACATCGCCGCCGGTCACTTGGATCACGCGGCCCAGGAACGAGTAGGTGGTCTTCTTTTGACGCCAGACGATCGAGGCATTCAGGAAATGGTTCAGCGAGTTCTGTGATTCGAAGCGCTGGAAGCGGTTCACCTGGAGGTTGTAGTCCACCAGCACTTGCAGTTGGGATTCTGATTCCCCGAGGCTGTATTGAAAGCCGGGCGAGAAGCTCCACATCGTGTCATCTTCCGCACCGGTTTCAGCGAGGAACAGGTTGTTGTCATAGCGCAGCGAGCCGGTGGCAAAGAGACGGAGCTTCCAGTTCTTCTGCTTCGCCACCTGATAAAGAAGTGACTCTTCCAGGAAGGCATATTCCTCCACCTCGGGATTCAAAACAGCCTCGCCAGAGGCCGGCTTCGCCAGATTGGAATCAATGCCTGCCGCCTCATCGCGAAGCGATATGGGGGATCTGGGTTCGGCGGCATTCAGCGTCGCGGCGAGTAGCAGGCAGGACCAGACATGGGCGAGGTGGAGCGATGGAGGGCGCATGGTGGAGAGGTGGGCTTAAGGATTGGCGGGAGAGACTTCGGGGCGGCTGGGTTTGGGCGTCGAGAGATCGGGATTGTTGGGTTGGGTAGGCGTGTTGCCGCCTCCGCCGGAGGAGCCACCGCCTGCGGGATTGGTGCTGTCCCCGGAGGTGTCGAGAATCTTCGTGGATTGATCGAGCAGGTCCGGTGGGGCCTTTTGAGGCGGGGTGGTCTGTCCATTCGCGCCGATGACCACAACCGTGCCGGTGATGGTGTTCACGAGTTTCGCTTCAACACGGCCTTCGGAACCTCGGGTGATCCAGATCACGGAGCCTTCCGGGACTTGCACCTGCCCTCCAACGCCGTTCGCTGACGTGGCGCCGCCGCCGATGGTCACATCGGTGCTGCCCTCACCCACCGCCACCGAGGCGCGGTCCTGCTCGCAGTTCACCGTCCATGATCCGCGTGTGCCTTCGACGGTTCCCACATCCGTGCTCACCGCCACATGCACGCCACCGCCTTCGGTGGAAGGTTCAATGGTGAACATCGCACGGCCGACGAGAATCGAGTAACGCACATCGCCCGCGATGCCGGGGTTTATCTCCGCACCATCGAAGCGCACTTTCGACGACATGAAGATCACCACGCTTACCCGTGGTGAGGGGCGCAGCAGCACGCCGGAGTTGGCGCTGCATGAAATGACGGAGCCGGCACGCACCGTGGCTCCTTGGGTGAGCGGCACCTCGCCTTGTGGGGTGGAGACCGTCGCGTGGCCTTTGATCGCCGCAACGCGGGCGGAAACCGCCAGCGCATGCGCCTGCTGGCTGAGGCCCGTCACCAGCAGGAGGAGCAAGGCGGAGGCAGCCAGTTGCCGGAGTCGATTTTTGAGAAGTGTGGGAGAGGAAAGG
Organism: Prosthecobacter sp.; assembly: GCA_044370285.1. GTDB lineage: Bacteria > Verrucomicrobiota > Verrucomicrobiia > Verrucomicrobiales > Verrucomicrobiaceae > Prosthecobacter. The sequence continues at coordinate 5,158 of JBILVU010000020.1, forward strand.
TTCATCGCCCGGAAACATAAGGCCTCACCTTTCCGCAGGAACACATCGCGGGTTTAATTCCCTTTAAGCAATCGTTTAAACCACCTCCATGACGCTGCGGGCCTTGATTTTACGAGGAAAAACGAGCCTTGGACGTTTTGCGGAGGGTGCTGTGACACGCCTCACTCATGGCCAAAACTCACCACCCTGAGAAAGCATCACCCGACTGAGAGACAGGCCTGCGTCATTCAGCGGCGGCGGATAAGCCTTTGCTTATCCGAGGCTCGCGGAAGAGGCCGTCCTCACCTTCCACCAGGCGCTCAAACGAGCCTGATGAAGCCTCGCGGAGCTGTCTCGATGCCTCAAAGCCTTCCACCAGGATTTCGGCGTGGCCCGCACCCCGAGCCAGGCGACCTTCAACTGATGCTTGCGAGCAAATTGGAACACCATCCGCGCAAAGTCGAAGTCACGGTTGTACCCGCTGCGCTGGTAATGGAAGGGCAGGGCAAGGCGGCGGCATACATGACCGCTTTTCAGATGCGAGATCGCCCAGGCATAGTCTTCCGCAGTGGCGAGCGATTCATCAAAGGCCTCACGCATCCAGAAATGACGTCGGATCATGCCCATGCTGTTGCTATAGATGGAGCCAAACTTGAGCCCTTTGGCCAGCAGCTCCTGCCAGGTGATCGAGTCGGTGTAAAAAGGATCGCTGTCCCATTTCAGGCTCACGCAGGCGGTGAGAGGATCACGCATCGCCTCCACCATGCGGGCCAGGGTCGTGGCATCATCGAGCACCGTGTGGGAGCTGAGGATGAGCACCAGATCCGTCTCCAGATGCCGCAGGCCAAAGTTCAGCACCTTCGAATGCTCGTAGGCATGTGGCCAGCGCACCACTCTTCCTCCAGCCGCCTCGATGAGCTGCCGGGAGAGATCCTGGCTGCCCGAGTCCACGCCGAGAAGCTGGTCTGGCCAGAGCGTTTGCCGACGCAGCGCGGCCAGCACCTCGGGAAGGGTTTCCGCCGAGTTGGAGAAACGGATCAAAACGCCGACGGAAGGTCTGGCGCAGGATTGGAGAGCCATCGAACTCATGTGGGCGGGTTTTGACATTGCTCGTGAAATGTTTTCGCCAGCGCCTCGCAGGCGTCGCTGAAGGCTTGGGGCTCTTGTTTGTCCTTCAGGCACACAAAGATTAAATGCACGCCGGGGGGCGACCAAGGACGAAACGTGCTCGTCACATAGCCGGTGTAGTCGCAGATGAGGTTTCCATCTTGGAGGAAGAACTCGCGGAACCAGTGCTTGCCCTCGGTGAAGACCGTCGGGCATTCCGCCACCGGCTCCACATCAATGCCGCGATATTTCAGGCACACCTTCACGGTGTGATGGCGGTCACGCGTGGCCGCCGTGTAGCAGGCGAGGCCGATGTGCGCTGGCTGCGAGGGCAGACGAATCTCAAAACCATTCGGCGGCATCGGCCGTGACTCCACCGTGGTTGGCGGCAGCCAGCTCTCCTGGCCGAGCGAAAGCAGTGTGGACGCGAGAAACGGCATCGGCAGGCAGGCAAAGAAAGCGATGCCCGCATCGCGAATCTCACGCGGCGAGAATGCGAGTGCCTCCTCTTGCTTTGGAGCATCCGCGTTCCGCCGGTGCAGCACCAGACCCAGCAGGGCGAGGCCCCAGGACCATGGCTGCATGGCCAGCAGTGCATGCGTGCAGGACGCGATCAGCAAGCGATCCAGTGTGATCTGGCCGAGCAGCGGACACAGCAGCAGCCACGGCAGCCAGAAGGATTCCACACTCACCATGGCGATGCCGAGGCCTGCCGCCATCCAGGCGAACATTCGCCAGCGGCGTCTTTGCGCATGATCAAAACTCACGCGGCAGGTGGAAAGGCAGAGCACGGAGGCCAGCGTGACCAGCGTGGCGTTCGGCGTGCCGCTCATGGGGGCGAGCAGCGCGATCACGGCCGCCGCATGCAGCGTCTCCATGAGACGGGCGGAAAGAGGCCGTTCATCGCGCGGCGTGATCAACGCCACAAAAGGCACCAGCCAGACAAAGCCGATGAAGTAGTGCGTTTGCGGGCTTTCGACGCCCGGAAAGGCCAGCTCGCGATAACCGATCAGCGTGAGCACACGCAGCACATTCGCAATGAGCGCCGCTGGAATCATCGCCAGAACCCGCAGCCAGAAGAGGTGCAGGCGTAGCTCGTTTCGATTCACCCACACGGCCAGCGCCACCAGCACGAGCAGCAGGTTGATGCCCGCGCAGTCCCGCGTCCATGGCACATGCAGTCGGCCCACGGCCATCACCTCACCCTGGTCCAAGGCGTCGATGCCGATGAGCCGCAGCGTGCTCATCACCACCGGACGCGAAAAATCGACCAGCAGGTCCCGCGACTGCGTGAAGTGCACCGTCACCGCGATGAAGATCGCGGCGAGGGCCGTTCGCAGGTTCGCAGGGCTGCTGATCGACTTCATGAGCGTCAAAGAATCACGCGACGTTCTTGCTGCGGGGGCGGCGGAGCACAAAGACGGCGGCGAAGGCGGACAGCAGCGTCCACGGCGGCACCGGAGCACCTGGCACAGCGCCCACGGAGGTGTCATTCAGCACCCAGCGGGTGCCTTCGAGGCTCTTCTCATCCACCTTGGTGATGGTTTTGCCGTCCAGGATCACCACCGGCACGCCGGGCAGCTTGCCATCGGTCAGCGGGTCCCAGGCTTTCTCGCGGGTCGTGTAGTTGTCGGATTCAAAGCCGGAGGAGGAGTCGTTGGTCATCACGATGCGGTCCCAGGCGGTTTTCTCGTCGGCGAAGAAGTTGATGAAGCCGTAGGGCTCGCTGCTGTTGAGCTTGCGGTTCATTGGGTTGCCATCGTATTCGGAGGGCAGCGGGTCCATCAGACTCGCGGTGGTAAAGCGGCCGATGAGCGTGTCGTCGTTGTAGAATTCGAGCACGTTGTGCGGATCACCGGCGGACCACCACATCCCGAAGTAGGACGAGGGTGTCTCCAGCTTCAGCGTGCTGGCGAGCAAGCCGGAGCCCGCGCCTTGCAGCGAGTAGAGGCTGCCGTTGGGGTTCTTCGCATCGGGGGCACCGCCGTAAACGTCCGTCTTCGCGATGAAGAGCTTGTCGAACTTGCCGACGCCCTCCCATTTGACGCTGGAGTTTCTGCCGGGCCTGAGGTTGTTGAAGTCGAACGTCTGCGTGTCCTTCAGCGAGGTGGTGTAGGCGTTCGGATCTTCGGCGAAGGTGATGATGACACCGGCATTCGCAGAGAGCGTGCCGGCGAGGAGGAGGAGTAGAATGGGTTTCATAGGGGCCTCATGATGCCCTATGCCGATGTAGCGGCCAGACCCGCACTTGAGGGTGATGAGCATGGTCTTTCCTGCGTGAAAGACCTCATCAAACTCCTCGTGGCCTTCGTGCTCTATGGCGGCCTCGCGCCGCTGCTGGGCATGCTGTTGTCCACGCGACGGCCATGGCAGCGCTGGCTGTTTGGCTTCATGATGGCCATGCCCGCGCTGCAGCCCGGTCGCATCACCTTCATGCTCGGCAGCATCGATACCTACCGCGGCCATGCGAAAGGCTTCGAGGTGTCCTTCGTCGAGATCTTTGCCCTCGCCCTCATCATCGCCGTGTTGAATGGCCCGCGAGAGCCCTCCATGCCGCAGCGGGCCAAAATGCCGCGTGGCACGCTCATCTACCTTGCCTGGTGCTTCATCTGCCTGTTCTCCATCGTCAATGCCTGGGAGCCGACGTATGTGCTCATGGCCTTCACCCGCTTTGTGAAGGCCACGCTCATCTTCGTCGCCGCCGCCTTGTATCTGCGGGATGACAAGGACATGCGTGCCGCCATTGGCGGGCTGGCCATCAGCATGGTCGTGCAGGCCTACATCTGCCTCAAGATGCGCTACCTGGAGGGCTACTTTCAGATCAAGGGCTGGTTCGAGCATCAGAACCCCATGTCCATGTGGGCCTACATGAGCGCCTGCGTCGTGTTTGCCGCCGCCATGCATCAGGAGGTCAAAGGCAAGCTGCTCCTGCTCTGCCTCGCCGCCTTTGCCTCCGCCGGGCTTTGCGTGCTGCTCTCCGTTTCACGCGCCGCCTTGGCCGCGTATGCCATCGGCGCGGCCGTGGTGCTCGTCATGGCCTGGATTCGCGGACCGGGCCTGCGCACCACCATGATGACGCTCTTGGGGATGTTCGGTGCCACGCTGGTGCTTCTGTTCGCCATGGACTCCATCAATTCGCGTCTCAAGGAGGTGAAGGAGAGCAAGGAGAAGTATGCCGAGGATCTGCGTCCGGTGCTCAATCGCCAGTGCAAGGCCATGCTGAACGATTACCCGCTGCTCGGCATCGGCTGGAACAACTACGGCATCGCCAACAGTCGCCCGCGCGGCTTCAAATACAGCGACATCCTCGAAGAGTGGGACCGCGAGCGCGGCTTCGCCATCATCGACGAGAACTACTGGGCCAATCCGCTCACCGAAAGCCTCTACTGGCTGCTGCTCTCCGAAAACGGCTGGCTCGGCTGGGGCTTCTTCCTGCTCTTCGAGGCCATCACGCTGTGGTGCGGCTTCCAGGCCGTGCGCCACGGCGGCAAGTCCCTCCTCGGCTACACCTCCTTCGGCATCCTCGTCGCCCTGCTCATCTGCTACCCCCACGGCATGGTCGAGCGCATCCTCACCCAGACCAAGAACCTCTCCCACTGGCTGCTGCTGGCGGGCCTCCTCGCGGGGATGGAGATGAATCGAAGAGCGATGAGGGGGAAGAGATGAGGGATGGGAGATGGGAGATGGGAGATGGGAGATGGGAGAGCGGACGCCCTCGTCCGCTGTTCTTGGTTCTTGGTTCTTGGTTCTTGGTTCGTCGTTCGTCGTTCGTCGTTCGGGCTTTAGCCCGCGCCTGGAGCTCAACGTCCCGCGTTCGCTTCGCGGCTTCGCAATAGCCCGCTTCATCGGCGGAGGGCGACGAGTGATGGGAGCGCGGACGCCCTCGTCCGCGGTACGTTGTTCTTTAGCGTGCCAAAACCATCACTGCGTGAACCACCGACGCCTGAGCCACAAGCCGTCATGGACTCGCCGAGAAGGGTGAAAGCTTGACGCAAGGCGGCCTTCTTGATTTCATGACGGGACCGTTTTCACCCCCTGCGCCCATCCCCTCATGAACGACGATCCTGCTGCCGCCTATGTCCCTTTCTTCCTGGTGTTGTGGCTCGGGTGGTGCGTGGGGGGGTGGCTCTGGCTGCTTTCGCGACCGACCGTCGAGCAGAAGAGGCTTTGGCACCGGCGACTCACCCTCGGCTCCGGGGCACTGTTCGGTCTTTTCGTGGTGCTGGTGTCCATCGGATGGGGCCAGCCTTTGCCGGTTCTGGTTTTCCTTCCTTTTCTTGGTCTCATCACCTGGCTCAACCTGCGGTTCACCTTCTACTGCGATGGCTGCGGCAAGCGATCCTTCTAGCAGCAGTGGTTTTCTTCGACCTATCACTGCTCGCACTGCGGTCACAAACTCAGGTGAGTGTCTTGACCGCTGTTCGTCGTTCTTGGTTCGTCGTTGCCCGCCTGCAACGCTGAGCGTGTCGTGCGTCTGGAGGAGTCGGCTCAGGCGGGTGCCTTTCATTCCCACTCCTTAGACGAGGATTTGCTCCTCCAGTTTCACCTCAGCATCTGTGGCGACCTGACACCGGACTGGGCTGGGAAATGGCGGGACGCAAGCTTGAACAACAGCGCCAGGAGCGAGTCGCTCAATTCCGTGTCCGAATGGACAATCAGCGAAAAAGAGAGGCCTCCGTTGTGGATATGGCGATCCAGGCTGCTCAGGCGTGGGAGACATCCGACCTATTGCGGCGTTATGCGGATTCGATGGAAGACAAGGTCAGGTCGAGTGGGGAGCTGTGCGCGGAAGACTCCCCAGCCATGCGATACTTGAACTGGCTCCGCGTGAGGATTCACCTCATGGACCCGTTCGCTGGAGCAAAAAACTTCCACCCCGCATCTTTAGCACAGGCTGTGCCTGGGATTTTGCCCCGTGACGATGGTTGACGACGGTGCTACACTCCGATCTGCCTTGGGTGCATCCCATCGTAGAACCTTCCAAGTTTATGACTCTGTCCTTCGCCTATCGAAAAACGACGCAAGCGCTCAATTACCTGGCGCGTCAGGAGGGTGGACGCATCAACAAGATGAAGGCGCTGAAGCTGGTGTATTTCGCGGATCGCTACCATCTGCGGAAGTATGGCAGGCCCATCACCAATGATGAGTATTTCGCCATGAATTTCGGGCCGGTGGCGTCGGCGACCAAGGATCTGGCAGAGGGCAGCGACTTCCGCCCTGACGTCGAGAAACAGTATGCCAGCCAGTATCTCGACGCGGTGAGCCGCTATGAGTACTCATCGCTTGCCCCGGTGGAGGAGAAAGTCTTTTCGCAGTCGGACCGTGAGGCGCTGGAGTTTGCGTGGACTGAATTCAAGACGTTCGATCAATTCCAACTGGCCGAGCTGACCCATGCCTACCCGGAATGGAAGCGCCATGAGGCTGCTCTAACGGGCGGAGTGAACTCACGGGTGCGCATGCATTTCGATGATTTTCTGGAAGATGCGCCACCCGGAGTCAATCCCTGCCATCCGCTCAGTCCGGAGGAGCGCGCCGTGCGCCGGGATGAGATCGCCGAACTGCGCGAAATTCACAACCTGTGGAACTAGCCGGAGCATACGCGGGTGAGCACCGACCATCTGCCACTGGAACTGAAGCTGTCGTTGCGACGGGGCACGGTGTATTACTTTCAGCATCGGGGGCTGCTCAGTGAGTCTTCACATTACTTCATTGTTGTGAACACCGATCCGCAGCGCGACACCGTGCTGCTGCTGGCGGTTGCCTCATCCCAACTGGACAAGATTCGTGAGCGACGCAGGGGCTTGCCTGATGAGACCCTTGTCCTAGTGGATCCCGCAGACTACTCGGCGTTCACCAAGCCAACGATGATTGATTGCAACCAAGTATTCGAGCTGGACCGGGCTGAACTCGTCGCCCGCTATCAGGCGCGTGACCTGCGATCGCATCCAGATTTGCCTTCGGCCGTTCTGAGCCAAGTCTGTGATGGCATTCTCGCCAGTCCTCGCGTGGATGAAGAGCACAAAGACCGCATTCGTTTCTAACGGATTCCACCACCCTTGTCTCCAAGCTCTGGAACGACTGCACGCATCCTGCGTGAGATGCCCTTCGGGCTCTCCCGGTTGAAGCAGAGCCCAGATGAAGAGCGAGAGCGAGAGCAGAGGGAGATGGGAGATGGGCGAAGAGTGATGGGAGCGCGGACGCCCTCGTCCGCTGTTCTTCGTTCTTCGTTCCCCGCCTGCAACGCTGAGCGAAGCACTGCGGGCAGGGGGCTTTAGCCCGCGCCTTGAGCTCTTTCGTCCCGCCTCCGCCTCGACACCTCCGCCGCCCTCTCCCCCAAGGAGCCGGACTTGCCAAGTCCGGTCGATGACCCCGTCACGGCACTTGGCAAGGGCCTCTCCTTGTCTCGTCCCCGCCTGCATCGCTAGGCGAAGCATGGCGGGCAGGTCCTCTTCTCCAAGTCTCCCTTCTCCCAGTCTGGTCCGTCCCCGGTTCATGCAACACCCAGGCTAGGAGAGCCTGACATCCGCCCCCGGAGGGTGCAGCACCCTGGCGAGGATCGCCCGACATCCGCCCCCGGATTTGCCAAATCCTGGCTAGGATGGCCCGATGTCCGCCCTCGGAACCGCGAAATCCGACCTCGGATGGCTGAAATCCTTCCCCAGAGGTGCGACACCTTGGCTAGGATAGCCCGGCATCCGTCCCCGGAGGGTGCCATATCCCGGCTAGGACGGCCCGATGTCCGCCCTCGGAATCTCGAAATCCGACCTCGGATGGCTGAAATCCTTCCCCGGATAGACCAACACCCTGGCTGGGATAGCCCGACATCCCTCCCCGGATGGTGCGATACCCTGGCTAGGGTTGCCAGGCATCCGACCCCGGAATTGCCAAATCCGACCTCGGAAAGGCCAAAACCGCCCCGGAAACGGCCTCGCCGACCGCCTTGTGGGAGGTCAAACACCCCTCTCTTGGAGGTCGATCCGACCGCTCTTTGAGCTCAACGTCCCGCGTTTCAGGCGGCAGTCCCCTCCCAAGGAGCCGGACTTGCCAAGTCCGGTCGATGACACCGTGGAGGCACTTGGCAAGGGCCTCTCCTTGTCTCGCCCATGCCCAAGGAACCGGCGTTCTCCAACCACCTCCCCGGCGCGAAGCTCCCTATCGTCTATCTGTCTATTGTCTATGCCAGCAGTGCCCCGTCTCTTCTTCTCCCAGTCTCAAAGTCTCCTCTTCTCGCGGCCTTGCCGCTCTCCCAGTCTTGCCATCCTCCCCGTTCCCTGCTTGGATAGGGGAAATTCCCGCATGGCACACCAAGCATCCAACGAACCTGACGCGTGCGACAAGCACCGCCCAAGCGATTTCGTCGGCGCCATCGGCGTCGGCGAGAATGAGAGCCGCACGAAGAGAATCTTTGGTCAGGCGAAGCAGAAAGATTGAAACATGGTTAGTGGCACCCTCACATCCACGCTTCGCCCGATACGTATCGCATTTGTGATTCCTGCATGGGATCGCGCAGCCGCCTTGCGGGCGATGCAGATCAGCACATTTTTGTGGGGTGGAATCTATAATCCAATCATTCCATTTCATCGGAGGATTGATCACCGAAACCAGTTCTTCCTTGGAGCTAGCAGCGCCCGCGAGGTGTTTGAAGGATACCTCCAAGCCTACGACCCGGATTTCGTTGTCCGGCTAGGTTCTACAAAACAGATGGATGTCGATCTCGGCCGCTATCGCGAGATCAAAGAAGAAGATATCGTTGGTGCCGAGCTTGACGATCAGACGCCGGGTTACGGAATTGGGCTTTACGAGATCCTTGGCCACTTGCTCGATAATGAGTTCCGGCATGTTCACCGCAATCCATATGCCTTCGACATACCGGATGTGAGAGACAGCTTGCTTTGGACAAGCATCTTCGGAAGCGGTTTAATGAGTCTACAAAAGGGCATCGAAAGCTATCTGACGGAATTTCCAGGCTATCGTCGAGTGCCCTGCGACTTGGAGAGTTACCTGAACATTTCCCGCCCTGAAAACTGTTATCTCCTGAGGTTGGGAAATCGAAACGTTGAATGCCGTCGTAGGGACTTTAGAGGTGATTGGGTTTACCTGATGGACGGTAGCAGCGTAGAGGATGTAGTCTTCTACTGGAACCTTCGGGCGTTGGGCTGGAGGATTCTACCGGTGCCTTTGGCAGCTCAGAGCAACAATACGGTTCTCCGGCGTGTAGAGAAATATGTTGAGGACAACTACTGTCCCCATCGTGGTAATCCCTCAATGTTTAATCACACTACCTGCTTGAAAGCGCCGTCGGTGAGTGAAAAGGAACACCACGCTTTTACAAAAGCCCTCAAGCTCAAGCCCACGGACAAGCAAGAATTTGGCAAGCTAATCATTCAACCGTGGATACCCCCGTTCTGGAGCGAGTGGGGTCGTCGGCGTAATGGAGGGGAGCGAGGCAAGGTGACGGTCGAGAAGAAAGAAATCAGACTGATACCTATCGAGAATCGATTTTACGTGCCTTCGATACTCCCGGAGTTCGCAGCAGATTTCTCTCTCAATGGGACGCCACGATGTGCCAACGATCTGGAACCACGCGTGTACGGGGAGTCGGGCACCTATGCCGAGGCTATACCGGAGGGAGGTGAGGAGGTCGCGCGAGCACTGGATCGGTATTCAAGTCGTGAGCTCCGATGCTCAGCCGATGGTCCCGTCTACTATCCATCGCATCGAGGATGGGAGCATCGCTTCGATCTGCCGCTTGCCGAACCCATCTTCAGGGCGTGGTTCAAGGAGCGGGGCTGGGAGACTGAGCTGTCCGACTGCGGCCACATCGTGAAGCACGTACTCAAGCAGTTTAGAGGTATTTGGGGAACCAGTTTACTGACTGCTGAAGAAGTCTTTGAGGTTCTCAGTGAGATCGTTCGCAAGAAGTGGGTCGACCAGAAGAACATGGAGCGGCTCATCCACCAGTGCTCCAACAAAGGAAGCCGAATACGGGCGGACCGAATCATGAAGTGGTTTGTCGACTCAAACATCGTCAAGCTTGGTATCGAACTCACCTGCCCGCAGTGCCGCCAGCGTTCATGGTATTCAATCGCCGAGGCCGATTACGAACTGGAGTGCCGCCAGTGCCTTGAGAATTTCAAGCTGCCTACCGATTCCTTGAAGGAGATAAACTGGGCCTATCGGGGGCAGGGCGCGTTCACCTCAAAGGAGGCAAGTCAGGGAGCCCTCGCGGTCATCCTGACCCTTCGATTGTTTTCGCGCCCTACACGCGATCAAGTCACACCGATGCTGAGTTTTAACGCCATGAGGGGCAGTGAGGTGATGGAAATCGACCTCGCCCTTCACACAAGGAAGATGCGGTCTGGCTTTCCAGAAAAGGGCGTGTTGTTCGTGGAATGCAAGAGTCACAACGAATTTGCACGCTCGGACATAAAGAAGATGGAAGCCTTCACCCGGCAGTTTCCCGGAACCTCGATGGTATTTTCAACACTGCGGCGGTCTCTCACAAAACGTGAGATCACGATGCTCACGGCAGTGGCAAAGCGGAGCTTGAAAGCCCGCTTGAGAGGTGGGGCTGCGATACCCATGGTCATTCTAACCGGAAACGAACTCTTTAGTTCCACCGAGCCTCGGCAAACCTGGGAGATGCTGGGTGGCAAATACGCACGCTATGGAGCCTACGCCTACCATGAAGACGAGAATGACTGGTTGGCGGAGGCGACGCAGTTTCTCTACCTCGGCTTCGATTCGAAGGATTTGATCAACCGCCATAGACACCGCAGGCTGAAGCACAAATCAATCAACCTGGACAAAAGAAAAGCGGCGCAAAATGAAGCGAATCGGCCTCCATGTTTGAAACAGGTCTCCGAATGATAAACACCCACCTTGCCGCAAACCGCTTCTTCAGCTTCGCGCAGGGCTTTTCAATGAGGTGGTGCATGAGCCAGGCGATGAGCAGGGAGAGGGCGAAGGCGATCACGCCTTGCCAGAGCTTGGAAATCGGTGCGTGGGTCTTGAGCAGGGCGAGGACGAGGGAGTGGACGAGGTAAAAGGCATAGGACAGGACGCCGATTTTTCGGACCCAGGGCCAGTTGAGGAAGCGGAAGGGCAGCCAGTCGGGATGGCGGATGACGGCGATGAAGACGGGGACGAGGGCGAGGCCCTGGACGGTGTAGCGCCAGGTCTCACGGAAGGCAGCGATGTGCAGCGGCTGTTGCGCGTTTCGGAGGCATCAAAGCCGTTGTCGCCACCCACCTCCAAGGCGGCACGCGCCTTTGCTGGCTATTTTACAAGGAGCCTCCACGGGATCATAGATGGTTGTGACCTGATCATGAATTCCGCCCACCATCGAACCCCATGGCAAGAGAAGGAGTATTGGATCTTCTGCGATGAGTCCGTGCAGGAAGGGCCGAAGTTCTCCAACTTCTTCGGTGGTGCCATCGTGCCGGCCCGCCGCCATTCGGAGGTGGAGAATCGCCTACGCATCGCGAAGGCCGAGATCGGATTCCTCAAAGAACTCAAATGGCAGCGGGTGACGGAACAGTGGTTGGAGGGTTACCAGCGGATGATCACCGCCTTCTTTGAGGTCATTCGTGCAGGGGATGTGCGAGTGAGGGTGATGTTTCGTGGCAGTGACACTGGGCCGGAGAACATGAGCCGTGCTGCGTGGGATGAGAGCTACTTCAAGCTCTACTACCAGTTCATCAAGCATGGGTTCGGCCTGGCCCATGTGCCGGATCGGCCCGATGGCACGCGTCTGCGCCTCTTCTTCGACCAGTTTCCTCACACGAAGGAAAGTGTCTTGCAGTTCAAGGGATTCCTCGGTGGACTGCCAGCCGCAGCGCAGTTGCGTCACGCGGGGCTGCACTTGTCTCCCGACCATATCACCGAGGTGGACTCGAAGGAGCATGTGCTGCTGCAATGTGTGGACCTGGTGCTCGGTGCCATGGCATTTCGCCTGAACGAGCTTCATCTGATCAAGCCCGAAGGCCAACGTGAACGCGGCAAGCGCACCATCGCCAAGGACAAACTTTACCGCCATATCCTGGGTGAGATCCACACGCTCAAGCCTGCGCTAAATCCCAAGATTTCCACGGCTGCCCAGCCTTTCCCCGAAGGAACATGGTCCATGCCTTACCGCCACTGGCTCTTTGTCCCCAAATCTCCGGCCAACGACGGGGCATGAAAAAGCACTCCTCCGGGCCTACTAAGGACCCCACGCGCAGCGTGGAGCTTCGGCTCGTCAGAGTGCTGTTTCATGGGACCATAGCGCCCCGAAATTGTCAATCCCGCCTTTTCTAAGCAGTGATGAACACCTTCATCGCCCTCGTCCCCAAGTGCTGGAACTACGGCACTCCAGCTACTACGGAACGCGATGTCGGCCTCTTGTATAGCGACTACGTCGAGCAGTTGACCGTTGGCTCAGGTGCCCGGTCATCTTCGGGCTCCGCCCGGTGCTTCGCACAGCCAATCTCGCTAGGCGCTGCTGTTTGGAAGACCTCTAAGCCGCGCTGGTGCAATTCGCCACGATTGCGGAGGCCTTGAAGGTGGCGGAGTGAAATAGCGGGCAGGAGTGCCCGCGTTCCCTTCACACGTCTGACCTCTGACCTCTGACCTCTGAGCACTGGAGGCGGAGCAGGAGTCAGAGGCGGAACAGGAGGCACGCTGAAGCGTGAACAACGTACGGACTCTTCGCCCTTTGCCCTTCGCTCTCTGCTGCATGCTGGAGCCAAGCGATTACTTCGCCGCGAAACGCTTCTTCAGCCTCGCGCAGGGCTTTTCGATGAGGTGGTGCATGAGCCAAGCGATGAGCAAGGAGAGCACAAACGCCGTCACGCCCTGCGCGAGCTTGGAAATCGGTGCGTGGGTCTTCAGCAGGGCGAGGACGAGGGAGTGGACGAGGTAGAAGGCATAGGAGAGGACGCCGATTTGGCGGACCCAGGACCAGTTGAGGAAGCGGAAGGGCAGCCAGTCGGGGTGGCGGATGACGGCGATGAAGACGGGGAGAAGGGCGAGGCCTTGAACGGTGTAGCGCCAGGTCTCGCGGAAGGCGACGTCGCGCAGGACGAAGCTGCCGAGCAGCACGACGAGGCTGAGGGGCAGCAGGACGAAGAGCAGGAGGCGACGCGGCAGGCCGCCGGGATCAAGGGCGGGATTGTGCCAGACGGCGAGGGCGCAGCCGAAGAGCAGGCCGTCGAAGCGGGTATCGGTGCCGTGGCAGGTGCGGGGGTGGTGGCTGCTGCCGTTGTGGAGGTCGATGGCCTGCCAGCCATGCACGAGCAGCATGCGCCAGGCGAGCACGAGACCGGCGAGGCTCATCAAGACGATGAATTGATGCTTTCGATCCGGGAGGAGGCGTCGCAAAGCGAGGTAGAGCAGCGGGAAGAGCAAGTAGAAATGCTCCTCGACGGCGAGCGACCACATCACCTCGGTGCCCGCAGGCTGGAGGCCGCCGTTGATCTCCCAGAAGTTGGAGCTGAAGCCCGCCTGTGCTGCCATGGCCGCCCAACTGAAGCCGCCTTCCACCGCTCCGCTGGCAGCGAGAAGCGTGATGACCGCCAGCACGAGGTAAAACGGCGGGAAGATGCGCAGGGCGCGACGCAGGTAGAAGTCGCGAAGGTTCACCCCGCCCGTGCGTTCACACTCCATCCGCATGAGCGTGGTGATGAGGTAGCCGCTGAGAAAGAAGAACACCGTCACCCCAAACAACCCCGGCACGATGTGCGACAGCCCCGCGTGACTGAGGAACACGATGAGAATCGCCACCGCTCGCAGGCCGTCGAGGGAGGGGATGAGGAAGGGCGCGTGAGACTTGGAGGGCATGGCGGGAGGAATGACGAATGACGAATGGCGAATGAGGAATGCGGAAGCGGAGTGGTGGGAGGTGAGCGGTGAGCGGTGGAGCGGTGGCTTCGTCCCCCGCCCGCATCGCTACGCGAAGCGTTGCGGGCGGGTCGATCGGACCGCGTGACGTGAAGAGAAGGGCGGAGATGTTCTTGGTTCTTGGTTCTTCGTGCTTGGTTTTTGGTTTGAAGCTCTGACCACTGACCTCCGCTCAGGCGGGGCAAGAATGCCCCGGTTACAGGGCTCCCATCGGCGTGCCCCAATCGGGTTTGGTGGAGCGGCGGCCGAGCATCCATTGATAGACTTCGACGATCTGCTGGGCCTTGGCGGGCCAGGTGTAGTAGGTGCGGACGTGGTCCTGGGCGCGGCGACCGGTGTCGGCGAGCCTCTCGCGTTGGGTTTGGACGTTGAGGAGGAGATCCCGCAGGCGGTGGATGATGTCGTCGCGGGTGGTCATGGGCAGGACGAAGCCGGTGCCGGGCGGGACGAGCTCGGGCGGGCCGCCGTGATCGAGGACGACGGGCGGCACACCGAGCGCCATGGCCTCCAGCACGGTGCCACCGCCGAATTCGCGGATGCTGGGGAAGACAAACAGATCGCTCTCCCGCAGTCGCGGACCGAGCTTGGCGTGATCGATCCAGCCCTCCATGCGCACAGAGGCGGTGAGGCCGAGCGATTCGATCAGCGACTGCAAGCGGGCGCGTTCGGGTCCATCGCCGATGATGTCGAGCGTGGCACCACCGGCCTTCAACAAAGGCGCGGCGGCTTCGAGCAGCATGTCCACGCCTTTAAGCGCGACGAGTCGGCCGACGAAGGAAAGGCGCAGCGGCAGGTCGGGATTCAAATCGGGCGCGTCACGCGGCGTGAGGGGAAACTTGGCGAGATCGACCGCGTTCTCGGGAATGAAGACACAGCGGTCGCGCACGTTTTCCGGCATCTCCCGCAGGGTGGTGCGGGAGGCGGTGAGGATGGCGCTGGCGCATTCACGCGTGGCCTGGATGCCGGGCGTGAGCTTGTAGAGCGCCCGCAGCTTGCCGGCGGCATCGCGTTCATGGCGGCGCAGCTCGTCAAAGCCTTTCGGCCAGGGCACGCCGCCATTGAGCGGCCCCACGGCGAAGGGCACGCCGATCTTCTTCAGCTTCGGCGCGATCCAGCTCGGCGTGGTGGGTGAGAGCGGCAGGATGCGGTGGACGACATCAAACTCGCCCGCTTTGAAGCGCGACTCAAACGCCCGCCACAGCGCCCGCTCGAAGAAGGGATAGACGAGATTCGAAAGCAGGGCGTAGAGGCTCCAACTGAAATTGCCCTTGCCGCTGAGCTTGTTGGTGAGGCTCCATGAGAGGTGCTGGAGGCGGCGGTTGTTGATGGCGGTGAAGTCCTTGCCCTCGACGAGGCCGGCCTTGATGAAGTCGTCGCGGTTGCGCCATTCGGTGACGATGTGCGCATCGGTCTCCGCCGCGATGGCGCGGGCGCAGGACCAGCCGACGAGCGCGGCGCTGGTGAGCGCGGGATTGGCCGCCTCAGCGATGATGAGCGGGCGGATGCGTTTCGTGCTCATCAGTTGGTTCCTCCTCCGATGTTGACGTTCAAGCCGATGCTTTGCGCATTCGGTGCACCGGCGTGGCTGCCTTCAGTGGCGGCGACGAGGCGCACAAAGGTATTCACCGCCTGCCGGGCGAGATCGCCGGGGGAGAAGACGCTATCGGCTCCAGGCACAAAAACGATGTCGCCAGGCTCCAGGGTGACGTTGGTGGCCTTGCCGTTCAAGATCTCCAGCGCGTTCACGGTGGCGATCTTCGGTTCGGTGAGTGAGCCACGGATGATGGAGACGTTTCGCAGATCGGCATCTGGTCGCACGCCGAGGCCGCGACCGAGTACGGACATGAGATTCATGTCGCTCATGAAGCCGATGGGCCGAGGCTCCGTGACGGCACCGAGCACATAGACCTCATTGGTGAGTGCGGAGGGCAGATAGACATAGTCATCGGGTTCCAGGTAGATGTTTTGGGCCATGTCGCCCTCACGCACGAGCTTTTGGAAATCGACGGGCAGCATGCGGCCCTGGCGGATGAGGAAGCTGTGCTGCAGATCGGCCAGCTCCTCGGTGGTGCCGGTGAAGCGGGAGGTGAAGAGCCCGCCGGCCTGTGAGATGGCATCGAGCACCCGCATGGGCTGCTTCAGCGGGTAGATGCCGGGGGCGTTGAGACGGCCGAGCACCCACACCCGCTGGCTGACGGCATCGCGCAGCGTCACGGCGACCTGCGGCTGCTTGTAAAACTTCACGAGTTCCTTCTCCAGCTCGGCCTGGAGCTGCTGGGTGGTCTTGCCGGCCACGTCGATGCCGGGAAGCAGATCGAAGTACACCTTGGAATCCGGCGTGACAAAGGTGTCGTTGCGGGTGCCGGTCTCGCCGAGGATTTCGATCTCCAGTTTATCGCCGGGGCCGAGGGTGTAGGCTTTGTCCGGTTGCTTCAGGTAGGTGGGGTCGATGCCGGCTTTGGGCCCGGAAATTGAGAACGCGGGGGAGGCGGCCACGGTGTGAGGTTTTCCACGCGGATCGAAGAGCGGGCCTTTGAACAGCGAGCAGGAGGAAAGCAGGACGAGTGGCAGCAAGGCACATGGTTTCATGAACATGAGAAAACCATGGTGGAAAGGAGGCGGGCGAACAATCCCCCCAGGTGGAGGGGAAGGGCGAAGGGCGAAGGGCGAAGGGCGAAGGGCGAAGGGTCGGGAATAGACGATAGACAATAGACGATAGCGCTGTCGCGATTTGGGAAGCCTATCGTCTATTGTTTATTGTCTATTCCCATGAGGCACCGGGGCAGCTTGGGCGGGCAGGATAGACAATAGACAATAGCGCTGTCGCGATTTGGGAAGCCTATCGTCTATCGTTTATTGTCTATTCCCATGAGGCGCCGAGGCAGCTTGGGCGGGAAAGGATAGACAATAGACGATCGGGGTGATAGACCGGCGAGGACGCGTTAGAAAAGACGATCATCCGTTATGCCGAGCTACAAGAATTTTGAAGAGCTGCCCGTGTGGAAGGAAGGAGCCAAGTTGTACAATCTGGTGCTCGATTTGCTGGAGGCGCATCCAGCTCTGCTTTCGGCCGGGTTTCGCAACCAGATCGACCGCGCGGCCTTGTCCGTGCCCAACAACATCGCCGAGGGGTTTGACCGCGTCACGACAGGTGAGCTCGCGTCTTTCCTCGGCTATGCACGTGGTTCGGCCAGCGAGGTGATGTCGATGTGTGCGACGGTGATGCAGCGTCCGAAGCTCAAGCCCGCCCTGCCGATGCTGCGTGAGATCCGGCTCTCCGCCGAATCCTGCCTGCGGCAGCTCTCCGCGTGGGCATCGCAGATCGAGGCCGGCCCCGTCCAAGGCAAACGTCATCGCACGGATAGAGCGGGAACGGATAGACGATAGACAATAGACAATCACGCTGTCGCGGTTTGAGGGAGCCTATCGTCTATCGTTTATTGTCTATTCCCGTGAGGGACCGAGTCAGCTTGGGTAGGAATGGATAGACAATAGACAATAGACGATAACGCTGGCGCGGTTTGGGGAATCCTATCGTCTATCGTTTATTGTCTATTCCTGTGAGGCACCTAGCCAGCTTGGGCGGGAACGGATAGACCATAGACAATAGACGATCACGCTGGCGCGGTTTGAGGGAGTCTATCGTCTATGGGCTATCGTCGATGCCCGCGGCGCGGGCCTACTGCTGATGCTCGAGATACTTGATCACGGCTTCGGTGCGGGAGCGGACGTGGAGCTTCATGTACACGGCCTTGAGGTAGTCGCGGACGGTTTCGTAGCTGATGCCGAGGTCGTGGGCGACTTCTTTGGGCACCATGCCTTGGGCGAGGCGTTCGAGGATCTGGCTCTCACGCGGGGTGAGGCCGGGGATTTCCTTCTTCTGCGGCACGACGGGCTCTTGGAAGGTCTTGATGAGGAGTCGCGCGATTTCCTGGCTGAGCGGGGCACCACCTTCGCTGGCCTGACGGATGCCGGCGGCGATGTCGGTGGGCTTGGAGGACTTCAGCAGGTAGCCGTGGGCCCCGGCACGGAGAGCGGCGAAGACTTTGTCGGGGTCGTCGTGGATGGTGAGGACGACGAAGGCGGTGTTGCCGAGCCGTAGGGACATCTGGCGGATCAATTCGATGCCGGAGATCTTTGGCAGCTCGAGATCGACGATGACCACATGAGGTCGCGATTCGGCGATGGGCTTCACGGCGTCCTCGGCGGATTCCCAGGCTCCGATGAACTCAAAACCGTTCGCGGGCTTCTGGATGAGCTTTTTGAGGAAGAGCCGCAACGTCGCGTCATCCTCCACCACGCCGACGCGGAGGATTTTCTGTTCGGGGGAACTGCTGTTCGTTTCTGGCATGCCGAAACTAAACGACATCACGTCCGGGTCCGACAAGGGCTTTTTGATAAACCTTGCCGTATCCAGGGCTAAAACTCCGCGTTTTTGGTCCGCCAAAGCTCGGCGATCAACGGATCTGCGGCAGCAGGGGCTGCTGGATGAAGGGGCCGATGTTGTGGTTGGTCCAGCTTGAGACCGCGCCTTGCAGGAAGGCATTGACGGCGATGCCGACGAGTTCCTCCGCCCGCGCCCAGGGGCGGTCGGCGATGTAAACAATGTCCTTCGGCTCCAGGCGGAAGCCTTTGGCCCTCGCGGTGAGGATGTCATCCATGTCCACGGCGAAGCGCTCCGGCTTGTCGAGCGAGCCACGGACAACGAGAACACGCTTGGTGTAAGCCCGTTGCGTGAAGCCACCGGCCTGGGCGATGGCGCTGTGAACGCTGGTGTGGGCGAGAAGGCCCTGCGTGCCCTGCATCTTCACATCGCCGAGCACATAGATCTCGTTCGAGTTCGCGGAAGGAAAGTAAAGGTAGTCGCCCGGCTCGACGCGGACGTTTTGCGTCATGTCGCCATGCAGGAAGAGGGACTCAAGATTCACCGGCAGGCGCTGCTGACCGCGCATGACGAAGCTGCGGCCGAGATCCGCCAGCTCGACGGTGTTTTGCTGGAAGAGTCCGGTTTCCAGTCCACCTGCCTCGGCGACGACTTCCAGAATGCTCATGGGGCGGTCGAGATTGATCGCGCCTTTTTTCACGACCTTGCCGAGCACATAGACCTTGCGGCTTTGGAAGGTGAAGGGCGTGACGACAACCTTGGCATTGCGGTAGTAGCGGCGCAGCTCGGTGGTGAGTTTGTCACGGAGCTGATCCACGCTCAGTCCGGCGGCCTGGATGTTCCGCGCTTGCAGGTAGGTGAGGCGGCCATCGGGGCCGATGGAGATCTCGGCACGTTCGTGACCTTCAAAGCCGGGCATGTTGATGTTCACGGCATCGCCGGGGCCGAGGAGCAGCGGTGGCTGGGTGACGGGCGCGGCATTCACGAAGGCGGAGGAAAGCACGAGCAGCGCGGCGAAACGGGCGAGTGCCATCGGTTTGAGCGCGGGAGCGTGATCGAGCACGGCAGCGACGAGGCGGCAGCCGGTATCGCGATACATGCGGAGGGTGTCGCTGACGTTTTGCACGCGGGAGTGACCGCTGCGGCCCGCCCAGATGAGGTTCGGCAGACGCTCGGCGATGAGTAGAGCCTCCGGCTGCTCGACGGAGGGCAGCGTGATGAGGATGACGAGCTGCGGCGAGGTGCGCCAGACATTCATGGCTGCGAGCCATTGCTGACGCTGCGCGGTCGTCCACGTCCAGCCGGGGCCGATGCGAAGGCTGCAAACGGCATCGCTGGTCTCTCGCAGATGCTCGATGACGTGCTCGGGATCGCGCACGGCCTCTTCGAGATCGAAACTGCCTTCGCTGGAGATGGTGAGGCAATTCAAGCCACGACGCACGGCGGCCATCGCGAGGCGGCGCGTCATGTGGGTGGCCGTTTCGGCATCATCGGCATGCATGAGGCCGCAGACGGTGGCCTCGCCGCGAGCAGGGATGACGAGCATCGGCTGGAGCCGCGTCCAGGTGCGGAAGGCCCAGGCTTCCTCGCTTTCGACAAGCTGGCGCTGATCCTGCGGCAGGAAGCCGATGACAGGCACGCCGGTGGCGCGTTTCAGATCCCCCGCGCTACGGATGCGGCTGTCGAGTAGGGTGAGCGTGATGGCGAGCATGGCCACGACGGCTGCTCCGGCCGCAAAACCGCCGCCGGTGACCATGGCGAGCTTTTGCGTGGGTTTGACCGAAGCCACGTCCTGCGGGCGGTCCATGGCGAAGAGCTTGAAGTAACCCTGCGCATCTTCTTCAAACAAGGCGGCCTCACGCTGGCGGCCGGCGAGAAGGTCACGCGAAGCTTCGAGGGTCTGCTGCTTCGATTTGATGCTGGCGTATTCCATCGCCTTGCGCGGCAGCGTGGCGAGGCGGTCATTCAGTTCGGCGCGGACGACCTCCAGCTTGCCGAGCTGCTCCTGCATGACCTTCTTTTCGGAGCGAAGGCGCACGAGTTCGAGGTACAAACTTTCCGCGACGGCGCTCTCGCCGGGCTTCGGTGGCGCATCGGCACGTGGGCCGCTGTTTTTCATCTGCGCTTCCATGGTGACCAGCTTTTCACGAGCCTCGATCATGGTGGGATGCTCATCGGTGTAGCGCACGGCCAGCTCCGCCAACTCGCGGCGGGCGGTGTCGAGCCTTGCGGCATTCGTATCGACCTTGGCGAGCTCGTTTTCGACGCCCTGGATGCGCAGATCGAGCGTTTCGTGGTCGAGCTTCAGCGTTTCGTACTTGAGCGTGAAGTTGCCGAGTTCGCCGAGCCAGGCGTCCATCTGCTTGTCAGCATCGATGAGCTGCTCACGCTTGGCGTAATCGAGCAGTTCCTCGTTGGCCTTCACGAGATCGGATTCGGTGCGCTTGATCTGTTCTTGAAGAAACGAGCGCATTTCGGTGGCAGAGCCGCGCTGGAGGTCGCGGGCGAGCAGGAGCACCTCGGCGGTGTAGGCCTGAAGGATGGCAAGCGCCGCTTCCGGGCTCTGATCGCAGGTCATGCTGATGGAGACGACATCGGTGTTTCGCTCGGGAGCAATGATGAGGCCGGAGCGGATCACGCTCTCGTCGTAGCGACCTTCAAGGCGCTTCGCGGCGCCCTCGACAACGGCCCCGTTGTGCATGAGCTTGATGAAGGTGAGGATCGTCATGTCCCGAGGGCGGAAGGCCTCGCCGGAGTCGGACTGGCGGAAGGAGGACGCGGCTTCTTGTTTGACGATTTGAGCCTTCGCGGTGTGCAGCGTCTCGAAGCGCTTGTAGCCCATGGCAAACATGCCTGAGCCTAGCAAACTGCCCGCGAGCAGCATCAGCCACCAGCGACGCACGACGGCATCAATGAGGCGCAGTGGATCAAACGGCAGTTTCAGGCCGCTGGCGGCCGCCTGGGCGGTTTCCTCGGCGGGATCGGCATCGAGCAGTACTTCCGCCCGGCGACGGGCCAGCGTGCGACGACGCATCACCCGGGGGCGGAGATGGTTCGGAGCAGAGGGCGTCAGGGCGAGGTCGGACATGGTGTGCGAAGGTGCTGCATCCCCGCGCCGGGACAATCCCCCCAGGTGGGGGAAAGCCTCCCGGCGTAAGCCTGCATGACCTGCGCGGCGTTTTTGCCCCAATCGAAGCGTTTCGCATTCTCCAAACCGGCGCGAACGAGGTGCTCACGCCGCTCGGAACTGCTGGCGATGAAGCGCATGGCCTCCGCGATGTCGATGGCGTCCTCGGGGTTCACGATTTGGGCCGCGTTGGCCACGACCTCATCGAGAGAACCAGAGATCGAGCTGATGACGGGCGTGCCGCAGGCCATCGCTTCCACCGGAGGCAGGCCGAAGCCCTCGAACAAGGAGGGATAAACCATGCACGAGGCGGCGCGGTAGAGATTGGGCAGGGCGTCATCCTCGACAAAGCCGAGGAAGCGGATGTCCTCGGCGAAGGGGGAGGCCTTTGCGGCCTCGTGAATGTGCTGTGCCCCATGCCAGTCACTCCCGGCAAGCACGAGCTGCCAGGGGCTGTTCGTGAGTCTTTTGAACCAGGTGAAGGCCTCAATGAGGCGGACGTGGTTTTTGGCTGGATGCTCCAAACGCGAGACATAGAGAAAGAAGGGATGCGCGAGGTCCCAGCGCTGCCGTGCCTGCTCGGCGGCCATGGCTTGATCTCCTGGCTGGAAGCGGCGGTGGTCGATGCCATTGAAGATGACCTTCTGCTGCTCCAGCGGGATGCCAAAAAAGCGCTGCACATCTCGTGCGGTGCTGGAGCTGACGGTGAGGATCTGATTCTGCTGGCGGGCGAGGTGCTTCACCACGACGCGGCCGTAAATCATGCGGGCGAGGTCGTATTTGCCACGCACATGAAAGGGCGCGAGGTCATGAATGGTGGAGACGAGGCGGCACGGAGCCTTGCTGAGCATGCGGCGGTAGCTGGGCACGTGCAGTACGTCGATGTGATGGCGTGCCAGCCAACGTGGCAGCACGAGCTGGTGCCAGAGGATGTTTTTAACCGCGGGCCGCCATCGCTCGGCGACAGGCACGATCTTCATCCGGTCGCGGACGAAGTCGAAAAGCGGGATGTCCTCCTCCAGCACGAGAAGGTGAAAGTTGACCTCGCTGGTATGGGCGAGCAGGGCGCGGGTGAGGGCGAGCACATACTGGCCGACACCGCTTTTGCCGCGCTGCATGACGCTGGTGGAGAGGGCGATGTTCATGAACGGGAAGACTTGTGATAAACCAAAGCACCGGTGAGCTCCTTCATGGAGCCGCAGCCGAAGACGGCGAGATCCGCCGCGTAGCGTTTTAACAGTCGCCTCGGTTCTTGAAGCAGTCGGAAGACCCATTCGAGGCCGCACTTGCGCATCCACATGGGGGCGCGGCGCATGGAGCCCGCGAGGAAGTCGATCGTGGCACCCACGCCCACACTCACGGGCACGCCGAGGGTTTGATAGTTGCGGGCGATCCATTTTTCCTGCTTCGGGCAGCCGAAGGACACGAGCAGCAGGTCAGGTTCAGACTCGCGGACGCGGCGGTTGATGGCGTCGTGGTTCATTTTGTCCAGCGGTGCAAACGGCGGCGAGTAGGCTCCGGCGATCTCCAGCTCAGGATACTGCGTTTCGACATTCCGCACGGCCTCGGCGAGCACGCCGCGTTCGCCACCGAGGAAAAACACACGCCAGCGCTTCTTTTCGGCGGTGGCCAGCAGCTCCGGCACGAGATCCGATCCGGCGACACGCTCCGGCAGCGGCCGCCCGAGCCAGCGGGAGAGCCAGACGAACGGTGTGCCGTCACAGACGACGAGGTGCGCGTTGTCGAGGATGCGGCGCAGCTCGGCATCGTGCGTGGATTGCACGAGAAAATCCACATTCGCCGTGGCCAGGTAGTGCGGCTGGCGTGAGTCGATCATCTCGGTGATGCGTTCGATGGTCTGCGGCATGGTCACGACATCGAAAGGCACCTTCATGAGGCGGATCTGATGCCTGCGAGCGGGTTCGAAGCGTTCGTGGATAGCCTCGCTGAGCCGTGCGCCGATCTTTCGCCAGCCGAAGCGCTCTTTCGCGGTGCGGATGCCGTTGAGGCGGAGATGCTCACGAAGCGGCGGATTCTGCAAGGCGCGGATGATATGATCCGCGAAGGCCGCGCTGGTGTCCGCGAGGAGGATGTTGGCATCATGCTTCAAATCGAGGCCCTGGGCGCCGATGGTCGTCGAGACGACTGGCGTGCCGATGGCGAGGCTTTCGACGATCTTGAGTCGTGTGCCGCCGCCAATGCGCAGCGGCACCATTTGCAGCCACGCTCGCCGATAATACGGCCGCACGTCCTCGACGCTGCCAGTGACGGTGACGCCAGCACGCTGCGCATAGGCCTGAACCTCCGCGAGGGGTGATTTGCCCACGATGAGAACCTTCAGATTCGGCACGGCCTGGAGCAGGCGTTCGTGAATGCCGCTGAAGAACCAGCGAAGCGCATCGACATTCGGCGTGTAATCCATCGCACCGCAAAATAGCACGGTGGGCTGCGCAGCGAGTGGTTCACGATCGACCTCCGCCTTGAAGAAATCGAGATCGACACCGTTCGCGATGACCTGGAGCGGAACTTCATGGCTGATGCGGCGGCGCACAAAGACCTCGTCATCCGGCCCGCAGAGCACCTGGAGCTGGCTGCGCTTGGCCACCTTTCGCTCAAAGAGCCACATCTTCGCCAGATGCTCGCCCGCGAGGAATTTGTCCTTGATGGTGTTCGTGTTGAAAGCGGCCTGCTGCGTCTGGAATTGCAGATCCACGCGACTGCGGTCGATGCTCAGCGGGATGTCTTTGTGCTCATCGAGGAAGTACTGCGCCAGCACGATGTCGCAGACATGCACGAGGTCGTAGCGGCGGCTGCTCACCTGGCGGCGAATGGATTCGGCGATGTTTGGCAGCTTCCAATGCCGGATGGAGGAAGGTGTGAGATTGAGCAAGCGGCCGGGGAAGAGCTTCGGCCATTTCGGATGCTCGAAGGGCACGAAGGTCACCTCGCGGCAGAACGCCTCAAAAACGCCGCGGTGCTCCATGCGCTCGCCCCCTTCGCTCAGCGCGATGAGATCGACGGTGTGCTCGCGGGCCAGCTCACGCAGCAGATGGAAGGTGCGCTGATACGTTCCGCGGTCGATCGGATACGGGATGTGGGGATAGATGACGAGGATGTTCATTTTTCTGGGCTGTGATGATGTCCTTCGCGTGTCCGCTGCGCATCGCCCGCAAGTGAGGGGAGTTAGTTGAAGCGATGCCAGAGCGTGGTGTAGGCCAGCAGGCGTTCGCGGGTGATGAGGAGGTTTTCCCACAGCATGAGGCAGAGCGCATGCAGCAGGGATTCACGCGGATGACGCTCGACCGGCTGCGGCACGCCGAGCGGTACATGCGGCGTGCGGAGATGCTGCAAAACGTTCTTCCACAGCGGCTGCTCGGGGCATTTGTTGAGGGTGTCCTGCGCATACTCGGCGGGCGTGGCATACAGCAGGCCGAGACGGCGGGCCTCGATGTTCAAGAAGATGCCACGGGCCAGCTCGGTGACCTCGCGGTGCAGCGCGGTGAGTGTTTCGCGGCTTTCCATTGAACGATGCGGATGCAGTTTGAATTCGACGCCGATGGCGTGATGCCACCTCACAGCTTCCTCGGCCTCCAGGCGCTGATGACGCTCGCGACAGCTCCAGTGATAACGGCCTTCCGCCGCCAAAAGCGCATCGCCGAGGGCGAGCTGGGCCTTGGCGATGTTTCGCGCGACAAAGTCAGCGTCTTCTGAAGTGAAGGTGGCACGCTGAAGGCGCTCCTTCGCGAACAAGAGGCCGGAGCAGCGGTTGAAGAGCAGGCGTGTGGCCTCGCGCAGCGGGATGCGTGCGGCATCGCGATGGTGGGCGCAGCCTTTGAGAAGGTGATCATCGCCGATGAGCCAGCGATGGCCCATGGCGAGGTCGTAATAAAACATGCTCGTCTCCGCCTGACGCAGCGCGGAGGCGGAGATGACCTTGAACTCCACCTCGATGCCTGCCGCCGGTGTGAGGCGCTCCCCAAGTGCATGCAGCGCGGCTTTGAAGCGTCGTTCATTGAGGAAGGTACTGCCGCGGATGAAGACGAAGAATTCGATGTCGTTGTAGGGCGCATCGCCGTCCTCTGTGATCAGCACACCGCCTTCACCACGGCCATAACCGCCAGCAAGCGCCAGGCCTTCGAGCTTCGAGGCGGGAATGAGGGCTTTCACGCCGTGGCGCACGTCGTCGCAGACCTTTTCGAGGTGTCGCTCCAGCTCGGCGCTGCCATCGAGGGTGAAGCGAGTGCTCATGCGCTGAGAAATTCCTCCACTTGATCGACGATGGGCTGCATGGCGAAGCGGTGGCGCACCTCCTCGTGGCCGTTCACGGTGATGTTTTGGCGCAGCGCGGCGTCGTTTTGTAGAAGCAGGATCCGCTCGGCGAGGTGACCGGCATCGCCGGCGTCATAAGTGAGCGCGTTGTCCGCATGCCGGAAGAGCTCACGGCTGCCGCCGGTGAGCGTGCCGATGACCGGCAGACCGCAGCTCATGGCCTCCAATGGTGTGAGAGCGAAGGGCTCCTCCCATTCGGAGGTGAAAAGCAGCGCGTCATGGCAGCGATAGATCTCCGGCATCTGATCCGGCGTGGCGCTGTGCCAAGAAACCGGCAGGTGATGCTCCTCGGCGAATTTCTTCAAGCCATCGACATAGCTCGCATCGCCTTTGCCGTAGATGTGCAGCTCGCCTTGAAAGGCGTCTTTGAGTAAGGCGAGCGCCCGCAGCGCGGTGTGGATGCCTTTGTCCTCGGCCAGACGGCCCACCCACAGCCATCGTCGTGGCTCACGCAGCACCGGCGTGCCACTGAAGTGCTCCGTATCGACCGGGCAATGAATGACGGAGCCATGGCCCACATCGTAACCCTGCTGTGCGGTGAGTTCACGCAGGCGGGCGCTGGTAAAGTAGAGGCGCGGAAAGCGGATGTCGCTCACCGGATTGGTGGGCGCGAGGGGATGCAGGCGCTTGCGACGGCCGCCGAGCGTCCACAGCAGTCGCTGGGCCTGCGAGGCGAGCGAACCTTCGCGGCGGTTCCACCAGTCGAGCCAGACATCCGCCTTGAGGCTGCGGAGGATCCAATGATCGCTTACATCATAGACGACCCGCACATGGAGCTGTTGAAGCGTCAGGCAGAGCGACTTCGAGAGGCCGTTCATGCACCAGACGTGGACGACATCCGGTTTGAAGGAGGTGATCTCATCGCGCAGTGCCTGGTTGTTGTGCGTTTCAAGATGTTCGAGGCGGCTCAGCGGCAGCCAGGGATGGCCGTAGTAGCCGTGGATGCGCAGCTTGCGATGCACATGCGGCTGATTTTCCGGCGCGGAAGAGGTGTCGAGGCCGTGATCGCTGGTGAGCACCCTCACCTCATGTCCTCGCTGCCGCAGTGCCTCGGTGATCGCGGCGCAGCGGAGTTCGTAACCGCCGACGTAGAAGGGCGGGTAGAGATTGGTGAGCGTGAGGATGCGCATGGGAAAGATTGGCGCCGGATGTTCGCGGCGGCGGCGGGCGCTGTCAGTCCCCGCAAGTGCGGGTCTTTGGAAGCTGCCCCCGCATTTGGGGGGAGGACGGCAAGGCAGCGAAAAGTCAAAGTTCGTGTATCATTCCGCTCGTCGCATTTCTGCTCGTGCCCGCCCACCGCCCCCACCACCCTCCTGAAGCCACCAGCCGCCCGCATTGGTTGTCCTGGCATCCTGCCTTCATCGGGGGGGCGACGTTTGCGCTCGTCATCGTGCCGCTGCTCATGGCGGTGTGGAACATGCACTCGCAGGCGGACCTCATTTTGAAGCTCTCGATTCAGGAGCAGCTGCTCAGCGCGGCGCGAGTGCTGGCGCATGCGGTGGATGCGGAGGCGCATGAGCAGCTCAAGGAGCCCTCGCAGGAGAACTCCGACGAGTATCGACGACTCGTGCGACAGATGGAGAAGGCGAGGGACGCGATCGACCCGGTGCGAATGATCAAATTTACCTACACCTGCATGCTTAATGGCGATCAGGTTCGCTTCGTGCTCGATACCACGCCCTCCGGCGATGCCGATCACGATGGCAGGGACGATAAAGCGCACCTCATGGAGCTTTACGAGCATCCCAGCCCCACGCTGCGCCGCGTGCTGGAGATCGGCGTGCCCAAGGTGGATCAACAGCCTTACTCCGACCGTTGGGGCACCTTTTTGAGCGCCTATGCGCCGATCTTTGACGGTCAACGCCGGCTCGTGGGAGCTACGGGCGTGGACATGTCCCTCGAAGACTTCGAGCTGCAACGCTCCGGCCTGCGGCATGTGGCTTCGCTTAGCGCCTTGGGTGTTTTGTTTCTCGCCTATCTGGCGGGTCACGGCATGGCGGGCTATCACCGTCGCCTCAAAAATTCCATCGAGAGCCTCATGAAGGCCAATCAGGCCGCGATGACGGCAGAGCGTGTGAAGGCGGATTTTCTTGGCGCGATGAGCCATGAGCTTCGTACACCGTTGAACGCCGTGCTTGGCATGACGGAAATGCTGGCGCAGACGAAGCTCGACCCGGCCCAGCGTGACATGCTGGCGACCGTGCAACACTCCGGTGAATCGCTGTTGGCCACACTCACGAGCATTCTGGAGTTTACCCAGCTCGAAGGCGGACGTTCGCAGGTCAAGGCGGAGGAGACCAACCTCGCCACGCTACTGCAGGAGGTTCTCAAGCATCACGAGCCGGCGCTGCGTGAGAAAGGCCTGCAAGTCGTGCAAAAGATCGCGGTGGAGTGTCCAGGTTTCTTCACCGCGCAGACGGCTTTTCTGCGTCAGGTGCTCTCGCAGCTCCTCTCCAATGCGATCAAGTTCACCGATGCTGGCGGCATCGAGATCCGCGTGCGGGCCACGCCGCATGAAGCGGGTGGTGGTCTGCTGCACTTTGAGGTGCAGGACACCGGCATCGGCATCGCCGGGCATCATGCGGAGCGCTTGTTTGAGCCGCTGTTTCAAGCGGATGGTAGCACCACGCGTCGTCACGGCGGCACCGGCATGGGCCTGGCGCTGTGCAAACGCCTCTGCGATTCGATGAAGGCCCGCATCTGGGCGGAATCGAAGCCGGGGCAAGGCAGCACCTTCCACGTCGAAGTGCCGGTGGAAGCCTTCCGCAGCCTCAAAGCCTCCACCGGGCCTTTCGCTCTCGTTTGGACCGATGATTCGATGACACGCATGCTCGTCTCACGCGTGATCGAGAAGACGGGGGCCACCGTCGAGACCGTGAGTTCATTCGATGAGCTGAAAGGCCACGCCAAGCTCACCCAGGCCGCGTTTTGCGTTATCGATGCCCACGAGGCAGCGGCAGAGGTCGTGGCGGAGATTCGCGACCTCGCGAGTGAGGCACGTTTGATCGTCATTCATGGCCAGGCAGACCCGAAAAGCCATCCCGCCGCCGATGTGATCGTGCCTGCTCCCGTGAAGCCTGCCGACCTGCGCAAGGCCCTGGAGGGTTTAAGCTGATTGAAAGCCCGCGAATTTGCCGAGGCGCTGATTCCAGCGAATGCGCAAGGCGTGGAGGAATTCGGGCAAGCGCTTGTTTCGGGTGCACCAGCGCAGGTCGTGGCGTGCATCGCTCACCACGCCGAGCAGCACGGTTTTGAGCCAGCGACGGTCCTCGGCGGTGATGCTGCCAGCCTGGGCAAAGGCGCGGGCATCGCCGTGAGCGCGTTTGCGGGCCTGGGCGGGCGTGTAGTTGTGGCTGTGCATCGCCACGGAGTCGGAGATGTAGTGGATCTCAAAGCCTCGGGCTTTGCACCAGCGGGTGTACTCGTCGTCCTCGGCATATTGCAAATCCTCGCGGAAGCCACGCAGCGCCCACACATCCTTTCGAAGGCCACTGCTGACCATGCTGAAGAAATGGTCCCACTTCGCTGATTCGCGCTGCGGTCCAAAGCAGCGATCGTAATCGCAGGCGAAGACGGCCTCGCAGTCGGGGCGTGGAATCTGACGACTGAAACAGGCGGCCACCTTTTCATCGAGCAGCGCCTCGGCGAGTGGTCGCAGCCAGTTGGAGCCTTGCGGGGTGGCATCGGCATTGAGGAAGAGCACGCGGTCAGATTTCGCGAGGCGCATGCCGTGGTTCATGACGCGGCTTGGATTGTATTCCTGCGGCGTGATCTGGATGAAGTGCGCGGGTTTGACGGCGCGGAGCAGGTCCTGTGAGCCATCGGTGCTGCCGCTGTCGATGACGATGAGTTCGAAATGGCGGTAGTTTTGCGCCGCAAGAGCTGGTAGCGTTTCCTTCAGCGCCCAGGCCTCGTTGTAGGAGCGCATGACGATGCTGATGAGAGGTTCGCTCATGAGTTCGTGTAGCTGGGTTTTGGAAGGATGATCTTGGTGGCAGAACGATGTGCCGCTGGGCGGCTCAATTCGTCGTAAACCCGGGCGACGCGTCCGGCGATGGTGTTGACGTCATACTTGGCCAGCACCTCGGCGAGGGCTTCCTCGCGCAGGTGGCGGTAAAGCGCCTCATCTGTGAAAACGGCGTCGATGGCCTGGTGGAAGGTGGCGGGCACGTTGAGATCGTAGAGCATGCCGGTGCGGCCATGATCGATGAGCGTGAGCGGGCCGGAGGTGCGGGTGGAGAGCACGGGCGTGCCGGCGGCCCAGGCTTCGAGGATGACGATGCCGAAAGGCTCCGCGGTGGAGCTGAGTACAAAGGTGCGTGCCTGCTGGATAAGGCCGATGAGTTCGGGTGAGCCAGATTCGAGGCCGCCGGTGAGCAGCACGTCGTTTTCCAAACCCATCCGCGCAATCTCGCGATGCAGCTCCTCAACGACTTCTTTCGTCGTGCCAGCACCGATGAGCACGAGCATGGCCTTCGGATGGCGGCGTTTCACCTCGGGAAGCTGGCGCACGAGCCAGGGCAGGTTCTTCGCGGGGTCGAGGCGGGCCACTTTGACGATGACCTCACGTCCGGCGATCTGTGGAAAGGCCTTCAAGGCGGCTTCGCGATGATCCACGGCATACTGGGCTGCTGGCACGCTGTGCGGCTGCACGATGATGCGCTGCCGCGGATATTTCTTTTGCAGCAGCTCGGCCTCACGCGGGTTGCAGGTGAAGATGGCGTCCGTGAGCTCCAGCACGCGACGGCTTTGCACGAGGGCACCGAGGGCTTTTCCCC
Source organism: Prosthecobacter sp. (assembly GCA_044370285.1). Lineage (GTDB taxonomy): Bacteria > Verrucomicrobiota > Verrucomicrobiia > Verrucomicrobiales > Verrucomicrobiaceae > Prosthecobacter. The sequence goes on from JBILVU010000020.1 coordinate 35,741, forward strand.
ACTCGAAGCCACCGCGAAGAGGCGCGGTGAGTTTTTGGCTGACCTCCGCAGGCACATCGAGAGCGCCACCATGCAGCGTGATGACATGCGGAATCTTCTTCCAGCGTGCCACACGGAGGCCGATGCCCGCGATGCGGTTCAAAGCATGGCTGTGGATGACGTCCGCTTTCTCACGTAGCAGATGCGGGAGGAGATCGAACGAGAACAAATTGCCGCCCCAGGAAATGAGTTCCTCACGCTGGCGCTGGCTGATGCCGAGCACGGGCACGAAGGCGTTGTAACGTCTCACGGGGGTGCCGGTGAAGCGGATCGGATCGGTGGCAAAGGGCATCGAATGACGCGGCGCATGCACGGACGAGGAGATGTCGTGCGCCGTTAGACCCTGGATGAGGCGCAGCACGGCGGTCTCGGTGCCGCCCCATTGAGCCGGCTCGTATTTGCGGAGGATGTGAGCGATGTGCATGGGCGGTGATCAGGCGGTGGCGAGGATGGGACGGGAGGCTTTTTTGAAGAAGCGGGCGCGGATGGCCTGGCGCTCCTCCGAGGCCAAGGCGGCATGCCAGAGGGCGATGAGCGTGACGAGCCCGGCGATGCATCCGGCGCAGAGGGTTTGCACCCAGGGACGGCCTTCAAATGCCGCCACATGCGGCGCGGCGGCAAAGATGGCCACGGCGGGCACGCAGCACAGCGCGGGAGCGAGAATGGTCTCACGCAGCAGGGTCAGCGGCGGCTTGCCGATGTCGCGTGCCATCCAGGGCCAGAGTTTGCACCAGCCAAAGTAGAGCGTGGGAATGAGTGAGCCGATGGTGACGGCCACCACGCTGCGGAAGGCGAGCACGAGGGCGATGCTGAGCACGAGATTCGCCACGGCCTCGCCGACGCCGAGCCACATCAGGCGACGCTCATGGCCGCTCATCATGTAGATGCGCTTGCTGACGCTGTGCGTGAGCGTGGAGGTGTAGAACCAGAGCAGCAGCACCTGCGCCACGAGCCAGGTCTCGTGCGGGATCTCCGTCTCGCCGGTGAGCAGCTTCAGCATGGTCTGCATTTCAAAGGCGCAGAAGACATAGAGAGGCGTGGCAATCAAGGCACTCCAGCGGGTGCCACGGTGAAGGAGGTCGCGCAGCGAATCGTGGTCGCCACTGGCATGAAGATGAGCGGCGGCGGGCGAGAGCGTGTCCTGGAGCTGCTTGGTGAACTGCGCGAAGATCTCCGCCACCTTGGCACCGGCCTGGTAGATGGCGATGGCACCCACGGAGAGCGTGGCACCGAGAACGAGCTGGTCGGTTTTGCCGAGAACGATGTTCGTGGCGGTGGTGATGTAGGCGAAGATGGAGAAGGCCATCGTCTCCCGCATGATGCCGCGGGAGAAGAGTCGAGGGCTCAGCCGCACCTCCGGCATCTTTTGCAGCGCAAAAAAGGCGCTCACAAAGTCCGGCGCGAGGGTGAAGAACAGCGCCGTGATCATGATGCTCATGAAGCTCCAGTCATGCCACACGGCCCAGGTGATCACGCCGAGCCGCAGCAGCATGGCGAGGGTGGTGATGTTGTTTGCCAGGCTGATGCGCTGCTGGCCGCGGAGGATCTCCGGAAAGATACCGAGCGGAAAGGCCAGCCCGATGGCGGCGAAGAAGACGATCAAGGCCACACGAAACTCATCGTGATGCGCGGGAGACACATCAAACAGCCGCACGAGGTGATGCGATCCCAGCGTGACGGCTGCGGCGAGCACCACCGCCACGGCGAGGTAGAAGAACAGGATGGTGCTAAGCACGCGGCTGAGCTGCGGCCAGTTTTTGGACACCGAAAGCTCTGCCACGCGCTTCTGCGCGGCAAAGCCGAAGCCGAAATCGAGCAGGATGCCGTAGCCGAAGACGCTCCAGAGTAGCGACCAGAAGCCGAAGGCCTCCTTGTTCAGATGCTGGTAGAGCAGACGGAAGGTCAAAAGTCCGACGATGATGCCAACGAAGGTGCGGAGGTAGTTGGAGAGCGCATTGCTCCAGATGCGTCGTTGGATGTCGGCATAGGTCATGGATGCCGAAAGTGTGCCGCCGAGCCTCCGCAGGAACAATCCCCCCAGGTGGGTGGTGATGAGTGAAAACAATCGGGGCCGGAAGACTCCCATCTTCCGGCCCCTGCCACACCAACACTAACAAAAATCTTCTCAGCGCATGAAGAGCCAGGTGTTTTCCTCCACGGCGCGGGTGTGAAAGCCGAGGAAGTGGATTTGATTGATGACACGCTTCGTGGCTTCCTCGCCGACGATGCCGGGATGCAGCTCGATGATGATGCGGGTAACACTTGGCGGGATTTGCGCGAGATCGAGATGCGTCTCCGCGCCTTCGATGTCGCAAATCAGGACCGTGGGAGGCTCCGGCATGCGCTGGACGATGCTGGGAAAGCTCAGCGAGGACACGGTGATGTGCTTTGAGGACTCGTTGGAGGTGACGATGCTGTTCTCCCAGAACTCGCCGCCGATGTCGAGGCTGATTTGGCCGTCCTTGGCCGAGGCGGCGGCCTCGATGACATCGGGTGTGAGCTTGTTCAACTCGTAGTTGCGTTTCAGCATGACGAGTGTGTTGGGATTCGGTTCGACGGTGATGTGATGCTTCACACCGATCACTTTGCGGCAGAAAAGACCGATGAAGCCGATGGCGCCGCCGAGTTCGAGCACGACATCCTTTTTCGTGAGGCAGCGCTGCACGAGACGGCGCTCTTGGAACTCGTAGCGGCCTTCGAGGATGTGGTTCTTCATCAGTGGCGAGAGGCTGCTGATGTCGAGGTCGATGCCGTGAAGGCTGGCGCGGCGTTTGGCGGGCAGCGTGACTTTGAAATGCCAGCGGGTGAGGAAGGACTGGAGGAAGCGAGGAAGGGCGAGGGTGCTCATGGGAGTGGAGTGGAGGTTCAGGCGGCGAGGGCAAAGGAGGAAGTGGCGGGCTTCACGCGGGCCTGGACGGCCTGGAGCATGAGGCGGTGAATGTGCGGGATGTGCGTGACATCGGCGGGCACGTCCGCTGTGCTGCTGAAGAGCGTGGCAAAGCTCTGCGGATCATCGGGATGATAGCCATGCATGGCGCGGATGGGGCGTTCGCCCATGTGGCTTGGCACGATGAGGCATCCCTCACGCACGAGGAAGATCAGCTCGCCAAAGCGGCCATCCTCAAAGTGAGCGCGGAGCTGCTTGAGTTCGCTTTCCGGCATGATGCGGCCCTGCGGAACGTTTTCGAGCTCGGCGGTGATGCGGCGCCGGGCGTTCTCATTCATGAACCAGAAGCGGGCCATGGTGCTGTCATAAACGACGTTGTAATCGCGGCCGATGCGCAACCCGAGGGCGTCGATGATGCTGATGAGGTCGAGATGCTCGTCGCAGTTCGCCATGCCGTGATCGCTGAAGACATGCAGCGTGACGTTTCGGTAGTGCTGGCGGGCGGTTTGCAGCGTCTGCGTAATCCAGGCCTCGTACTCGGCGAGCTTCTTGTCGATCTCCGGCGATTGATTGCCGACGCGATGGAGCAGCCCGTCGAGACCGGCCCAGTATTGAAAGGCGAAGTCGATGCCCTCGGAGGTGATTTGGGCGTTCAAATGGTCGCGATTGGTCTCTTCGGACACATTGGGGTTGGTGACGAAGTAGGGCACCTTCGCAGCTTCGAGCTGGTCGAAGATGTTTTCGCCCTGATTCATGCCTTTGGGCTTCAGCGGGCTCTTTTTCTCCGTGAAGTCGTAGAGGTGGATGCGCTGAAACGGGATGTTGTAGAGGTCAAAATAACCTTGAAAGCCGAGGAAGCGCTTCACGAGCTTCGTGAGCCAGCGGCGCACGATGCGGCGGCTGGTGAAGGCTTTTGGAAGGAAGCGCAGCCAGCGCAGCGCGGCGAAGGGTGAGTTCTGCGAATCGTGGATGAAGTAGCACCAGTTGTGATGTTCGTCCGGCCAGCGGCCGCTGAGGATGCTGGGGACGCAGGTGCTGCTGTAGCCGAAGACGCTCGTGAGCCTCCGCCGGTGCGGCGCGGCCTGGGCGAGGAAGTGAGGACGCGTTTGGATGATCTCCCACCCGCAGGCGTCGATCATGATGAAGAGGTCGAGCTGGTCTTTCATGGCGGTGTATTCAAGCGCTGAGAACGGGCTCCAGTAGCCGCTGGATCTCTTTGCGAAGTTGCGAAGGGCTGAAGGGCTTGGTGACAAAGAGGGCGGCGTTTTCAAAGCCCTGATACTGACCGAGAGCGAGCTGGCCGCGGGCGCTGAAGATGACGACGGGGATGTCCTGGGTCTCGGGATTCGATTTCAGCTCGGCGAGGGCTTCTTTCCCATCCATGATCGGCATGATGTGATCGAGCAGGATGACGCAGGGCTTCTCACGGCGGGCGATGTCGAGGGCCTGGCGGCCATCGGTGGCGGTGAGCACGCGGCGGCCGAGCGGCTGCATGGTAAGCTCAGCCACGCGGCGGATATGCGGCTCGTCATCGACGATGAGGATCGGTCTATCGGCTGGCATGGGTGAGAGAGGGGTGATTGGGGACAGGGATGTTTGCATGGGCGCGGGTGATGATGATGAACGTGGCGTCGTCCCGCACGCGGGCGGACTCATGAAAGACGCGGTGCATCTGACGCAGGCTATCGCGTGCCGCCCAGGCATCCATCCCCGCAACTGAGGTGCCCCTTAGCCAAAAATGAAGCATTTCCCGGGTGATCTGTGTCTCGGAACTGGTGCTGTCGCTCAGCCCATCGGTGTGCATGAGGATATGGCTAATGCCTTTCAGGTGGATCTCATGCTGCGGAAAAGCGTGATCTTCAGTGACGCCGAGAGGCGGGCCGTCAGAGCCGATCTCCGCCACCTGCACGCCATCGGAGAGCAGCAGCGGGCCATGCCCGGCACCGCAGGTGCGCAGCGTGAGGCTGTCCGCGCTCACATAAGCGAACTGCGCGGTGATGAACATCTCGGCGCGGTCAAGCTCGGTGAAAAGGCTTTGATTGAGCCGACGCATGAGCTTCGCAGGCTCGGCGGCGAGATCGAGATGCGAGTGGAGATTGCTGCGAAAGGCGGTGGCAAAAAGCGCGGCGGGAACGCCCTTGCCCATGACATCGGCGATGACGAAAAGACGGCCGCCATCCGGCAGCGGGATGCCATCGAGGAAGTCACCGCCTACTTCGCCCACGGAGGTGAGGTGCCCGGCGCTTTGCACGGTGCTGCTCTGAGGCAGCTCGGCAGGCAGCAGCGAGCGCTGGATGTCTGCGGCGATCTGTAACTCGCGCTTGATGGCGCGGGAGTGATTCGCCTCATCGCGGCGGCGCAGCGTGTGGAGCAGCGTGCCGAGGAAATCGCCAAGGCTGCGCACGACATTGATCTCGGCGGCCCTGGGTTCCCAATGCGCCTTGTTCACGCCGAAGGTGAGGACGCCGATGATCTCTCCGCCGCTCTCCAAAGGATGCGCCACACCGCTGACGGCATGGCTGCGCTGCGAGAGCGGATCGGCATGATGAAACACGCTGCATCCATCGAACCACTGGTCCTGGCGTGAGATCTGGGCGCGGCTTTCGAAGAGGTGAGTGTTACCGATGTCGAGGAAGGGCGTGACGAAGGCGGTGGAGGGAGAGGTGGCGATGCGTTCGAGCTGCGCCGCATCCGGCGTGAGCATGCGCAGCGTGAGAAAGTCCGCGCCCACGAGCTGGCGCAGTTCTTCGAGCCAGTTCGACGCCAGTGCCTCGGCGGAAATGTCACGCGCGGCATCAGCACTGAGGCGGAAGATGTTCGCGACCATCTCATAGCAGGTGGAGAGCTCCGTCGTCATGAGATCGAGCGTGACGTTCATGTCTTCCGCGGGCTTGGGCGGTATGCGTCGATCACGCTGGAGATGCAGCACATTGGCCTCGCGGCCGCGGAGGTAGTTCACGCGGTCGGTGAGGGATTCGATGATGAAGAGCCCACGACCATTCTCAGCCTCGTCATCCTCAGGCAGCGCGGCTTTTTCAGGCCATTCAAAGCCGGTGCCATGATCGGTGACGCGGACCTCGACGCCCGTGGTCGTGGTGGTGGCCTCGATATTGAGCGGACTTTCGCTCTCGCTATGCACGACGGCATTGCCAGCGGCTTCGGCGAGCACGAGCTCCCATTCACGGCATTCGTTTGAGGCGAGGTGCTGGCCATCGAGCCAGGTCACGACCTCGCGCACGGCTTCGCGTGCTCCGTGGAGCGTGGCCTTGAAATCGACGCGAACGCCGGAGCAGGACTGGCGGGTGAGATGCATGCGCGGCGCGGGATCAGGCGTGGGTGATTTCAAAGACGCGATGCAAGCGGGTGAGCTCGATGAGCTGGGTGACGGCGGCGGAGGGGTTTAGCAGCTTCAGGATGCCGCCCTGCGAGCGGAGCGTCTTATGCAGCGACAGTAAGGCGCCGAGGCCGGAGCTGTCGATGAAGCGCGTCTTCGAGAGATCGACGGAGGTTTCGGTGACCTGGGGGGCGATGTCGCGGGCGACGCGTTCTTTCCAGGCGCGGGCGGTGGAGGAGCAAAGCTCGGCGGGGGCGGTGATGGGAGGTGTGTTCATGAGGTTCAGGCTTGGCAGGTTTGGTTTATGGTGGCAGTGATCCGCCCCGCGGCATGGGAGTGTGAGCCGCGGAGGGTCAGAAAGCGTGGCAAGCAGCGCAGGAGGATGCGCAGGTTCATGCGGAAGGAGCGATGCACGCTGTAGCAGGCGGCGTGAGCGAGATCGGCATCCGTGTCGTCGAGGCCGTCATCGGCCGCATCAGCGAGGGAGAAGACCCCGGCAGGGGAGGCCAGCCAAAGCTGCTCGAATTCATCCCCGAGCGCCTCAGCCTGTGCGGCGGTGAGAGGACGGTTGCCGATGAGATGCATGTCACCGCGCCACACACGCCACAACTCCGGCCAGCGGGCGAAAAGGCCTTCGTGGCCGTTGAGTGAATGCAGCGCTGTGGTGCGTGTGTAGCGATCCTGACTGCTTGGTGGCGGCAGGATGGCCTGACGGCGGGCGAGGCTGCTCTGACGCTTCACCAGCCGCGTGCGCAGCATGGTGAGAAAAGCCAGCGGCAGCGTCACCACCATGAGCAGCAGGGCAAAGAAGCGCGTCATCCAGCCAGAGCGCGTGCCGCCAAAGCGGTGGCGCTTCAGGCTGGCGAGGAGGAAGTCATCCGTGATCTCGACGAAAGAGGCGAGACGCCAGTTTTCGAGTCCGTCACCCCAGGCGAAGGAATGCGAGACCTCCGTCATGGCTCCGACATAAGTGCTGGGGCCGATCCAGCTCCCGCGAATGCAGGCGTGGTGATCAATGAAGGCGGCACCTTCGATGATGGAGCCGCCCATGATGTGGGCGTGATCACCAATGATGACACGCGGACCAATCCAGGCCGGGCCTTCGATCACCGCCGTGGGGGCGATGCGAGCCTGGGTGCTCACAAACACATCCGAGGCCAGACGGCGCATGGTGAGGCGTGATTCCGGCTCCACATGGCCGAACTTCCGGCGCATCACATCGTAGAGTCCTTCGGTGGTTTCCCAAAGCGGCAGCGCGGAGCCTTCAGGCAGCGTTTCGAGGGCGATGACCTTTGTTTCTGCATCGGTGGCGAAAAGTGTCTGCGCGGCCTCTATGGTGGGCTCGCGAGGCACGGGAATGATCGTGAGGCGCAGGCCCCAGCGACCGCCATCACCGGCGGCGCGGCGGATTTCCTCCGGGCGGTCCGCCACGAGCAGCGTGACCTTTTTGAAGCTATCTGCGGCGAGTTTTTCGAGCCACAGATCGAGCAGATTGCGGCCCATGAAGGGTATGAGGGTCAGCGGTTTCATGCGGCGGGCAAAGCCGGCGCACTCGCGATGGTCTGGAAGAATGAGAACGGCTTTCATGGGTCACATGCCTTTGCCCAGCACGATGGCGGGGACGGTTTTGAGAAGGATCCACAAGTCGCGGAGGAAGGACTGGCTCTCGATGTAGCGCACGTCGAGGCGCACCTGCTCGTCGAAGTCGATGGCGTTGCGGTCGCCGATCTCCCACAGGCCGCCTTCGCGTTCGCCCACCTGCCACAGGCAGGTGATGCCGGGCCGTGCATGGAGGCGACGGCGGTCGCGGGTGGAGTAAAGAGCCACCTCGCGAGGCAGTGGTGGACGCGGACCCACGATGGACATGTCTCCGCGGAGCACGTTGATGAACTGCGGCAGCTCGTCGAGGGACGTTTTACGGATGAAGCGGCCGATGGGCGTCACACGCGGATCGTCCTTCATCTTGAAGGTCACGCCTTGCGCCTTCTCGTTCTTCGCGAGCAGCTCGGCCAGTTTGGCCTCGGCATCGACGCACATGGAGCGGAACTTCAGCATCTCAAAGGTGCGGCCCAGCTTGCCCACACGCTTTTGCTTGAAGAAAACAGGACCGCCATCCCGACGGATGAGCAATGCCACGACGATGAAGGCTGGAGCGGCCAGCAGCATGCACACGAGGCTGATGATGATGTCGAAGAGACGCTTCACCGCATGAGTGCCGTTCACGACGGAGAGCCATGTCCAGCGCTTCAAATGCATGGCGACACGCATCCGCAGACGGCCGAGGCGGCTCTGCGCCTGAAGGAGGCGCTGCGCTTGTTGTTCGGCGAGATGAGGTGTTTGAATCATGTGGACAGCTTGATGACGGAAGACGGGTTGTAACTCCCCGCAGGTGTGGGGAAGTGCGGGCAGTGGACTCATGCGGCGGCGAGAGCGGCAGGCGCGTTGAGGCCGGAAGCAGCCCGTGAAAGTCGTGGTGAGGCATGCTGCGCCACCTCGGTGAACATCTGCTCCAGATCGCTGATGTAGCCGTCGAAGTCGTAACGCTCGGAAACGAGCTTTAGACCGTTTGCGCCCATCTCGCGGGCCTTGGCCTTGTTTTGCAGTAGTTCATCCAAACGCTGGGCAAAGGCTCCTCGATCCATCCACGGCACGAGATGGCCGTTGTGGCCGTCGATGAGCCAGTCCTTGATGCCACCGGCATCGAAGGCCACGACGGGCAAGGCATAGCGCATGACCTCAAGCCCGATGGTGGCGATGGGTTCCGGCCACACGCTGCTCAACGCCACGACGCTGCACTCGCGGTAATTCGCTTTCAGTTCCTCCTGCGGAATGAAGCCTTTGAAATGCACACGGTCGCTCAGGCCGAGATCACGGCTCAACTGCTCGCAGTAGGCCTTGTGATTGCCATCGCCGAGGATGATGCACTCAAACTTGCTCTTCACCTTCGCGAGAGATTCCAGCAGCACATCGACGCCTTTGCCGCGAATGATCTGGCCGGCGTAGAGGATGAGATTGCGGTCACTGAAGCTGCTGCGCAGCGTGGGGTCACCCATGCGCGGCACGGGGGCGTGAATCTCGATGCGGTTCGCGTCGAAGCCATTGCGCAGCAGCTCGTCACGCATGTAGGTGGTGACGACCACCATGCGATCAAAGCGGCGATTCAGGGCGATTTCGCGCTTCTTCTGGCGGTAGCTCACCCATTTGAGCGGAAAGCCTCCGCTGTTGTTTTTCACCACGCAGGCACCGCAAGCCGTGGCGCAGTAGAGCGAGGCGGCACGCGTGCAGATCTGGCGGGAGAAGTAGTGATACTTGTAGCTCCGCATGCAGTAGATGTCGTGGTCATGCACCATGCGCACGAGCGGCACATTGCTGTCCACGAGTGCCTGGATGACCTTCAAATCGGCCATCTTGTGAACATAGACGGCGTCAGGGCGGAAGCGCAGCACCGCGTCCTTGGCCTGCGCGGCGGTGGCATCACCGGTGAGCGGAAACTGCTTTTGAAATACCTGCCGCCAGCCTTCCTCGTTCTTGCTTGTGCCGGGGCCGTGCAGGATGGCGATCTCGTGGCCGCGCTTCGCGAGCTGTTCGGCGGTGATGAAGGCGTTCGCTTCCGCGCCCGCGAGGGCTCCGAAGCGTTCGTGAACGTAGAGAAGTTTCATGAGACCGCCAAAATGCGGCATCACAGACCTTCACGAAATCCCCGCAGGTGGGTGGACGATCAACCTGTCACTGCCCGATCCGTGCCAGCTCCGGTGCGGTGGCTTCAAAGGCCTGTTTGATCTGCACGACGAGTGCCGTCTGGTTTGCTCGGATGTTTTGCTCGGCGAGATTCTCCAGATCGCGGCACAGCGAATGCAGGTAAGTGAGGCCGAAAAGACTGCTGCTGCCTTTCAAGGCATGCGCCACGCGACGCAGCGAGGTTTGATCTTCACTGCCGGCGAGCTTCTCCAGCTCCAGAATGCGCTCCGGCGTGTCTTTGAGCCAGTTTTGGATGAGCTCGATGGTGTCCTCACGGCTGAGTTCTTCGATGAGCTGATCCACCGCGCCTTTGGCGGCGGATTCATCATCCGTGGACCACGTCGGCGCATCCGCTTCCTCCTTGGTGTCATCGAGCACGCGGGCGCGGCTGAGGGCCTCGGTGAGGGCTTTGGCACGCAGCGGCTTGGAAACATAGTCATCCATACCCACGGCGATGCAGCGCTCACGCTCGCCTGCCATCACATTCGCGGTCATGGCGATGATGCGGCAGCGCGGGCGTTTCCACATCGGGCTGGCTTCAATCTCACGAATGGTGCGGGTGGCCTCGTAGCCATCCATGCGTGGCATGTGGCAGTCCATCAGCACCGCGTCGTAAACGCCGCTGGCAAAGCGATCGACCGCCTCCTCGCCATCGCGAGCCACCTCAGCGGCGTAGCCATGTTTTTCGAGCATCATCATGGCCATGCGGGCGTTCACTTCGTTGTCCTCGACGACGAGCAAGCGCGGCTTCACAGCATCAGCGGGCGCTTCAGGGATGCTCGCAGGCGTTGTTTCCTCTACCACGGGCGCGGGCTCTCCTTGAGCGATCTTCAAGGGCAGATGAAACCAGAAGCGTGAGCCGGCAAAGCGTTCGCTATCGACGCCAATGCAGCCGCCCATGAGCTCGACGAGACGTTTGCAGATGGCGAGACCGAGGCCGGTGCCGCCGAAACGCCGCGTGGAGGAGCTGTCCACCTGGGTGAAGGCCTGGAAGAGCTGCGCTTGCTGCTCCGGGGTCATGCCGATGCCGGTGTCCGTGACGCTGATTTCGAGGTTCGCCGGGCCTTCGATGGAGGAGGGGAGGCGTTTCACCTCGACGCGGATGCTGCCGTCGTCGGTGAACTTGATGCCATTGCCCACGAGGTTCATCAAAATCTGCCGCAAGCGGCCTGGATCGCCCAGTAGCGAGGGCGGCAGATCCGGGTCGAGGTGGGTGATGAGATCAATCTCCCGCGCGGCTGCCTTGTGACGCAGCAGATCCACCACACCGCGAACGACTTCATCCATGCGGAAGGCCTCTTCGACGAGTTCGAGCTTGCGCGCTTCGATCTTCGAGAAGTCGAGGATGTCCTCGATGATCGTCATGAGGGATTCGCCGCTTTGGCGCACCGCCTCGACCATTTCGCACTGCTTGGGGGTGAGATCGGTATCGAGTAGGAGCGATGACATGCCAATGATGCCATTCATCGGCGTGCGGATCTCATGGCTCATCGTGGCGAGGAAATCGCTCTTCGCACGCGAGGCCGTCTCAGCGGCGTCCTTGGCCTGGAGAAGTTGATGCTCGGCGGCGCGGCGCACGATGTACTGGCCCATTTGGTTGCCAATGCCGGAGAGGGCTTGCAGCAGCGCCTCATCGGGATCGAGGATTTCATGGCTGAAAAGCTCGATGGCTCCGATGGTATCGCCACCGGCGATGATGGGAAAGGCCAGCGCCCCATGCAGCCCGCTGGCCGCGGCGGCATGAGCGCGTGCGAAAAGTTCCGGCTGCGAGGCGAAGTCACGATACCACTGCGCACGGCCCGTTTCCCACACGAGCCCCGGGAGGCCTTTTCCTGATTCGAAGGTGAGCGAACGACTTTCTGCCGCAAAGGCGGCGATGTCTCGCGAGGGATCATGCCAGATTTCGGCGAGGCGGATCTCCGTGAAGCCAGGATCGACCATCCACATGCCGCCGGCGGTCCAGCCGAGCTTTGTGCAGATCATTTGAATCACTTTCCCCGCCGCCTGGCGCATCGTGTCCGCCTCCGCGAGGATGCGGCTGGCGGAGAACTGCATCGCACGGCGCTGCTCATCGAGCCGCCGCTGCGTGATGTCGCTCTCGATGGCCATGAAGTTCACGACCTTGCCGTTTTCATCGTGCATCGGCTGCACTTCGAGGGCCACCCAGTATTTGCGGCCGTTGCGGTGGTAGTTCTGGATTTCCGTGCGGAAGCTTTTCTGCTCGGCGAGGCATTTCGCCATGTAGGCGATGGTGACGGGATCCGTCTCCGGGCCTTGAAGGAAGGAGCCGGGCTTTTTGCCGATCACCTCCTCCGGCTGCCAGCCGGTGATGCGGGTGAAGCCTTCGTTCACCCACTCGATGCGCCCCTGAGAATCGCTCACGATCACCGCGTTGTCCGTGCGGGCGGCCACCAGGGCCAGCTTGCGAGATTGGGCCTCCTGCGCCCGGAGCTGCGCACGCTGCTCGGTGAGGCGTTTGTTGAGTTTTTGAAAGTCATCGGTGGCCATGCGCTGTGTTTGCAGCACCTGGAGCAGATCGAGTGTTTGGTCATGGATGGCGAAATCGCTCATCGTGAGGCCATAGTCGTCCACCTGCTCCGGATCGGTCAGCCATGGGCTACCGAGCATCATGCCGCGCACTGGTTCGTCCATGAGGATGATCTGCCCACGCAGCATGCGTTGCGTGTGAAGCTCCTCCAACAGGAAGAGACGGTCCGTGTGAGCAGCCGCCATCGCATGGCTGAACTCACCCTCGGGCCGTTTGGAGGCAAACACGTCCTGCAAGCGTGCTCCGATGCCGGCCTGTGGGCAGAACTTCGGCAGCGATGGACCTGTCTCAAGGATCACACCGTTTTCATCCCACACGAAGTAGAAGGGAAATGCCCGGAGAAACTCCCGCGTGGGGAGGCTGCTGATCACACTGGAGCTGTCAGCCTGGATATTCATGCCGTGGCGGCGGTCCAGCGGACATCGAAAATATCATGATCGGCACCGGCGGCCTTCGATGCGAGCAGCGTGGCGGTGGCGGGCGTGTGGTAGAGCTTTCCCAAACCCTGTACGAGGCCGACGACGAAGTCGGCAAGGCCCGGACGATGCGTGTGGTAGTGCAGCGTCAGCGAGTCCTCGCCGACGTCCGTGCATTCAAAGCGCGGTGGCTGGAGCTTCGGATAGATCATCTGCACGCGGGTGTGGAAGTTCGGCAGATTGATGAGGAACTCCTTCAACGACTGGCCGCCGGAGCGCATCATGGCGCCGTAGCTGTGGCTGGCGGTTTTGAGCACCCAGTGCTCGCCAAAGGCGATGAGAATGTCCCGCGCTGGAGCGCCGAGCACCTCGCTGGCCGCACCGACGAGGCTGTAGGTGATGTCATCGGGATAGCCTTCGTTGCTCACGAAGACCTCCACATCGACGCCTGCCTTGGCTTTGATGGCTTCCCATTTGTCCTCCCCATAGTTGGTGACGACGAGTTCTTCGATGGCTTTGTTGACGAGTCCGTACATGGCTATTGAGGCGGAAGTTTAGGCGATGAAAGAACAGAGCGCACCGTCTTTCCCAAGGCTACCCCTCAATTGAGGGGAGAGGTTCCGGCAAAGCTGGCATGGGGGCGTGCAAACGAGCGGTGTTCGTTCGTGTGAGCGCTCAAAAACGTCTTACAACACGGCGCTGGGCAAGCAGCGAGGCCTTTGAGAATCATCTGTGAACTCTTTCGCATTCTCACATGAAGCTTCCCTTAGCGCTCCTAAGCCTTGTCTTGCTCTCTCAATGTGTCCGCCATGATCTGGTGGAGGTTCGCACGGTGAAATGGCAGACGCGCACCATCAGCTACGGCAAGCCACGGCTTTGGAACAAGGCGCATCTCACCTGGCGTGTGGATGATGCGAGCGCCCTCGCGGGACGTTTGAGCACCGAGGAAATGCATCGTGAGATCGACAAGAGCTTCCAGAGCTGGGAAGGCGCGGGCATCTTCACCTTCTCGCAGGCCCGTGAAGGTCAGGCAGCGGACATCACCATCACCTTTGCGCCGCCACCGGGGCGTGTGTGGGACGGACAGCTAGGCACGATGGGGCATGCGGCCTTTCCGTGGACGCCGCATCGCGGTCACATCTACCTCGATCCATCGGAGTGGTGGAGCACGCAGTCGTTTTCGATGCTGGGTGATCCGATCACGCAATGGCTGCCGCATGAGATCGGGCATGTGCTGGGGCTTCAGCACTCGCAGGGCATGGACCACACCATGTGCGCCACGGGTCCGTATGACCTGCCTGATGACCGCAGCTACGCGCGGCTGCGTCACCTGTATGCGCCGGGCACACCAGTGATCGCCTTCTCCAGCCTCTCGACCTCGGCCAGCAAGGCCAAGTGATCAGCTCGTGCCGAGCAGCGCGTTGCGCAGCCAGCCGGGATCGCAGTAGTCGGAGTACGACTCATCCTCCGGCGCGGTGGCGGAGAAGCGCTCCCATTCCTTCTCGACGAAGCCGCGGAAGTTCTCACGGAAGGCATTGGTGCTGTAGGCCTCCGCATTGCGGCGGCACTCGTGGGCGTCCCATTTCTTTGTCTCGAAATCTTCCACCGCGCAGATGAGCGAGGGCACGCTCTGCTCGTTGAAGTAGAGACCGGTTTTGTTCTCGACCACGGTTTCGAGGGCGCCGCCCTTGCCAAAGGCGATGACGGGCGTGCCGCCGGCCTGCGCTTCGAGCAGGATGATGCCAAAGTCCTCCTCACCGGCGAAGACGAAGGCCTTCGCACGCTCCATGTGGTCCTTCATCACCTCGTTGGGCTGCCAGCCCATGACGTTCACGTTGGGTCCGGCCATTTTGCGCAGCCTTTGAAGGTCGGGACCATCGCCGATGACGACCAGCTTTTTGTCCGGCATGGCATTGAAGGCGTCGATGACGAGGTCGATGCGCTTGTAAGGCACGAGGCGGGAGGCGGTGAAATAGAAGTCGTCCTTTTTCTCCCGCATCTGAAAGCGATCCACGTTCACCGGTGGATAGACCACCGTCGCCTGGCGGCGATAGACCTTCTCGATGCGGCGGGCGATGAAGCGCGAGTTGGCCATGAAGGCATCCACGCCGGCGGCGGTGCGGTGATCCCACACGCGGATGCTGTGCAGCAGCCAGCGCACGAGCCAGCCTTTCAAGCCGGAGTCGAGCCGCGACTCCTGCAGATACTGGCTTTGCAGATCCCACGCATAACGAATGGGCGAGTGGCAGTAGCAGAGATGGAGCTGGCGTGGGCCGGTGATGATGCCCTTGGCAAAGGCGTAGCTGCTGGAGATGACGAGGTCGTAGCCGCGAAAATCGAACTGCTCAATGGCCAGCGGCATGATGGGGAAGCAGTGGCGGTAGAAGCGCTTCCCACCGGGCAGGCGCTGCACGAAGGAAGTCTTCACCTCGCGACCTTTGAGAAAGGCGCGGTTCTTTTCATCGAGGGCGTCGATGAGCGTGAAGAGATCGGCCTCGGGATACACTTCGAGCATCTGCTCCAGCACACGCTCCGCGCCGCCATAGACGGGCAGCCAGTCGTGAACGATTGCGATGCGGCGTTGGCGAAAGGGATTGCTCATGGGAGGATTTCGGCGTGTTGGAGGTTGGAAAGAGCAGGCGAGTGAGCGGTGGAAGCGCAGCTTTGGACGACATGTTCGATCTTTGAGCGCACGGCATCGAGGCCGTAGGCCTCACGGGCGGTCGCGCAGGCGGTGGTGGCGAGGTGATGGGTCAGCGTTTGATCCGCGTGAAGACGGCGCAGGGCACTGGCAAGCTCACCGGCATCGTTGGGCGAGACGAAGAGGCCGGTTTGTTCATGCGTGAGGATTTCGGCGGCACCACCGGCACGGGTGGCGATCACGGGTTTCGATGCGAGCATGCCTTCGACAATGACTCGGCCGAAAGGCTCAGCGATCACGGAGGCATGCACGATGACATCAGCGAGGTCGAAGAAGGTGGCGGTGTCTTTGCGAAAGCCCACGAAGTGCACGCGACCTGCCAGCGAAGGCTCGGCGGCGGTTTCACGCAGCTCGCGGGCATACTGGCGGTCCTCCTCGGTGAACAAGGCATCGCCGAGAAAGATGGCGTGCGCCTCGGGAACCTCGCGCAGGGCTTTGAGGAGCACATGCTGGCCTTTCCAAGGTGTGAGCCGTCCGGCCATCAAAACGGTCCAGGCAGGCTCGGGAAGGCCGAGATGCTTGCGAAGGTCATTCAGGTCATTTTCGCTCGAACGTGTCTCAGTGAGTTTGAAGCCGTTCGGCACCACGCTGAGGTGCTCGACGCTGCCACCGGCGGTGAGGAAGGCTTGTTTAGTGGCTTCCGAGTTCGCGATGACCGCCTGCGCGAAGGCATTGGCGCTGCCGATGAGGGCGAAACGGTTCATCGTGCTGAAGTGGCTGTCCGAAACGATGTCGTGCAGATGGAACACGAGGCGGCGGCGGGCGAGAAACGAGGCGGGTCCGGCAATGACGAGCGCTTTGGCGGTGTTGGCATACACCACGTCAAACTCACGGGCGAGCATGGCGGTTTGCAGCACGCGTTCGATGAGTTCGGGCACGATGTGGAAGATGCGCAGGATGCCGGCCTGCTTGTCCACGGCCGCAGCGTGCTCGCCGAGGGCGAAGACATGGGTTTCGACCTTCGCTTCGTCGAGCGCCTCACGAAATTCGCCATCTTGAAACAGCAGCACGGCGCTGTCGGCGGCTCGCGCGGCGGCGATGTCGAGCAGCATGAGCTCCGCCCCACCGAGACGGCCGGTTTGATCGACGAAGAGCACCTGCGGCTTGGAGCCACCACGCTTGCGGATGGCATAAAGCTGGATGGCGAAGCCGATGGCGATGCCCAGCAGCGTGCCGATGAAGCCCGCGAGCACATCGGCGAGATCCATCGCCCTTCCGGGAATGCCGCGCTGCACCTGCTCGACGAGCACATTGCCTGCGGTGATGGCGGAGAGCACGAGCGCCGCAGCATGGCGGAGATGCGAGCCGGGGCTGATGGCCAGCCAGGCGACCACGGCGAGGATCATGAAGGCACCGAAGTTGAACCAGAAATCGACGAGATCGAGATACTGCGACCATTCGATCGGCAGGAAGGGGATGCGCCGCTGGCCGAGCGTGGGCTTCAGCGCCAGCCAGAGGCCGGCGAGGATCAACAGGGCGAGGAGGATGCGGGCGAGACGTTTCATGACAGCTCCGGCCTCCATCCGGCTTCGCGATAGACCTCGCACACGCGGGTGGCGATGCGGTCCCAGGTGAATCCACGCAGGACATGCTCGCGACAGGCCTCGCGAGAAGGAAGTGGCAGCGTGCCATCGAGCCTGCGATGCAAGCCTTCGGTGATGTCATCGCTGCTCGTGCCCTTCAGAATGAGGTCGCGGCTCAAATCGCGAACGGTGTCCGGCAAACCTCCAACGGGCGTGACCAGCACCGGTGTGCCGCAGGCGAGCGATTCGAGTGAGATGAGGCCAAAACCTTCCAACGCCGAGCTGGGCACGATGGAGAGGTTCGCGGCCGCGTAAGCCAAGGGAAGGTCGTTTTCAGTCACAAAGCCCAAAAAGCGCACGCGGTCGCTCAAACCGAGGTTTTCAACCTGCGCTTGCAACTCAGCGCGGATCGGCCCCTGGCCTCCAATCATGAGTTTGGCCTTCGGATGCTGCGCGGCGATGCGGCTGAAGGCGGTGAGGAGATTTTCCAAACCCATGCGACGAGCGAGACGGCGCACACAAACGAGGATGGGATCGCCTTGAGGCCAGCCGAGCTGGTCGCGAGCCTTCGCCATGTCCATCGGCTGAAACTTGTCCACCTCCACGCCACCGGGAATGACGTGCACCTTGGCTTCCTCAATGCCGTAGCCCTGGCAGAGTTGATCGCGAAAGGCATTCGAGAGCACGATGAAGCGATCCGCTCGCTGATACACGCTGCGTTCGAGGAGTCGCTTCAACATCACCGAATGCGGTTTAGCTCCTTCGCGAGCGGATTCACCCGCCCAGGGGCCGTGAAAGTGAACGACGTGCGCCTGCCAGCGGCGGCCGAGCACGGCGGGCAGGGCATAGAGCGAGAAGTGCGTGGCGAGCATTTTGCCGCGACGCGGCACCACACGGCTGCGAACGGCCTGCCAGCGTTTGGCGAGCGGTTGATCGACGGAGCCGAGGCTGATGCCGTTCGCGCCTTCGCCGAAGCCGAAGGCATTCGAGCGGATGCCCTGGCGGGCGAGCGTGGTGTTCAGCGCGTTGAAGTAGCGGTCCACGCCTCCGGCGGAGGCTTTCAAGTGCATGCCAAGCTGATCCATCATGAGGTTTGCGGCACATCGCCGATTTTGCGGGCCGGATTGCCGGCCCAGATTTCGAAGGGAGGAATGCTTTTCGTGAGCACGGAGCCGGCGCCGAGGATGGAGCGCTGGCCGATGGTGAGGGAGCTGTTTGGCCGGGCTACGATGATGCTGTGCGCGCCGATGGTGACATCGTCCTCCAGCGTGATGAAGTGCGGCGAGCCGATCCACGTCTCGCCGGCGAGCGTGACATGGTGGTAAACGCGGCAGCGATGGCCGATGCGCACCTGCGGATGCATGACGATGCCGAGCGCGTAGTGCTCGAGGATGAGTCCGGAGCCGACTTGGGCCTCGGCGGGCAGGAGGCACTTGTGGACGAGGTAGTTCAGCGTCTTCACCACGCGGGCGAGACGCTGCCAGCCGGCCTGATGCAGGTCGCGGCTCCATTGCCACAGCAGCTCAGGACTGTGCAAGCGCATGAGAGGCAGTGGCAAAGCCGCGACCGGCGTTGGTTTGAAGACGCGGGCTCATCGAGGCTCCCTCGAAGGCTCCGATCATGCGGCGTGCCACGGCGGGCAGGGCGATCTCACGCTCCACCCAGCGGCGGCCTTGCGCGGCGAGCTTGCGGCGCAGCGGCTCATCGGTGATGAGCTTGCGCAGCGCCTCGGCGAGTCGCGCAGGTTTCCGCTGCGAGAAAACGAGGCCGCCTTCGCTTTGGCGAACGAGGAAAGGAATCTCGCCGGAGTCGGAGCCGACCACCGCCGCACCGCAGGCCAGCGCTTCGGGGATTACGCGGCCGAATTGCTCTTCCCAGTTCGGTTGTGTCTCGGAGGGCAAAACGAGCAGGTCCATGGCGGCGAGCCAGCGGGGTGTTTCATCATGCGGCACATAGCCCGCGAAGAAGACGCGATCCTTCACGCCCTGCTGTTCCAGCAACTGCTCGAACTGCGCCTGGAAGTCGCCGGTGCCGACGAGCACCATCTTCCAATCGACATCACGCAACTGACCGAGCGCGAGAGCGAGCGTGCGCAGGCCCTTCGGCTCCACCAAACGGCCGACGTAGCCGATGACGGGGCTTTTCGTCTCTGGAAAGCGTTCCGGCGGTGTTTGACGAAGGCTCGGATGATAGCGGTCGGGATCGAGTGGGAGGGCGCAGACGGTCTGGCGACCTTTGAAGCCCTTCGCCTCGATCACATCGGCCACATGCTGCGTGATGGGCAGCGCAAAGCTCGACGAGCGATAGACCATGGATTCGAGCCAGGAGAAGGGCGGTGGATACTTCTTGTGGATGTTTTGGCAGGAGTAGAAGCCGAAGGGCACGTTGATGGAGCGCTTGTTGGCATAGCAGACCTGCGCGGTGGCGAG
The DNA here is from genome assembly GCA_044370285.1 of Prosthecobacter sp. GTDB lineage: Bacteria > Verrucomicrobiota > Verrucomicrobiia > Verrucomicrobiales > Verrucomicrobiaceae > Prosthecobacter. Next base: position 55,356 of record JBILVU010000020.1, read on the forward strand.
CGCATAGGGCTCGTGGTTCATGTAGATGACATCCGGGCACTTCTCTTTGAGGAAGCGCTGCCATGACATGCGGTAGGCGTGGAAGATGATGCTGCCGTTTTTCCACACGGCGCAGCGGATCACGGAGCGCTCCATGCCGGCGCTAGGCGGCTGGCGAAGTTCGTTGCCGAACTCGTCACGCCAGTTGTCCGGGATGACGAGGGTGATCTTCCAGCCGGTCTCGCGCTGGATGCGGGCGTAGATTTCCTGATTGAGCGCGGTGGCGCATGAATGGCTGACGACGAGGAGGTGCATGGCGGTGAGGTGGATTAATTGTGGGCGGCAAGGTGGGCGCGGTAGGCGTCCTCGGTCATCTGGGCCACTCGGTCCCAGGTGTAGTTCTGCTCGACACTCCGGCGGGCGTTTTCGCCCATCGTTTTGAGTTGAAGCGGATCGGCGCAGAGGCGGCGCAGCACGCTGGCGACCTGCGCGGCATCGTGCTCGATGAAGTCGCCTGTTTCGCCGGGCTTGATGAAGTCCTCCGTGCCATTGATGCGCGTGGCGACGACAGGCAGGCCGCAGGCGGCGGCCTCGATGGTGGCGAGGCTGAAGGCCTCATACCAACTGGGGAAGAGAAACAGATCCGCGGCGGCCAAGGCCTCTGGCATATCTGAGCGGAAACCTCCGAAGATGACGCGATCCGCCGCACCGGCATCCTGCGCCATCTTTTGAAAGCGGGCACGATCGGGATCGTCGCCAGCGACATACAGCGTGAGCGGTACATCGTGCAGATGGCCCATGGCTTGGATGGCAAAGTCGAGGCCTTTGCGTGCCCATTCACCCCCGGCAAAGATGGCCATGATCTGATCACGCGGCACCTTGTTCATCACGCGCCATGCGATGCGTTGGGGATCATCGAGTGGCTTGAAGCGCTCGGTATCGGCGGCGTTTGGCACGATGCGAACCTGCGCATTGCCGATGTCGTAGTGGCGCGTGAGTTCAGATGCCACGCCGCGTGAGACGGGAAGAAACATCGGTGCTTTTTGACCCGCACGATGCTGGTAGAGACGCTTCTCGGCGGCGCAGGTGGCATTCAGGTAAAGCCAGCGAGTGAGACGACGAGCGGGCGAGACCTTCTCGGAGCGACCGAGGCGGTCGAGGATGATCTTTTTCGCGGGTTGGATGTTCTGGATGGTGATGACATTGCCGCGCTGGGTGTTGCAGCCGATGGTGTGAACGATTTCAAACTGGCCGGGACGCACGCGGCGGTTCACTTCGAGGTAGTAGGAGCCGAAGTCGATCACCTCGGCCCAGTTCACCCCGGGGATGTGATGCCAGGCGATGTGCGAGAGGTCGAGGTCCTCGGCCTTGCGAGCATAGAGATGGACCTCGTGTTTCTTCGCGAGGCGCTCGGCGACTTCGTTGACGGCGCGGGCGCTGCCGTCGCGGCGATTGCAGTTGATCATGGCGTAGGCGATTTTCATGCGTGGGCGGGGTTCGGGTGGGAGTGGATG
>JBILVU010000051.1:0-37506 GCA_044370285.1 Prosthecobacter sp.
GGCGAGGGAGTCGCGGCGGGCTTCGCGGCATAGATGGGGCGTGTGAGGCGGTTCAGCGAGATGCCGAGGAAGACCCAGAAGAGGGAGAAGCCGCTGAAGACATTGCCCACATAGAGGAAGACGAGGCAGCCGAGCAGCACGGCACGGCCGGTGAAGAGAAAGGGATCACGCCCGCCGAGACGGATGCGGCGGGTGAGCTCGCTCCAGATCTTGGCCATCGCGGCGAAGAAGCACAGGCCGCCGATCCAGCCGAACTGGCTGAAGACCTCGATGTAGCCGCTGTCACACCAGCCTTCCTTCGTGCCGCCGCCGATGCGTCCGGCACCGAAGCCGGAGCTGCCGAGGCCGAGGCCGAGCGGATGCTGCATGACCCAGGGAATGCCGGTGGTGAAGATTTCGAGGCGGCCCTGATACGAGCCGTCGTTTTGCATGTCGGTGAGCGTGTCGAAGCGCTTTTGAATGCGCGAGGCTCCGGGCAGGTGCTCAAGCCCGACGCTCAAGCCGAGGCCGAGCATGCCAGCGAGCAGCAGCACACGCCCGAGGCCGCGTCCTTTGGAAAGGGCAGGTTGTAGCACGGCCACCAGCGCCACGATGATGAACATGCTGCGGCTGAGCGTGAGCACGACGACGGAGAAGAGCAGCAGCACGGTGAGCCAGCCGCCGAGGATGCGCCAGCGTGGGTGCAGGATCATCGGAATGGCCGCCCAAGCGAGGAAGGCTGCGCAGGGGCCGCGTTCATGCATCGTGGAAAAGACGGACATCTCCGTGGGCCGGAGCTGGCCGAGGTAGCCGACGAATTTTACCTCCGTGACCCAGAAGGCATCCCACGGCGGAATGGTGAGGTATTGAAACCAGCCGTAAAGTGCCACGAGGAGGGCGGCATAGCCGCAGGACTTCATCCAGCGATCAGCGGTGCTGGTCTGCACGGGCGCGGTGGCGGCGAAAAGGAAGGCACCAAAGCCTGCGAGCCATTCTCCGAGCGAGTACACCGCGCCGATGCCCGAGTTCATGAAGCCGATGACCATGCCATGGGCCAGCGCCACCAGGATGAGCATGGCGATGGAGCGGCTGCGCGGCGTGAGCTGGCCGAAGCGCGACATCGCCGGGATGAGCAGCAAGGCACTGACGATCAGCGGCGTGAGGCTGATGGTGGAGAGCGGGTTGAACGCGCCATTGAGGTAAAAGTCCACGAGGCGGCGGATGCCGCGATTCAGCGCCACGATGAAAAACGCGTAGTCCAGCAACCAGCTCGAACGCGTGGCGGCAAGCCACAGCGCGGGCAGAATCATGAGGACGGTGACGACGAGTTCCATGATCAGCGGGCTGGAAGAGGTGAGGCGGAAGAGGGAGGCGCATCCTCCAGCTCGGCGTGGGCTTGCAGGCGTGGATTGCGTCCCACCCAGGCCATGACAGGCCCAAACCAGGACGAGGGGATGTAGTCGAAGCTCTCGATGCGGCGTGTGCCGATCTCCCGCGCCGGATTGCCACCGACGACGGTGAAGGGCCGCACATCCCGCGTGACCACGGCCGCGGCGGCCACGACGGCTCCACGACCGATGCGCACGCCTTTGAGGATCATCGCATCGGTGGCGATCCAAGCGTGATCCTCGATGATGATGGGCGAGAAGACGTGGTCGTAGGTGGGCGAGTGAATGTCGTGCGAGCCGGTGATGAGGCGCACGCCGTCATTGATGACGACGCAGTTGCCGATCTCGATGCGTTCATGCGTCTGCATGCGCGTGATGCCGAGGCAGCAGCACTCGCCAATGCGCAGATGGGAGGCATCGCCATGCACGGTGAGATGCGAAATGACGGTCGATGAGGCGATGCGGGCGCCTTTGAGCCGCCAGCGCAGGGATTGCAGCGCATAGCCGAGCAGCGCGGGCAGATTCCACAGGCGTTTGAGCCAGGTGCGCAGCCATGCACGACTGAAAAGCGCGGGCCGCGTGCGGTGTTGGAGCAGGAAGGCGATCATGGCGCGGCGGGGAGAGCGGTGGTCGAGAGGCTGTGAGGCTCGCTGGAGGCACCGAGGCAGGTTTTGAACGCGGCGGCCCTTCCCGCCCAGGTGGCGGCAAAACGGGCCGCGGGCTGCGATTGGGGCTTCGTGATGAAATCGACGGCGCGGAGCAATCCGGGGCATACATGACTACCGACGAGCATCTGCCACAGCGGGATAGTCCAGAACGCGAGGCCGGTGGCGTGCTTCAAAGCGACGAAGGTTTCGTTGTAGGCGATGTCGCTGGTGCCTTCGAAGTTGAAGATGCCGCGATGCACGGTGTCGCCATCATGACGCGGGGCCACGTTGTGGATGATGGTGACGGTGGGATCAAAGATCATGCGTTTGCCCGCCTCACGGGCCTGGAGGCCGAGGGCGAGTTCCCAATTCACCTGAGCGCCACGGCCACGCAGGCCGCTCTCGAAGCCGCGACGGCGGAGGAAGCTGCCGCGAAAGAGGCAGTTCGATCCACGCAGCACCTGCACGCGACGTGCGCTGCCGCCGCCGCGATGATGACCGCCGGTGACACGGCCAAACCAATGCACATTGCCCACATCGTGAACAAGCGGCTCCGTGCGGCGCATCTCGGGATAGTCCATCAGCAGGTCACGACCTCCGGCGGCGACGACGTCATCATAGGAACGCAGATGCTGGAGCATGGTGGCGAGCCAGTTCGGCGGGATTTCCACATCGTCATCGAGCAGCGCGATGAAGTTCGAGCGGCATTCGGCGAGGCAGGAGTTCATCGAGCCGACGACGCCGATGCCGCGAGCCTCGACGGCCATCACGGGCAGCTTCGTGGAAAACTCCGCGATGACGGCGGGGGTGAGGTCGTCATCGGCTCGCACGCCCACGCGGATGCGTGTGGCGCGGAGTTCCTGCTGGCAGAGGGCTTCCAGGCAGCGGCGGAGGTGGTCCGGACGCTTCAAGGTGGGGATGATGATGTCGATGGTGGCCATGATCGGGAGGTTTCAGGCGGCTTGTGGGATGGGGCGTTGCTCGACGACGCCGTGGAGGATGCTGGAAAGGCGGCGGGTGACGCGGCGGAGGTCGAAGTGCGTTTCGGCAAGCTGCCGCGAGGCTTCGGGTGCGGTGCGGCGACGCTGAAAAAGCTCCGCGAGTGCCGCGGCGAAGGTTTCGGGCCGATCATCCGCGAGGTGGATGTCCCGTTCGCAGAGGTAATCGGCATTGCCATTCGTGCGGCCAACGATCACCGGCAGTCCGCAGGCCTGCGCCTCGGCCACAGAGGAGCCAAAATTTTCCTCGTCGCTCGGCTGCGCGAGCACGTCGTGCTTACGCATGAGCTCCGGCACCTGCGTGCGTGGCATGGAGCGTATCCATTGAAGGTTCTGCGGGAACTCGAAGCTCTCGATGAGCTTTTCATAGCCCGGCACGAAACCGGTGCCGCCGACGATGGTGGCCTTCACCGGCAATCCACCGCGAATGGCCTGCGCCACGCCGCGCAAGAACAGATCGAGCCGTTTGCGTGGAATGATGCGTCCGAGCCACAAAAGCCTCAATGTATCCGAATCGGGTTTCGTGGCCTCTGGTGCATCAAACAAGCTCAAGTCGATCGGATAAGGCAGTGCGGAGGTTTGATCGGCGATGACGCCATACTCGGAGCGCAGCGTTTCGCATGACTGACGGCTGCCCACGATGATGTGATCGGAGTGGCGCAGCGGTGGCAGGCCGGCGGGAGAGAGGCGCACATTCGCCAACGCGAGCCATTTCATGGCCGTGCAGGTGCCGGCGAGCTGGCGGATCTCGCCAAAGCGGCTGATGATGGAGCGTGCATCGGTGCCGGGAGGTCCTTGAGCGAAGCTGATGGAGGGAACACCGGCGAGACGGCCCGGCGCATAGTCGCCCAGCCACAAACAGAGGTCGTACTGGCGGCGGCGATGCTCACGGCGCATGTGTTGGAGCAGCAGGCTCGTGTAAGTGGCGCAATCGACTCGACAGGCGAGGAAGCCGAGCGCGGGAACGCGTTGCACTTTGGCGCGGAAACGGTCCGGGCCGATGTTGTCGGTGCAGACAAAGCGGAACAGCGGATGCTCGCCCACGCAGGGACGCGGATCGACGAAGGACGGCTTCGAGAAAAAGTCGATCTCGTGGCCTTCATCGAGCAGCGAGCGGAGCAGCAGCGCATTGGCCGAGGCCACGCTGCCTTCCTGGCTGGAGACGTATCCGCTGACGGCGAGTTTCATGACAACAGGGCGGGTTGCTGGAGGAGGCTTTCGAGGTTCCACGACTCATGACGTGGCTCCTTCCGCAGCCAGCGTTCATGGATGGCGAGGTCAAAGGAGGCAGGGGTGAAGACTTCCAGCCCGCTGCCGGGGAAGAAGGTCATCTCACCGAAATAGACACCCAAGTCGGTTTGATAGAGATCGACGCGGACGAAGTCATGCTCGCGGGAGAGACGCTGGGCGATCTCGAGCATCACATCGAGGTCACGCGGTGCCGTTGCCGGCACGAGATAGCGGTCGTGAGCGAGCGAGACGGGTAGGCAGCGCCAGTCGGTGGTGTACAGGCAGCGCAGATGCTCGATGTAGCGGCCGGTGTCATGCTGGATGAAAGCCACCTGGCCGCGGAAGCAGAAGAACTTGTAGTCCTCGGGCACGAGCGAGCCGCTGGGCAGGAACTCCTCGGCGATGATGGCCGGTTTCAAATGGCGATAGCCGGGCTCGCGGGAGCCGGTGAAGTAATCCGTGTCCATCCACACCTTCAGCGCGGCCTTTTCATCGGCGGTGAGCGTTCGTGGTGAATGCACGAGGATCGTCATGCCGGAGCCGTGGGTGCCTTTGATCACGCAGCGCGGCACGATGGTGTCGAAAAACGGATCATCGGCCCGGGTGGCATGATGCAGCGTCTTGGCCACGCGGCACTCGGCGGAGCCGCTGCGCATCTCATCGGCCACGAACTGCTTCACGAGATGCTTGTCCACCCAGGGCGCAAAGCTGGTGCGGCGTGGCAGCGTGACTTTCCGCATAAAAAGCCATTCATTGAAGGAACGCGGATGGCGGATGCTCGGCCACCATCCGAAGGTGCGCTTGAAGACGCGGCAGGAGAGCAGGTAACTGGCCCAGGCGCAGTCCGGGAGGATCTTGGCGAGCGTCTTGCCGAGCGCTCCGTTGTAGGATGGGAGATGCATGAGGAGCGTGGATCAGGCTTTCCAGAAGGGTTTCCATTTTGGCCCGAGGCCGAGACGCTCACGCAGGGCGAGGGCGGCCTTGCCGAGCATGAAATCGAGGAAGCAGCCGAAGCGCAGCAGCACGGCGCTGCGGATGGCGAAGCCGCGTGTGTATTGATGAAACACGAGGAAGGGCATGCCATGCGAGGTGACGGCCCAGCGGCGGGACCAGTCAAAGCGGGTGGCGCGTGCCTGCTCGGCGCTGGCGGGTTTGTGCGCCGCCCCGTAATGCGCGATGAGGCCATCACCGGGCGAGAGAAGCGCCACGCGTTCACGGAACTCCGGTAGGCGGATGACATGGTTCGTGGCCACCTGATCCCCGCCGAAGCCGCCGGTGGCGGTTTTGCAGATGGCGAAGCAGGCCTCGGAAAACTCCTTCATGTCCGCCGCGTAGCCGCCCATCACACCGGCGCAGTACACCTCGGCATCGAGCAAACCTTCCGCGAGATGCGGGAAGAGCGTGCGCAACGAGCGTTCGTTCCACCACTGGTCTTTGTAGCGCAGGCCTTCGGAGGCAATGAAGAGGCGCTTCTCCTTCAAGGCCTGGTCCATCACGTAGGAAGGATTTGCCGCGAAGGCCACATCACGCACATCGGCCACCATGACGCGGTCCTCGGGCTCGCACTTTTCGAGGAAGGCGGCGATGTCGCGGCGGCGGTCGCGGTTCACATCGTTGTCGCTTTGCGCCTGGACGAGCTGGATGCCGAGGCGCTGCATTTTGCGCAGCAGCGAGGCCTCCAGGTGCTCGTAGCAGATCATGATGATGCGGCCTTTGAAGCCGCTTTTCAGCGCGGAACGGTGCCAGCAGCACACATCCGCCCAGTCGTGGTAGTCGATAGCTCCGATGAGGTAGTCCATAAGAAAAGAGGGGATCAGACCGCGAGGGCGGCGCAGGGTGAGTGGTCGTGCTTGAGCTGCTGCCAGAGGCGCATCGTGCGCAGCGAGAGCGGATGGCGCTGTCGCAACAGGGCGGGCAGGTCGTGCCAGAAGTCACGCAAGGCCTCGCGGAAGAGCGGAGCCCAGTTTCCGCCGGTCCATTCCGCGGCGTAGCGCAGGTAGCGGGCGGCCTGCACGAGGCGTGGCAGCAGCGTGAAGGAGAGAAGCCACAGCGGCTCATGCAGCACGGCCTGATACCAGATGTTGCGGGCATTGAGCTTCGCTCGCTGGCGGCTGTTGCGGGCGACCGGGCTGGGATTGTGGCAGATGCAGCGCTCTGGCAGGTAGATCACGGCATAGCCAGCATCCCAGTGGCGTTTGCAGAATTCGTTTTCCTCATGCGCCATCTGCAGCAGCTCCTGGAAGCCGCCGAGCTGGTGATACACATCGGCGCGGGTCATGGCGGCGCAGGTCATGAAGCCACAGGCAAAGCAGGCATGCTCCACCGGCGCGGGTTGCGTGTAAGGTGCGAGCTCGCCCTGCTCGGTCGATTGAGGGAAGGCGATGGAGCCCACGGAGGCATCGCGTTCAAGGATGCGCAGGCCTTTCTCGATGCCCTCGCGGTTCAACACGAGCGAGTCATCATCGAGGAAGAGATACACGGAGCCGGTGGCACGCTCGGCGAGCTTGTTGCGCCCGGTGGTGGGAAACAGGCGCGTGTCGGAGATGACGATGCTGAGCTTCCGCCGCACGGAGGAGGCGACGGTCTCGAAGCAGTTGTCACGCCACGGATGAGTGGGTGCGTTTTGCAGCAGCAGCACCTCATGGAGGCGGTCGCCGAGCTTTTGCAGGCTTTCGAGGCAGCGAGTGGCTTCATCGAGCCGGTCGCTGCAAATGATGAGGACGGAGATGGCGTGCTTCATGGGTCAATGAGGGATGGTTTTGCTCACGGGACGAGCGGGCACACCGGCCCAGACCTCGCCTGCGGGGACGGATTTGGTGACGACGGAGCCAGCGCCGATGATGGCGCCCTCGCCGATGCGCACGCCTTTGAGCACGATGCATCCAGCACCGAGCCACACATTGCGGCCGAGTGTGATGGGGGCGCTGTGCAGCGGCTGCGCGTTCATCGAGCGGGAGGCATCGCGGCCGTGATTGGTATCCACAAAGGTGCAGCCGGAGGCGATGAGGCAGTCATCACCGACCTCGATGCGCTCGCGGATGTTGAACTCGCATCCACGGCCGATGAAGACGCGGTCGCCAAAGATCATCGAGGGGCCGGGGGTCCAGTAGTGTGAGTAATTGAAGAAGACATCCGGCTGCACCGTGCAGTCACGGCCGAGCTGGATCTGATGCGGCCAGGTGACCTGCACACGTGGCAGATGCGTGCCGCGTCCGATGCGTGCGCCGCGGAGGCGCAGCGCCAGCTTTCGCAGCGGCTGCACCGGAGATCCGGTGAGCACGAGGCGGCGGCAGGCTTTCTGGAGGAGGGCGGACATGAAAGGGAAGCGCAGGTTTTAGAATCCAAACTTCGGCACGCGGCCGCGGCCGATCTCCCAGAAGGAGCTGCGCGGTGCGGTGGACCATTTTTTGACCCAGCCGGGTGTGTGTAGGACGACGAGGAACCACTCACCGGCGAAGCGGAAGGCGGCGCGGAGATTCTCCAGCGAGAGCCGCTGATGGCGGAAGCGTGACTGGATCACGCGGAGCACATGCCAGGGCAGCCGCCAGGCGACGGTGATTGCCGAGGCACCTTGATCGAAGGCGAAGATGACCTTGCCCTCCCAGCGCTTTGCGAGTTTCGCAGCACCAGGAATCGGACGCAGCGGATGCACGACCATGGCGCGAGGCTCGAAGGTCATCTGATAGCCGGCGCGGGAGAGACGAGCGCTGAAATCCGTGTCCTCGGCATACACGCCGCCCGCGTAGCGATGATCAAAGCCGTTCATCGCATGGAAAATGTCCGCACGGATGGCGAAGTTGCACGAGCAGGTGAGGTGACCATGAAAACGCAGCGTCTCCGGTGCCTCCCACAGCAGCGAGGGTGGTGTGGGATCACGCCGCGTGGAGCCTTCGATGATGCCGCAATACTTCGGAGCCTCGCGAATGCCCACGAGATAGGCGGCGAGGTAGTGTTCGGTGGGCTGGCAATCATCATCGAGGAAGATCAACCATTCGCCGGAGGCTGTTTTCGCTGCGGCATTGCGGTTCGACGCGGGACCGCGACGAGGTCCACGAAGCCATTTCGCGGTTGGAAGCACTTGGGCGATGATTTCGCAGGCTTTTTCATCGGCGCCATCATCGGTGACGATGAGCTCCACGCTGCCATCGGCGGGCAGTTGCGGCACGAGCAGCTCCAGGCAGCGGCGCAGATCCGCCGGGCGGTTGCAGGTGGGGATGATGAGCGTGGCGAGCGGCATGGCGGGTTCAGTTTGGAAGTTGGGCGCCCCAAGCCTTCAGATGGGTGCCGACCATTTGCTCGGCGGTGTAATGCGTGAGCTGATGACGAAGTCCGGCGAGTCCGAGGCGGAGGCGATGTTCGGGATCGGTCAAAAGACGCAGCAGGCTCTCCGCTAGCTTTTTCGGCTCCTGCTCGGCCCACATGCCGGTGACGTTGTTTTCGACCAACTCACGACTGGCGGGCGCGGTGCCGCAGACGACCGGTTTGCCATACGACCAGGCTTCGACATACACGATGCCGAAGGATTCATGCGCGGAGGGAAGGCAAAAGGCATCGCACGCGGCATAGGCATCGGCCTTTTCCTGCTCGGTGGGGCAGCCGAGATCACGCACACTTTCCGGCGAGATGCGGGCGAGACGTGCCTCATCGGCATCACCAGGCCCTGCGAGCAGCAAAACAGCCTGCGGGCACTCGCGTAGCACGAGCGGCCAGGCATCGAGCAGCGCGGGATAACCTTTCCCGGCATCGCGACGGCCCAAAAAGTATACCACTGGCCGATCATCGAGTTCCAGCCACTGGCGGATGCGGGTCGCGTTACCATTGTTGCGGCACATCGGCGGCAATCCACAACGCACGAGCCTTTCCTCTGGAACACCGCGAGCGAGCAGATGAGCGCGTTCATACTCGGACTGGCAGAAGACGGCATCAGCCTTCGAGTACAAACGCACGTCGAAGGCATCATCGCCCCAAGACTGCGGATGCACGGCGGGCCAGACGGTGAAGGGCACCTTCGCCTCGCGCGCTTCACGCCACAGCGGGTAGCCGATGATGTCCCAGCCGGTGCCGACGAAGTGCAGCACATCGACTTCGCGGATGGCGGCATTCCACGAGTCATGATGATTCATCACACGGCTCAAGGTGTCCGCAAAGGGCAGCAAGCGTGCCCGCGAGGCGAGATGACTGACCCAGCGATGCTGCTTTCTCCAGGTGGCCTGCGGCATGAGCTCGGCGGAGGGCCATTGAAGGCTGCCGGAACCTTCCGCATCGCCGGTTTGCACATGCTGGACACTGAGAAACTGGCCGTTGATGCGGAAGAGGCCTTGCAGGCTGGAGGCCAGCTCACGTTGATACGCGGCGAGGCCGCCGACGGAGGCGGGATGAATGCGGGAGGCGATGGCGACTTTCATGTTCGCGAGTGGGTGAAGGTGTTCTAATTGCAGACCGGCAGCGCGGCGCGGTGGCGCTGCATCTGGCCGAGGTGCATGCGCAGCGGTTCCCAGTGGAAGCTCACATCGCCTGGATGCGTGAAGTGCTCGCCAAGCAGGTCGTGACGGACGAAGAAGGCATCGGTGCCGGAGAGATCGCAGCCGACGAGCGAGTAGCCGCCCATCTCCGCCGCCGTGCTGAAGGTGCCGAGCGTGGCACCGAAGAAGGTGGAGCCATCCCACACGGCGGAGGCGTCGTAAGGCGCGGCCCAGTCGAGCTCGGCCGGAAGCAGGCCGTTGTATTCCACGCAGATCACGCGGGGACGCAGCGCGAGGAGCTTGGTGAAGACGTGGTAGGTGTTGTAATCAATGTCGATGCTCAGCAGATCGAGGTTCTCGCCGGACTGGCGTGACTGGAGCAGCTCGCGGATGTTTCCGCGGTTCACGCACTCGCGGCAGATCTTTAAGCGTCCGGTGCCGAGCAGCGCCTGCACGCTCACGGGCAGTTGATCATCTGCTGCCAGACTGGCATCGACCCACAGGCCGGACCAGCCCTGGATGAGCAGCATGTTCGAGTTGTTTTCCTGCGGCGCGGTGCCGATCTCGACGAAGCGTTTTCCACCTTCGCCGATGCGGCGGAAGATCTCCGCGATCATGCCGTCCTGGCCGTATTGGGAGAAAAACTTCTGCCGGAAGGGCATCAGCGAACGCGGCTCGGTGTAGCGCGGATTTTGTAGGAGCTGCGTTTCGAGCAGTTCACACAAAAGACTGGCGGAGCGAGCGGTGGCGATGCCGCTGAGGTCGATGTTGGCCTTGGTCTGGCCGAGTTTGGTGAGCACTTGTTTCATGGGGGTGGGTTTGATGTCAGAGCGTGGCACGGCCCCGCCAGCCGTTGATGAGGAGAAAGGTATTCAGCGCAGCGTTGCCGAGTGATCCGGCGCACATCAGGCCGATGGCACCGGTGACGCTGGTGAGATCGAGGAAGCACGCGGCCACCGCCTGGCTGCCAAAGACCATCACCGGCCTGATCCACGAGTGCCGCACCCAGCCGCGTGACTGGATCGGCGTGGCCGTGATTGTGACGATGAAGGAGAAGACCGTGAAGGCGAGGAAGAGCACCAGCTCGAACTCCAGACCGCTATAAGCCGGGCCGATGAGCCACAGCAGCTCCGTGCGGAAGAACCACCCACCCGCCAGCGCCGCGAGGCCGACCACCGCGCCGAGCAGGCTGGAGCTGATCCACATCTTCCACAGGCGGCGCATATTTTTCTCCTCCGACATGCGCGGCACAAGGATGCCGGAGACGATGCTGATGGGTACCTGAAGAATCAACGCCACACGGCCGATGGCTCCGAGATCGGCCACCTGATCCATGTGGCCGAACCACGCGACGATGAACGCGGCGATCTGCGCCTCGAAGAGGTAGGTGAGGTTGGTGGGAAGGCCGACGAAGAAGTGCTTTCGCAACCTCGCGGTGATCTCGGGATCGGCTTTCTGTGAGTAATCGGCCTGCTCGCGAGCACGCGGTGCCAGCCACAGCATCATGGTGGGCAGCGGAGCCAGCACGGTGACTAGCATGACGGAGGTGGCGCTGGCGGAGCTGAAGTATACCAAGGCCACAACGAGCACCAAACGCAGCAGCGACTGCATCAGCACCTCGATTTGCGACTCGTTGTAGCGTCGCGCAAGACTCAGCGGCGTGGCCATCATCTGCGACGCGATGCTGGTGATGGTGGAAACCAGCGCGGCGAGTGTGAGCAGCGCGTTTTGCCATGGCGGGCAGTCACTGTGATGCAGCAGATGCGCAAAGACCGGCAGCACCGTGAGCGCTCCAAAGGCGAGTAGCAGTGCCCGGAACCGCGCCGCCGAGGCCAGTACGACTCCCATGCGCTCACGATTGCCTGCGGCCTCGCCTGCGATGGGCATCATGCCGGTGGCGATGCCCGTGACGGTGAACATGCCGAGCGCTCCGACGAGGTTTTGAGCCAGCGAATACCAGGCGTAGTCCGTTTTGGCCAGCGAACGCACCACGATGAAGGCGGCGAGCATCTGCACGACGCGGCCGAGGATGTTCAACGAGGCATACGAGGCCACTTTGAGGCTCCAGCGTCGCATGCGACCGCCGCCGAGGCTGCGCCAGCTCCACCGCGAAAACAGCGGCGCAGGCGCGGAAAGGGCTTCGGTGGCAGATTGCATGCTCGTGGAGGTTTCGCGGTTCACTCGGTGGGAATGCGGATTTCGAGCCACTTGACCTGATAGACGCCTTTGGGGCGCACGAGGCGTTCGGTGTCATCGAGCGAGGCAGGGACCATGAGGAAATCACCGGGCCGTGCATCCACGCCTGCCATCTCAGCGTGGCCTCGCACCAGCACGATGACGAGGTGCTCGCCGTATTCGCCGAGCTGGCGTGTCTCATTGATCTGGGCCGTGCGCACGAGCACCTCGAAGAAGGGGCACTTGGCGATGACGCCGTTGTCAAAGGCGGGACGCGGCGAGGGCTCGATGTCGCGGTAGTCGATGCAGTCGAGACCGACATCGAGATGCAGATCACGAGCCTTTCCTTCGGCATCGACGCGGTTCCAATCGAAGACGCGGTAGGTGGTGTCGCTGTTCTGCTGGATCTCGAAAACGATCAAACCGGCTCCGAGCGCATGCACGCGGCCGCTGGGCACGAACATGGACTCGCCCTGGCTCATCTCGATGCTGTGAAGCATCTCCGCGCAGGTGCCTTTCTCCGCCGCTTCGACAAAGGCATCCTCGGTGACGCCTTTTTTCAAGCCGGCGTAAACCTTCGAGCCTGGCTCCGTAGCGGCGACATACCACACCTCGGTTTTGGGCTCGCCACCGAAGAGCACGGCGAGCTTGGGCGGCGGATGCACCTGCACGGAGAGGTCCTCGCTGGCATCGAGGATCTTCATCAGCAGCGGATAGCGGCGGGCAGGATGCGCCATCAACGCGGGGCCAAAGACCTCGCGGCGATGATTGCGCCACAGGTCATGCAGCGTGAGACCGGCGTAATCGCCTTCGATCACGCGGCTCTCGCAATCGGTGCGGTCGCAGATTTCCCAGGACTCGCCGTAGGCCGTGGTGGCATCCGGCAGGCGGCGGTGCATCAGCGTTTCGAGCCGGCGACCGCCCCACAGGCGGGGCTGGTAGCGCGGCTCGAAACGCAGTGCCGTGCGCGGCACCGTGTAGAGCCAGGATTCCGCTTCCGATTGAGGATCAAAAGCTAGGGATGGGGTCATGGCTTGGTTTTGGGGGGGAGAGGGTTGAGCTGAATCAGCGAAGGGAGGAGGGAAGAGCATCGACGAGGCCGCGGAGCTGCTCGGCGCGGTCCTTGGTGGCCACGAGCACGGCGTCATCGGTGATGACGATGATCAAATCCGTGACGCCGAGCAGGGCGACGTGCTGCGGCGTCTGGCCGACGATCACATTGCTCTGTGCCTGCGCGGTGAGCTTCGGCGTGCTGGAGCGGTTTCCCTGATGATCGACGGGCAGATACTCGGCATAGGTGTTCCATGAGCCGACGTCATCCCAGTCAAACAACGCCTCGATGTTCAGCACGCGCAGAGCGTTTTCCATGACGACATAGTCGAAGGACTTCTTCGGCAGTGTGCTGAAGCCTTCGAGCACGTCCGCACGCTGCGAGGCACCACAGATGAAGCTGGCGAACTCCGGTGCCTGCCGCTCAAACTCACCGGTCAAGGTGGGCACGGACACGACGAACATGCCGGCATTCCAGCAGAAGGTGCCTGCGTCGAGAAAAGTCTGCGCGACCTCACAGGTGGGCTTTTCGCAGAAGCGCTTCACGGCATACACCGCAGGCTCCGTGTCTCCTGTCAGCGCTTCGCCACGCTCTATGTAGCCATAGGAAGGACTCGGCCAGGTTGGCTTGATGCCGATGGTGACGATGGCGGACTCGTTGGAGGCGGTTTGCCAGGCCTTGAGCAGCACTTTTTGAAACCCGCCGACATTCACGATGACGTGGTCGGAAGGCAAAACGGCGATGACGGCCTGCGGATCACGCGCAGCGATGACGGCGGCTCCAAGTGCGATGGCGGCGGCGGTGTCGCGCTTCTCCGGCTCGGCGATGATGTTGGCCTCGGGAAGGGCAGGAAGTAGTGAGCGGATGCCAGGTGCCTGTAGCTGATTGGTGAGCACGATGATTCGCTCTGGCGGCACAAGGCCGTCGAGACGCTTCACCGCTTCCTCCAGCAGACTTTGACCGCCAAACAGCGGCAGCACCTGCTTTGGGCGATGGTCGCGGCTGAGCGGCCAGAAGCGCTGACCGCTGCCGCCAGCGAGGACGAGCACATAACGATGTGAATCCATGATCAGGAGAGAATGGAGGGTTTCAGATCAGGCGGTCCATGAGCCGGGGGCGGAGCTCGCTGCGGGATCTTTGCCGATGGCACGCACGCGGAAGCCGGTCTGGCGCAGCAGCTCGTGATCAAGCACGTTGCGGCCGTCGAAGAGCCACGCGGGCTTCATCATGCGGGCATGCACGGCTTTGAAATTGACCTCGCGGAACTCATCCCACTCCGTGAGCACCAGAAGTGCATGCGCTTGATCCGCCGTGGCCTCCGCGCTGTCGCAAATCTCCACGGAGGTGTCGTTCGGCGCGAGTCCGAGATCGGCGCGAATCTGCGCGGCGCTCACTTTGGGATCGTAGATGGCAAGTTTCGCACGTTCGGCGAGCAATTGACGGCACACGCTGATGGCGGGCGATTCACGGGTGTCGTTCGTATCCTTCTTGAAGGCAAAACCCCAGATGCCGATGCGTTTGCCGCAGACGGTGTTGAATAGCGCCTTCAGCACCTGGGTGGTGAAGCGGCGCTTCTGCCACTCGTTCATCTGGATAACCTGCTCCCAATACGCGGAGACTTCGGGAAGCCCAAAATGCCCGCAGAGGTAGGTGAGGTTCAGCACATCTTTTTGGAAACAAGAGCCGCCAAAGCCCACGGAAGCCTTCAGGAACTTCGATCCGATGCGTGAGTCTGTGCCGATGGCACGGGCGACCTCGTCCACATCGGCTCCGGTGGCCTCGCAGAGGGCGGAGATGCTGTTGATGGAGGAGATGCGCTGCGCGAGGAAGGCATTCGCGACGAGCTTGGACAGCTCGGAGGACCACAAATTGGTGGTGATGATGCGCTCACGCGGCACCCAGGTGGCATAAACACTGGCGAGCGTCTCGACGGCACGATGGCCTTCGTCGTTGGTTTCACCGCCGATGAGGATGCGGTCGGGCGAGGAGAGATCGCGGATGGCGGTGCCTTCGGCGAGGAACTCGGGATTCGAGAGCACCTGATGATTCAAACCCATGCCGTTGTGCTTCAAAATGGTCTGGATGACCTCGGCGGTGCGCACGGGGATGGTGCTCTTTTCGACGATGATCTTCGGACGATCCGCCGTCTCCGCGATGGTGCGTGCGACGGCCTCGACATACCGCAGATCGGCCGCGCGGTCGGCTCCGAAGCCGTAAGTCTTGGTGGGTGTGTTCACACTCACGAAGATCATTTCCGATTCGTGAATGGCCTGGCGGACCTCGGTGGAGAAGAAGAGGTTTTTTCCGCGTGCCTCGCTCACGATCTCATCGAGACCGGGTTCATACACAGGGAGGTCTTTCGAGTTCCAGGCGGCGATGCGCTCGGAATTGAGGTCCACGACGTCCACGCGGACGTGCGGGCATTTGGAGGCGATCATCGCCATGGTGGGGCCGCCGACGTAGCCGGCGCCGATGCAACAGATGCGCATAGTATTGAGGGAGTTTGGGGTGGGAGTTAGGCGGCAAGCCGCACGAGTTGAGGCATGGGGTTCGGCAGCCGGTCCGAGGGACAATCAAGAAGCTGCGCGAAATAGGCGATGGTGCGGTCGAGGCCGTCGGAGAGCGCAATCTGCGGCTCCCAGCCGAGGCGTGTGCGTGCCAGCGTGATGTCCGGCCGGCGTTGCTTTGGATCATCGGAAGGCAGCGGCTTGAAAACGATGTCGGAACGTCCGCCGACCTTCTTGATCACCATCTCGGCGAGTTCGAGCATGGTGAACTCGCCCGGATTGCCGAGGTTCACCGGGCCGGTGAAGTCATCGGTCTCCATGAATTTGATGAAGCCGCTGATAAGATCATCGACGAAGCAGAAGCTGCGTGTCTGCTTGCCATCACCGTAGATGGTGAGGTTCTCGCCGCGCAAAGCCTGCACGATGAAATTGGAAACCACGCGACCGTCATCAGGCAGCATACGCGGGCCGTAGGTGTTGAAGATGCGCACCACGCGAATGTCCACGCCGTTCTGGCGGTGGTAATCAAAGAAGAGCGTCTCAGCCACACGCTTGCCTTCATCATAGCAGGAGCGAACGCCGATCGTGTTTACATGGCCCCAGTAGCTCTCCGGCTGCGGATGCACCTCGGGATCACCGTAGATCTCGGAGGTGGATGCCTGGAAGATGCGGGCACCGGTGCGCTTCGCCAGCCCGAGCATGTTGATGGCACCGAGCACGGACGTCTTGATCGTCTTGATGGCATTGTATTGATAGTGCGGCGGCGAAGCAGGGCAGGCGAGGTTGTAGATTTGATCCACCTCGACGCGCAGCGGCTCGGTCACATCATGCCGGATGAACTCAAAGCGCGGATGATCGAGCAGGTGGGCGATGTTCTGTTTGCGGCCGGTGAACAGATTGTCCGCACAGATGACCTCATGACCTTGGGCGAGCAGACGTTCCGAAAGGTGAGAGCCAAGAAAACCAGCGCCGCCAGTGATAAGGATTCGGTTTCTCATAAGAGGTTTAGGTTGAGATGGGGAAAATCCGCGTGGCTTTAGTGTGATCCCAAGATTGAGAAGGCGGCGAAAGCGCTCCGAGTGGTGCTCAGGAGGTGAGTTGAATTTCCAGAGAGGTTTGATGAATTCATATCTGAGCACATGAGTCGTGAAGGTTTGAACATCCCATCCGGGCAAGCTGCCGCCATCGGTGGAGGCGGGGTGCCTCAGCCAGCGCGGAATGGAATTGAATAACTGTCCTACCTGCTCGGAGGAACTCCACGCGCCTTGGTCTTAGATGCGGCTAAGCCATCCCTTATGATCGGATAGGCCGAGGGTTCATTGAAGGCTTTTGGGGATGAGGAAGCTTGACGATGTTCCTTATGAAACGATTCCTCCAACCGGCCTGGATGCTATGCGCAGCCTTCGCAATCTGCCTGCTGCCCGCCACCAGTGAACGTCTTCCGTGCTCCACCCGACCGTGGGTGATGACGCTGGTGCTACTCGGTTTCTTGGTGTGGATCGTGGACCGCTTGTTGTTCAGCCGGAGAGGCCTGCAAGGCACGCGAAGCTGGTGGATGCTGGTGATTGGCTTGCTCGTTTACGGCTGGCTGATGGCGTTTGTGCCATCCGCGATGGTGGATGAGGCCAGTGGCAGCCTTTACCCTCTCGATGCGGAATGGTGGCAGGCCTTTGGCACGATGGAGCAAGGGCGCTCGATGCGTGCGATGACTTTTGTGAGCCTCACGATGATGCTTTTGCTCATGACGGCGGATTTGGGCTGTGAACGCATTGGAAGGCTGGTATTGGCCTCAGCGATCACTTTGTCAGGCACACTGGCCGCTGTGACGGGACTGTGGATGCAGACGAACGCGGACCGTGTGGTCTTCTGGCATGTGCCGCATGCGCCGGTTTCGGTGTTTGGTCTGTTTTGGTATCACGGCAATGCAGCGTCTTATCTAAATCTCGCCTGGCCGCTTGGCGTGTGGCTGATGATCGGTGTCTTGCGTGCCCGCATGCGTCATGCGGCCCGGCATGTGCTTGTCTCCGTCATTGCTGGTTCCCTTAATTTGCAGATCGTGGCGGTGTTTGTGAATGTCTCGAAGATGGGGCATGCGCTGGCCTTGATGGAGATGCTGCTGCTAACTTTGGCGCTGTATCTGGTGCATTGGCGTCATCATGGCGGCGGAATGCGGAGGATTGTCTTGATGGGTTTGGCTGTGCTTGCTGGCGTTGTTTTGTGCGCGTGGTTCCTCGGCGGGGCTCAGGGAGCGTCTCGCTGGCATGTCTTCAGCGCCCGCGGCTTCGATGATCCTGCGCGGAGGCATGCGGCGATGATGGCGCTGCGAATCGGAAACGATGCCGGATGGAATGGAACAGGACCAGGAACGTTTGAAGTCGTCTCACCGCACTATGCCGCGCTCGATACGGTGACGGCTCCTGGCTGGTGGAGGCATGCGCACTGCGATTACGCGCAATTTTTTGCCGAGTGGGGCTGGATGGGATGCCTTGTGCTCCTTGTCGGAATTGGGATGCCGCTGCGCCGTATGTTTGCTCAATGGCGTGATGCATTGCGCACAGATGCCGACAAGTCGCTTTCCTGCCATCGCCGCACAGGGCTTGCCTGCGTGAGTGTGGCGGTGGTTTCGCTGCTGCTGCATGCGCTGGTCGATTTTCCATTCCAGATCATGGCGCTACAAAATCTGGCGGTGGTGATGGCTGCGCTGCTGGGTGGGCTTTCGGAGACATCCTCAAAGCGTGGCGGCAGGCTGATGGCTCGTTAAGGCTTTGCTGACTGCAATCTAAGCGCTGGCGACGTGGCTCGGATCACATGGAGAACCTAACAGTTCCGCATGCAAGACTCTTTAAACCAACGTGTTCGCGGATGGACGCCCTTTTTCGTGCTAATCGATGCTTTGGCCATCTCCACCAGCTTTTTCAGCGCTTACACGCTCGCCCGGTTTCTACCGCCGCACAGCTATCCGGTGCCGATGAGCTGGCTGCCGCCCATGAAGGAGGCGATGATCCCCTTGCTAGCCGTGCTGGCTCTGCTCGTGCATGCCGCCATCTGGCTGCGTGACGGTCACTACATGCAGAATTTGCTCAACTGCCGTCGTCTGAGCACCTGCATCGCGCAGGGTCTCTTCATCGCGGTGACGCTTTTCATCTATGTGGCCTTGTGGCGGGACTACGAGATCTCACGGAAGCTGCTGCTGCTCTGCCTGATGCTGCTGATCCCCGCGCTGTGGACGGGCAAGTACCTTTTCATGCATCTCCTGCGTGCTCTCGGAGCCCGTGTGCATCCGAAGCTGCGCATCCTCGCCGTGTGTGACGAGGCCTCGGAAAAGGACACGAGGCTCTGGTTCTCCAACAAGCAGATGCTCGGCATCCATCTCTGCGAGGTGCTCACCTCGAACACCGATGACATCGAAGACGATACGATTGAAAAAGAACTCAATGAAGCCCTCGAAAACCACCAGCCCAACCTCGTCATCTGGCGCCTGCCCACCAACGCGGCCCGCACCGAGCGTCTGAGACTGCTGAGCGAATCCCATGGCACGCATTTGGCCATCGACTTGAACCCGATCCTCGGTGAGATGGACGGCATCCAGGTGGCCGAGTATGCCTTCATGAAGCTCGTCAGCCTCCACCGGCATCCGCTCGTGAGCCCGGCGCATCGCTTCCTGAAGCGCGTGCTCGATATCGCCATCAGCCTGCCCGTGGTGCTTTTTATCCTGCCAGGACTCTGCCTGCTCGTGGGCATCATGCATCGGATGTTTGCCCCTGGTCCACTGTTTTTCCGGCAGGAGCGTTCCGGCGCGGACGGTAGCAAATTCCACATCCTGAAGTTCCGCACCATGATCGTGAACCATGGCACGGAGGGCAAGCAGGCACGTCCGGGTGACAAGCGTCTCATCACTGGCGGGGCGCTGCTGCGCAAACTGAGCATCGACGAGATCCCGCAGTTCCTGAATGTGCTCGATGGCACCATGTCCGTCGTCGGCCCGCGGCCGCACATGCCGGAGCATGACGCTCTTTTTGCCCTCGCCTGCCATCAGTATCCGCTGCGCCAAAGTGTGAAGCCAGGCCTCACCGGCCTCGCGCAGGTGCGTGGCTTCCGCGGTCCTATCGATGACGAGATCGAGATCCGCCAGCGGGTGCATTCCGACATCGAATACTGCCAGAACTGGTCCTTCGGACTCGACCTCGGCATCATTGCCCGAACCTTTTTCCACGTCTTCTCCTTCCATGCCAAATCCTGCTGAACACGCGCCCGGCAGCAACTTCTTGGACCCGACCTCACCCCTCATCATCGAGCCACCCGTCTCGATCATTCCGGCGGTTGATCCTCCAAGCATTCCCTCTGCCTTCACCCCGCTCCGCCGTCCCCGGCGGCGCACCATCCTGAGCATTCTTTCGCTCGGCCTGCTCACCTCATCGACCACGCGGCGGGGCTCAGCTCCACCAGCCTATAGCCAGGTGCCAGGTCTCCATTTCGATGGCAAGTTTGCCTATCCCACAGGTTACCATCCGTATTACCTCCACCGCATCATCCAGTGCGCCAACGCGCTGGTGAACATGCCCTACAAATACGGCGGCGGGCATGCCAGCCTCGTGGATAACGGCTACGACTGCTCGGGCTCGCTTTCCTATGTGCTATGTGGCTCGGGATTTTTGCGACGGCCCATGGCCTCGACTGAATTCGGACACTTTGGCGTTCCAGGCACGGGGCTCTACCTCACCATCTACGTCCGCCCAGGCGTCCACGTCTTCATGACCGTCTGCGGCCTCCGCTTCGATACCGGAGATGGCCACGGCCCGCGCTGGAAGAACACTCAACGCAGCTACGAAGGCTTCCAGGCTCGGCGGATTCCAGGATTGTGAATGCCAGTTGCTCAGTTCATGCGAAAACATTCACAGGTGCCCTGTATACAGCGATAACGCTTCATGTTTCAGCTGTCGATTACCGCTAGGGTGTCTGATTTCATGATTTGTGTGAACAGAAAACGCATACCAGCACGCCGCCGGCCACAAAGCCGACCCCGCCTCCGTGCTCGCCGAAAAAGAAAAGCTCCCGTTCAAGCATCTAGAAAACAATCTTTACGAGCTGAAGCAGGCCGGTTTCATCGAAAAGCTGCGCGGCAAAGACGGCGAAGCCTTGCTTGCCCGCCCCAGCCATGACATCACCGTCGGCGAGATCATTCAGGCCCTCGAAGGTCCCACCGCGCCCACCTGGTGCACCGGCAATCCGGGCATCGCCCCTGCACCTGCCCGCAACCAGAAAGCTGCGGCGTCCGCCTCCTCATGCACGACATCACCGAGGCCACCACCCGCCTCGTCACCCAGATCACGATTGCCGACATGGCCTGCGCTAGGCTACCCAGCAAAGGTGCGAAGAAAACGATGACTCGAAAGGGATCATGATGGTTTGCCAGTGAGAGGCGAAATGACGTTCATCATAAACCAACAGCGATTCAAGGAGGACAGACTATTCAGCCTCCAAACCGGAACTCATAGCTAATAAAGAGTGCCCCGCACCGGTGTGAGCCGGTGCGGGGTGGGGTGTTACGCGGACAGGCCAACGTGCGTGTCCAGAAGACCGTGGAGGGCTTCGGTGCGTTTGGGCAGTTCGGCGAGGTTTCCGTCTTTTAATGACTCCGTGAACGCGTTGAACAGGCTCCAGACGTTACGACCCTCAAAGGCATCATGTCGGGGCTCTCGCCATTCATGAAGCACTTCCGGGATCAAACGGTTGGAGCACACGTTCACATCGGTGGCACGGATGATCAGGTCGTGAGCATCGGTGTCGGTGATCTCGGCTTCTTTGTAGGCGGCGATGCGTGTGTCTTGATCGTGCCATTTGGCGAGCAGGAGTCCGATGGAGCGGCTGACCAGTTGCGGTAGGTCGCGGACGATGAACCGGGTATGTTTGCGGGCGAATTTGATTTCGCCACTGAAGGAGAGGTTGTCGCAAACGAACACACTGGCACCGGCAACGATTCCGGCGGGGAACTGCTTGTCGTGGCTGTTCCGGAGTCCAAGAACCCAGCAATAGTCGTCACTGGCTTTCTGGGCGTGGATTTCCATGAGGCCAAAATACCGCATGCCATCGTGGGTCAGGCTGTGGGCTTGGGTACCGATGCGCAGACGGGTGGTTTTGAGGGTTTCTTGAACCGTGGAGATGAGCTGGTGATGAGGGATGGGACACCAGGTGGAGGTTGGACCGGGTGTCGGAACGTGACGAACTTCCTTCAAATCGACGTGATGAGCGCCGCAGTGAAGGAGGAGGTTCGGGGTCCGACGTGGGAGATGGATGGGGGCTTGGGGTGCGAGATCTGCAATCATAACTGACAAGATTTTGAGGGTTGATGAGCGTCACCGTTGTTGGGCCAGGCGCTCAATTCTTTGGATGGCAGGAGCGACGAGTTTCTTGGCGTTGTGATTGCCACTCGTGAACCAGCACAGATCACCAGACACATAACGCCACTCGACTTTCACGGTGCCGAGTTGGGTGATGGGGGGGGGCCGCTTTGGCTTTTCGTTCCTGTCGAAGACGATGGACGAGATGCGTGCCATAAAACGACAAGAGTCAGACTCACCGGTGAAGGCAGGTCTGGCTCTTTCTGGATGGGAGTTGGGTTAAAACTTCAGTCCTTGGAGAGACCGAAGCGTGGAGCGGACAGAGTGGATTTCCCTGGCATTCGTCTTCTGCTCACGGTTGGCGAGCTTCAGTTTCAGGCCGAGGTCACGGAGCATGTTGAAGCCATCGTTGAACTTGTCGCGAATGGCGAGGCTCAGGTCGTTGCATTCTTCGAGGGTGGATTTCGGACCATTGGGAGGCGGTCCTTCGGAGGTGGGGGTGTGGATCATGGGTTTGGGGACGGGTGGAGGTTGATGAGCAGGCGGCATTGGGACCGGCCTGCTCGTTGTTGTGGTGGGGACGGCCGGAGGTGGTGATGGCCGTGGTGCTGACGCGGAGTCGCCAGGACGCAGGGGCATGACGATCATCTGCTTGCCCTGATTGTGGAACCGGAGCGGGGCGAGATATTCGATGAGGCTGATGGTGTTGAGGCCATAGCTGAGCGCCTTGATGAGGAAATGCCGGCTGATGAAGATGGTGATGTCAGGACCGGTGCCTTTGGCGTCCGCGATGGGAACACGGGTCCAGGGCTCGTTGTGCTTGTCTTTGCCCAGCAGCAGGAATTGGCCCTGCTTCCATTCGAGACCGATGGTTTCATAGCGGTCTGGATCGTGGCAGGGGATTCGCTGGATGAGCTTGGTGAGGGCTTCGAGCTTGGCCGGATCGAGCGTGATGTGCGTTTTCGCGTCCTTGGGGTTGGGGATGGTCACACGCCAGTCGGGGTATTTGCCTTCGATTTGACGGGTGATGAAGCGCCAGCGCCTCGAAGAGAGCTGGATGCTTTTGTCATCGGCCTTCATCTGCCATTCGCCATCGTTGTTGAACTCCTTCCATCCGAGAAACTTGTGATTCGGAATGAGGATGGAATTATTGATGGGCAGGGTGAACGAGTTGGCGCTGTAGAGGTGTTTGCCGTCTGTTCCCACGACGTAGAACCCATTCGGATTGCTGGCGTCGATGAAGGTGCCGTTGAGGACGTAGCGTGTGCTGTCCGTGCTCGTGCAGTTCATCGCCTCGTGAATGGTGGTGCGAAGCGAGGGTGGCATCGGAATGGGCTCCGATTTAAGGCGAGGAGTCTCCGGGAACTCACTCAGAGGCATGGGCTTGACCTTGGTTTCACCGAGGTTGTCAGCCAGGGCGAATTTAATGACCGGGCCATGCTCGGTGAGGTCGATGAGGAGACGTTCATCCCGTCCGCAGTTCTTTGTGAGCTGCTGGAGCTGGTCGAAAGGGACCAGCACAGAGCAGGGAGGACCTTCGGCGGGATGTTCGAGACGCATGGTGACAAAGCGGTCAAGATCTGTGCCGGTGAGGGCGATCCAGCCATCGTTGGTGCGTTCGACTTTGACGTGTTGGAGAAGCGGCAGGGTGGTTCGTGGATTGATCACCTTGCCGATTCCAGAGAGGGCGGATTTCAGTTCCGCAATGGGCAGTGGGATAGGTTTCATGTTAGTGTGTGGGGTTGAATGCCAAAAGCCCCCGCGCCGGTTAAGGACACAGGGGCTTTCAGCGAGGGGTTAGGGGCTTGTGGAAAAGTTTACACAAGCTGGGGGCTGGGCTGTCGGGTTTGCCAGAGTTGCAGTGCCAGCTCTTCGTCGATCTTGATGTCGTGATGGTCGTTCCAGTTTCGGATCAGGGCTTGGCCTGCTTCCTGAATGACGACGGATTCCACACTTCCGAGGGCGATGGATTGGATGGCCTCGGCAAGATCATTCAGGGCGGTTTTCAGGTCCGGGCTCATGTGGGTTTGTATTTGAGCTGGGCCGTGGTGCATTCCGTGTGCTGGATGTCGTCACGCACTCCGAGAAACACAGGCTGGTAGATGGAGCCTGATTCCCTGAAGGCATAGAGGTAACTACATTCCACGACATCCCCTGGTTTGGGCAGGTCATGATTGGGCGGGATGGTGACGTTGCCTGCTGAGCGGACTTTCTCACCGTCAAACAGGATCAACATGACGCTACGCTTGTCGTTGATTTTGGTGACGATGAAGGAGGCGGTCTCGCAGAACTTGAATTTGAGCTGCGTGCCTCCTGAATTGGGCCTGCCGGGGATGTAAGGCGCGTGCTTGTTTTTGAACACGACGCCTTCTTTGCCTTCGGTTTTGAGCCGGGTGAAGATGGGCATCAATCCAGGAGACAGGAACGATTCGACCTCGTGGATGTAAGGATGATTGAAGCTCCTGAGCATATCCCGCAGCCTAAAATAGCGCACGGAAAAGCCCAGGGGACGCATGTCTTCGGGACCAATGGTGAGGAGGTCGAAGGCATGGAAGTGATCGCCAATGGCCTCACCGTCGAGGATGAAGTCACGGGGATACTGGCTGCCGCTTTGGACGATGGCTTCTGGAACCGCTGTGGGAAAGCCCAAACGGTTGATGCCCGTGATCTCGTCACCTTGCTTTTTGAGGATGAGGCGGCGTCCATCGAGCTTCTCCTGCATCCAGTAATCGGGATGAAACAGGAATTGATCGAGCTGAATATCGGTGATGGGGTTGAGGAGCTGGCACTGGATTCCGCTGTGCTTTTTGGGTGAGGCTGGTGGAAGGGTGTTTCCAGTGTCAGTGCCAGGGAGATAGCCTTTTGCCAGCTTCTCTTTGATGAGCTTGTCGTAGATGTCCTTTGCGATGGGATAGGACACCGGTGATGGCGTCTTGCTGCCGGTGTTGAGGGTAGAACCGCGGCGACCATAAGCGAAGTGAACCATGTGGCCTTCTCCTTGGGGGCGAATACTGGCCTGATACACTTTGTCGGATGGTCCCTCGCGATAATAGAGGGTGGTGGTGTTTTCCATGTTCGTTGAAATGAAAAGAGCCGGACAATCCTGTGAGAGATCATCCGGCTCTTTGGGTTGGTTGGGGGCTTCAGTAGTAGCCCTGCCGTTGTTGAGACCGCATGCGAAGCTCAAGGACACTGCGACCGATATAGACCATGCCGCAGACCAGGATGATGCTCAGGACCACGGAAAGCGGGAACAACACGAAGCTGCTCATCGTTTCCGTGAGGATGGTGATCCATTCTTTGAACTGGTTGAGGGCAAGTGTGACCAAAGGAGCCACGAGAAGGGCTGGAATGGCAATGGCGAAGGCGAGCCGGAAATTGAGCTTCACGAACTCCCTCAGATGTCCAAGGGGTGAGAGCGCATATTCCAGACGGCTGAACGTGAACCTCATCACCTCCGCCGCTCTTTCGATGGCAGTGAGTTTGGGCAGGTCACGATCAACCTTAGGGGATGACAGAGCTTCAGGCCGCCAGTGTCGAATGAGCATGCCCCTCAGACTCTTCATCCACGAATGGGGATTTGCGGCCGTTGAGGGATGGTGATGGTGGTGGGGATGTTCGTCCCAGTCGTCGTGTGGATTCATGATGGTATTGGCGGGTTTTGGCACCGAGGGCGGCACCGATGATGAGGAGGATGACACAACCAATCGCCAGTGAACCGGTAGCGATTTGCCAGCGGTTCATCGTGGTCATTTGGGCGCTGATGGTGTTTTCGAGAGCCACGATCTTTTCCTGAGCTTGCGCCAGGGGATCGGGGTCATTGGAAAACCAGCCTGCCTGAGCTGCCGGTGAAAGCAGCAGCAGGCCGGCAATGAGGATGAGGAGATGTTTCATGATGAGGTGTGTGGGTTTGAGGGTTTAGCGCCAGCGCCTGCATTCACCGAAGAACTCGCAGCCCATGCATGCGAAGCTGGGCGATGGATAAAACTCGGCACGACCCAGTTCCTCGTAATAGGTGTCCATGAGGTGAAACAGGCGGTGTTCCTGTTGTTCCGTCATGGGAGGAAGGTCGGTGACGCAGAGTTTGGGGCTCTTCAGTTTAACCAGGTGATGCAGCTCGATGCCGGTTTCCCTTTTGCCCGTGTTGTGACGGTAGAGGACGGCGTAGCTGCTCACCTGGAGTTCATGCAGGTGCTCGACAGAGGATGGGTTGGGGGTGGAGGAACTCGTCTTGAAGTCGATGATGGTGCCTTCTTGAACGAGATCGAGGATGCCGATGAGGCGGGGCAGACCGTGTTGAGAAAGGTCGGCTTCCACGGACACTTCCACGGCGTCGGGTTTGATGTTCGCCATCGAACCGCATTGCCGGATGTAGGTGTCACAGAGACGCCAGCCCGTGGTCTTTTCCTCTTCTTCCTCACCGGTCTCCCAAAGAACCATACCTTCGGAGATGTCCGCCCATGCCTTGGTGTATGCGTCGTGCAATTCCCTCAGCGAGAGCGGTTTATCAAGCCATCGGGCCTTGCTCCATGCCTTCAACGCGGAGTGAACCGAATTGCCGACATGCAGGGAGGCGGTCTTGGGCTTCTTGAGACGGAGAACGTAGCGATAATAAAACTTCAGCCGACACTGCAAAAAGAGGCTCAGCCGCGAAGCTGAAACCTCCTCTTGCAATGACCGGATGATGTCCTTCTCGCTGCGCTCCGGTTGTGGGGGAGCTTCAGCGGTGGGGTTCATGCTGCGTGTTGGGTGGTGTGGGGTTGGCGTTGCTGCCAGCGGTGTTGCTTCGGAGACTTGCCCGCTTTGGAGAGCAGTTCCTCGATGACCTGGCTGGCCTGCATCTTGTCGAGTTCCCTCACGCCGATGCCATAGAGCTGCTGGGAGAGATCCTCAGCGTCCTGCATCTGCATTTGGTTCTCGTTCACGATGCGCTGGATAAAGCCCTTCTGGCCGGCGGTGCAGTTCCAGACCTCTCCTTGTGGTTTGGCCTGGGGGCGTTGGCCGTTGTTCCCATTGGGGTAGGGACGACGGTTTCCGCTGATTTGATAGGTGCGTCCGTTCTGGGGCTGGTTGTGGTGGCCGTTGGAGCCATTCGATCCATTGGCGTCCGGGATGTAGCCGGGGTTCTGGATCTCTTGGTCAACGGAGTGCTGCAGGAGTTGGTAGAGCTTTTGGATCTCTGCCTCGGCTTGGGTGATGTCCGTGAGCTCTACTTCGACGGAGGCGCTGAAACTGTGGCTGCTGTATTGGGGCAGGCCGAGCTTCTTGCTGTAATTGGCGCTGAGTTTGATTGCCATGATGATGTCCTTTTTGGATTGTGTGTGGATGGTGGATTGCGATTGTGAAAAAGCCGCCATGACGCCCGCCAACAAAACACCCGGCCCCTCGTGAGAGAGACCGGGTGATGTGCGCCGGGAACAGAGTGGCAGCGTGGTTCGGCTAGCGTGGGGAGCCAGCCTGATGGGTGCGGCCCTGCGCCGGGACGCTCAACTGCTTGGCGGCGATGCCCCAGCCCTCCGTGCCGCGCAGGCAGGAGGTAAGGAGATCGTTGACCAGTCGGGTCATGGGACGGCGCAAGCGCCGGCCTTCATGATACAACGCGCAGATGATGACCCGGTCGATGCAGGGCGAATAATGGGTTCGCCGAGGCATGGTGGGTGAGTAAGACAACCAAGGATAAGCCCTGGGTGCTCAAATTATTATAACGCGAAAGGAAGGGTAATTGCAGGACCGACCAGCGAATGGCCACAAGTGACGGTGTGGCACTTTATTGCCGAAGCTAGGCCGTGTTTGAAAACTCTAAACGGCTGTATCGGGGTCGATCGATGATTCAGGTGAGGGAGGCGCTCTGCCTGGGTGCCACCTATCTAACTCCTAGCTGGCGTCACGATCAGCCGCCAAAATTGCACACGAATTGCACACCGAAAAAAAATTGGCCCGACACGCACTTCTATCTCTTGGCCCTGGTACCCTTGATTTTACAAGGGGTGGTGCTCGGGAAGGGACTCGAACCCTTAAGCCTTTCGGCACAAGATCCTTAGTCTTGCGCGTATACCAATTCCGCCACCCGAGCAGGGGCTGCGTTTTGCAGGGCGCGGATCATAGCCAGTTGAGTGTGGATGCAAGGCATTTGTTGCCGAGTTTTCGCGGAGGCAATAGCCAGCCGCGCCGTCCGTTTGAGTCCAGCCATGCGATTCACGTTCTCCGCCTTTCTTTTTGCCGCTGCCACACTCTGCGAGAAATCTCCTTACCCGGAGAAGACGCCGGACACGCCGGGGAACCGCATGCTGAACGCTTACTTCGCCAGCGAGACGCGGCAGCAAGCACAAAGCGGCGGCGTGGCGGACATCAAAGACGCAGACGATTGGAAAAACAAAGCGCCGGAGTATCGCCGCCAGCTCGCGGAGATGCTGGGGCTGGATCCGATGCCGGAGCGCACGCCTTTGAATGCGGTCAAAACGGGCGAGGTGAAGGGCGAGGATTACCTCGTGGAGAAACTGCACTTCCAGTCCATGCCCGGTCTGTATGTGACGGCGAATCTGTACCTGCCGGAGAAGGTGGAGAAGCCGCTGCCGACCATTCTGTATGTCTGCGGCCATGCGCTGAAGGTAAAGGACGGCATCAGCTTCGGAAACAAAACGGGCTACGAGCATCACGGCGCATGGTTTGCCCGTCATGGCTATGCCTGCCTGATCATCGACACGGTGCAGCTCGGCGAGATTCGCGGCGAGCATCATGGCACCTACAGCAAGGGGCGCTGGTGGTGGTATTCGCGTGGCTACACGCCCGCCGGACTGGAAGCGTGGAGCTGCATGCGAGCGCTGGATTACCTCGAAACGCGAAGCGAGGTGGATAAGACGAAATTCGGCGTCACCGGCCGCAGCGGCGGCGGAGCCTACTCGTGGTGGATCACGGCGCTGGACGAGCGGATCAAGGCCAGCGCCCCCACCGCAGGCGTGACCGATCTGCAAAACCAGGTGATCGACGGCTGCATCGAGGGCCATTGCGACTGCATGTTTTTCGTGAACACCTACCGCTGGGACTTTTCACGCCTCGTGGCCCTGGCTGCACCGCGTCCGCTGCTGGTGGTGAACACAGATAAGGACACGATCTTCCCCATCGACGGCGTTTTCCGCCTCTACCAAGACGTGCGGCGAGTGTATGAGATGCTCAGTGTGGAAGGAAATCTGGGTCTGCAAGTGGCCGAGGGACCGCACAAAGATTTGCAGCCGCTGAACATGGGCGCATTTCATTGGATGGAGCGCCATCTCAAAGGCGCGGAGCCGATGCAGGTGATCGACGAAGGCGCGAAAAAGAGGCTGGAACCGGAGGCGCTGCGTGTTTTTACCGAGCTGCCGAAGGACGAGCGAAACACCAAAATCGACGAAACCTTTGTGCCGATGGCCAAGGCTCCTGCACCGCCGACGAATGAGAAGGACTGGCAGCAGGTGAAGGATGGCTGGTTGAAGTCGCTCAGCGAAAAGACCTTTCGTGGATGGCCACAGGACGCGGGCGGCGTGAATGCGGTGCAGGAGGGCAGCATGGTGCGGGATGGCATCGAGATGTCCGCCTTCGACTTCGAGCCACAGTCCGGTTACCGCCTTCGCATCTTCATCACGCATCGCGATGGGTTGCGCCCGGAGGATCTGGAGCTCGTGGCGCTGAATGTGCTCGATGAGGAAGGCTGGGACGCATTCTGCGCCACCTACCACAAGCGCTTTGGCAAGCTCATGGAGGCCTTCCCCGGCCTGCCGGATGATGAGAAGGCCTTCGAGCAGGAGAAGCAGATGTTCACCTCTAACAAATGGGGCATGGCCTATGTGTGCCCGCGTGGCATCGGCCCCACCGCCTGGAGCGGCAGCGAAAAAGCGCAAACGCAGCGGCTGCGTCGCTTCTACCTCCTCGGGCAAACTGTGGATGGCATGCGTGTGTGGGACATTCATCGGGCCGTGGAGACCATCCGCGGCATCGGCGGCCTCAAAGAAACCCCGCTGTGGATTCAAGCGCACCGCGACATGGCCGCCGACGCTGTCTATGCCAGCCTCTTCACCGATGGCATCAAGCGCCTCGACCTCCACGACCTTCCCACAACTCACAATGGCACCGTGGACGGCGCTTTCTCCCCTGCCCCGGCTTTGCTCAATGTGCTTAAAAGCCTCGACCTGCCACAGGCCGTCGCCATGGCTGCGGATAAGACCCGCGTGGTCATCTACACGAAGGACAAAGCCTCCTGGGAATGGCCGGCGACGCTTTTGAAGAATCTCGGCAAGGAGAAACAACTCCAGCTCCGCGAGCCCGCCTCGAAGCCCGTGAGCGGTGGACAGTAAGCCGTTGGCTGTGGACGGTGCTTCGTTCGTAGTTCGGGCTTCAGCCCGTCTTTGGAACTCCGCAGAACGGGCTGAAGCCCGAACTACGAACGAAGAATGGCGGTCTCAGGAACCTGCCGCCCTCGTGGTGGAGATGGGTGGTTGACGGGGGCTGGAACACCGCGAGGTTTCTATTCACAAGCCGCCGCCGCGCCTGAGGCAGGCCGTGCTTCTTCCACTCAACCCTTTGGTGACTCATGAACGCCCTTCCCATGCTGCTATTCCTCGTGGTGCTGTCGGTGGCGTTTACGCATGCGCTGGGCACCAGGGCGCGTGACCGGGGCCGAGCACTGAACTGGCGGCAGCCGCTCGACGCCGCCGTCATCACGACGGTGGTGATGACGGTCTTGATGTACAGCATCGGGCCGAGCCATGCGCATGTGCCCGACTTTGTGGTGCTAATGGCGGCTCCTTTCATCTTCATTCCGGCCTGGCTGGTGGCCGGCCTTACTTTCTGGCGCATGCGGCGCAAGCCGCTGGCTCCGCCTGCCCCGTCCAAGTCCCATGGGAGTTGAGGTGCAGTTCTATGTCATGCCGGGTTCGAGCCTGTTCCGCCCGGATGAACCCGCGCTGCGGGCGCTGATTAATGAGCTGCTGATCGCTGGCTATGTGGCCGATCCCACCCCGGACAACCATGTGCGCCTGCATGTGGCCACAAAGGACCGGCGGACTCGGGTGGCGCTGGCTTCCATCGAGGAGATTTTCCCCATGTTCACAGCCGAGGACATGTGCATCCGGTGGACGATCCCGGATCTGAAGGACAGCGGGTTGAGGTATCCGCTTTCCGAGACTGCTTTTGACGAATGGGTGTATTATGAACTGACCCTGGAGTTCTCCAAGGAGACCATCTATCGCACCTCGGAGGTGATCGATGCCATCGAGAACCTGCGATGCTCGTGCGGGCACGCTCTCGCGGAGATGGAGTCTCCCGACCGTTATGTCTTCAATGCACTCCGGCTGCCCAGCACCTGTGACGCCTGCGGAGGTGCGGTGGAGTATGCCCGCCATGCCGGGGTGTATCGGGACCCCATGACCGGGAAGCATAGCCCGCTCATGGGCGGGGTGACCTACCGCTGTGCAGTGGTGGTGGATTGCGGCAAGTGCTGGGAGCGGATGGCCGTGGTCACGCCGTCATTTCAATCGGTGCTAGAGAAGCACTTTGGCGGACCGCCCCGCGTGGTCCTCGACGTGTGTTAGCCTGAAGGGATATGGGGCGAATATGGGCTACCCTCTGCTTTCATCTCTGAACTCTGAACTCTGAACTCTGACCTCTGGACGGTTTTCGCTCTTAGTTCGGGCTTCAGCCCGTCTTTGGAGCTCCGCAGAACGGGCTGAAGCCCGAACTACGAACAGACTCACTTCTTCATCAGGTGAGCATACTTCTCGCTCCAGTCATCTGGCAGGCGCATCGGGCGGCCTTGGGGCATCTGGACGAGGGCGAGGGATTGACGGCAGGTGATGAGGAGCGAGTCATCGGCGGGGCGGCGGACTTCAAAGGCACACCAGAAGCGCACGCGCTCGACGGTTTCGAGTCGTCCGTGAATGACGATCTCATCGCCGAGCTTGGCGGGGCGTTTGTAATCAATCTCCGTGCGAACGACGACGGGGTAAATCTGCGTCTCGGACATCTCACGCAGTTTCATGCCGAGCTTCGCGGCGAGGCGGGTGCGGGCGGTCTCGATCATGCGCAGGTAGGCGATGTTATGGACGACGCCACCGCAGTCGGTGTCGAAGAACATGATCTCCTCGCGGGTTTCAATCGTGGGCGTATGCATGGCGTTTATTTCGTGGAAAGCGCGGCGAGGGATTCGCGGATGAGGGCGGGTCCGCGGAAGACGAGGCCGCTGTAGATCTGCACAAGCTCAGCTCCATGCTGGACCTTCTCCGCCGCATGCGAACCTTCGACGATACCGCCGACACCGATGAGCGGGATGGTGGGCTTCAAAAGCATGCGGAAGGCTTGCAGCACGAGAGAGGATCTCTCACGCACGGGAGCACCGCTGAGGCCGCCGGTTTCATTCGCCAGACGGTGCCCGGCAATGGCTTCACGGGCGATGGTGGTGTTCGTGGCGATGACGCCGTCGAGATTGATCTCGTTGATGACGCGGGCGAGCGACTCGATTTGGAGGTCGTTGAGATCAGGAGCGATCTTCACGAGCACCGGGACCATTTTACCGTACTCGGCTTTGAGCTCCGCCTGCTCCTTTTTCATCGTGGTGAGCAGATGACGCACGGCATCCTCGGCCTGGAGATCGCGGAGGCCCTTGGTGTTCGGGCTGGAGATGTTGATGGTGATGTAGTCGGCGGTGCCGTAGGCGGCCTTGAGGCAGTAGAGGTAGTCGTTCACGGCGTTCTCGTTCGGCGTGTCGAAATTCTTGCCGATGTTCACGCCGACGACGGCCTTCGAGCGGCGCTTTTCGAGGCGCTTCACGGCGCTGATGATGCCGGGATTGTTGAAGCCCATGCGGTTGATGAGGGCGTTGTGCTCCGGCAGGCGGAAGAGGCGCGGCTTGGCATTCCCTGGCTGGGGTCGCGGGGTGAGCGTGCCGACCTCGACATGCCCTAGGCCAAGCGCAGCCCACGCATCGGCGGCGCTAGCGGATTTATCCATGCCTGCAGCAAGGCCGAGGCGGTTTGGGAAGGTTAAACCCATGCATGGGACCGGCTGGCCCGATCCGAGCGGCCTGAGCAGCCCCAGCTTGTGAGAGATGACCATCATTTTGACGGTAAGCGAGTGCGCCTTCTCGGCGTCGAGGCGGAAGAGCCAGGGCTTGAGGGCGGGATAGATGCGTTCGAGCCAGGTCATGATTTAAAAGAGGGATTTGATTTTCGCGGCAAGGGCGAGGCCGAGCTTTTGATGAGCTGCTGCATCGAGGTGAATGCCATCGACGGGACTCGGCGTGACGATTTCCTGTGTGTTTAAATAGGCGCATCCTAGGGCGGCGGCGACGGCTTCGTAGTGCTTCGGCAGTTGCTGGCTGCGAGCATGCGCGTTGGTGAGCTTGGCTTCGAGGTCAGGCAGGTGGGAGAGCTGGCCGACGGTCGGCGGGCACAGGAGAAGCAGGCGCGGTGGTTTGGCCGCGAGACCGGCGTCGCTGCTCAAAATCGTCTGGGAGAGGATTTTAGCCCCGACGGCAATTTCGGAGGGCGAGACACCAAAGACATTCTTGAGGTCGTTGGTGCCGAGCATCAGCACGACAAGGTCGAGAGGCTTGTGAGACTCCAAAATGGCCGGGATGATGGATTTGGCATTTCGAACGAGGGCAAAAGGATCGTCGTGAACGGTGGTGCGGCCATTTTGACCTTCCTCGATCACGCGGAAGCCTTCGCCGAGCTCGCGGGCCAGCACACCCGTCCAGCGCACATCATGCGGGTGACGCCGAGGATGGCTCTCGGTGATGCTTTCCGGGATGAAGCCCCAGGTGTTTGAATCTCCAAAACAAAGGATGTTTTTCATGCGCCCCTCTTTATGGGCAAGAGAGGCCGGAACGCACCGGAAAACTGTGAAAATCTGGCTTGCGCGAGGTTTCTTCTGTGGTAGGCATCCCGCCCCCTTGCTCCGGCAAGGGTTCCTGATTGTTTCTCCCCCTCAGCAATCTTTCTTTCCAATGCGAGTCCGCTCTTCCGTCAAACCCCTCTGCGAACTATGCCGCGTGATCCGTCGCGCTGGCATCGTCCGTGTCGTCTGCAAAAACCCACGCCATAAGCAGCGTCAGGGTTGATCCGCTTTTCACCTCACAAACCACGTCTTATGCCCCGCCTGCTCGGAGTCGAAATCCCCAACGACAAAAAGATCGAATACTCGCTGCCTTATATTTACGGCATCGGTCTTCCCATTAGCCGCAAGGTTCTTGCTGCGACGAACATTGATCCGAACACGCGTGCCGGTGAGCTCACCGATGAGCAGATCGCTCTCATCACGCAGGTCATCCAGGGTTTGAAGCTTCCGATCGAAGGTGACCTTCGCCGTGAGATCCAGATGCACATGAAACGCATCCTGGGCATCAACTGCTACCGCGCCCACCGTCATCGCCGCGGCCTTCCAGTGCGCGGCCAGCGCACTCATACGAACGCCCGCACTCGCAAAGGTCCGCGTAAGACCGTCGGCGCTCAGAAAGCCTCCAAGTAACCCTCAACGCGACGCACTTTACCTACCATGGCTGACGAAATCATCCCGGCATCCCCTGCTGAAGCAACGGCCGCTCCTGCCGCCGCCCCTGCTCCCGCACCCGCCGCCGCTCCTGCGGCTGACAAGCAACCCACCGGCGGTGACCGCCAGGTCTCCCAGAGCATCTGGGCAGAGATCGGAGGCGAGGAAGAAGGCGCCAAGATCATCAAGGCCAAGGGTTCGAAGAACGTCTCCACAGGTATCGTTCACGTCAAAGCCACCTTCAATAACACCATCGTCACGGTCACGGACAAGACGGGTGCTAAGATCGGCTCCTCCTCCTCTGGTAAGATGGGCTTCCGCGGCTCCCGTAAAGGCACCGCTTACGCTGCCCAGGTCGTCGCTCAAGACGCTTGCCGCCAAGCGATGGGTCACGGTCTCCGTGAAGTGGAAGTTCGTCTGAATGGTCCTGGCTCCGGTCGTGAGTCCGCCGTGCGTGCTGTGCAGGCCCTCGGCATCGAAGTGACTGCTATCAAGGATGTCACCCCGATCCCACACAATGGCTGCCGCCCGCCGCAATCCCGCCGCGTTTAATTCGAATCCCCTTCCCTCAAACCTGACTCATGGCTCGCTACACTGGACCTCGTGAAAAAATCGCCCGCCGCTTCGGTGTGGCTCTTTTCGGCCCCTCCAAAGCCCTCGAACTGCGCAATTTCCCCCCGGGACAGCACGGTGCTCGCAACACCCGCCGCAAGACTTCCGAATACGGCACCGCCCTCATCGAGAAGCAGAAGCTCCGCTTCCAATATGGCGTGCTCGAAAAGCAATTCCGCCGCTTCTTCGCCGAAGCTCAGCGCCGCAAAGGCGTGACCGGTGAGATCCTGCTTCAGATGCTCGAGCTCCGCCTCGACAACGTCTGCTACCGCATGGGCTTCGCCAACACCCGCTTCGCCTCCCGCCAGCTCGTCGCCCACCGCCACATCACCGTAAACGGCAAGGTCGTGAACATCGCCAGCTACCAGTGCAAAGCCGGTGACGTGGTCGCCGTGAAGGCCGCTCCTCGTTCCCAGCAGCTCGTGGGCAAGTTCCTCGAAATGACCGCTGGCAGTCCCAGCGCTGACTGGATGACCGTCGATCGCGACGCCATGAAGGGCACCGTCAACCGCGCCCCCGTGCGTGAAGAAATCGCCCCCATCGCCAACGAGCAGCTCGTCGTCGAACTTTACTCCCGCTAATCTTCAGCCGAGTTCAGAATCACCTTCAAAAGGGACGCTTTCGAGCGTCCCTTTTGCTTTTCCTTCATCCAGCTCAAAACTCTCTCATGCCCATGTCTCCCGCTCGCCTCGAACTCATCGGAAACGAAGTCGCCATCATCTGGAGTGATAGTCACGAGCAATTCATCGCGATGGAAAAGCTGCGTGCCGCTTCTCCTAGTGCCGAAAACACAGGCGAACGTGATTTGCTCGGCCGCCAGATCGGCGGAACGAATCAAAAACACTTCCCCGGCGTCACCGTGCGCGACTGGCGCATCATTGGCGGTTACGCCATCCAGTTCGATTTTAGCGATGGGCACAACACCGGCCTCTACACCTTCGATTACCTTCGGGCGCTCGATGCTCCGGCGGGTTAAACGTATCAGGCTTCGGATGCCTCTGGCTCAGCGGCTTCCTTCTTGGACTTCCGAGCCTTGGGTTCCTTGGGTGGCGGAGAACTGAATTCCTTGCGCAGATGGCTGGGAAGGATGCCAAGAGCCTCGCGATACTTTGCGATGGTGCGACGGGCCACTTTGATGCCTTGCTTATCGAGGAGGGCGGCGAGCTTGTCATCGCTGAGAGGCTTATGCTTGGACTCCTGCTTGATGAGCTCGGAGATGGCGTTTTTCACGCTCGTGTTGCTCATGTCCTCGCCGGAATCCGTCTTCACGCCGTGAGTGAAGAAGTACTTCAGTTCAAAGACGCCGTGTGGCGTAGCGATGTATTTGCCAGCGATGGCGCGGCTGACGGTCGTCTCATGCACCCCCACATCAGCGGCCACGGTAGCCATGTTGAGGGATTTGAGATGGCCGAGCCCCTTATCGAGGAAGTCACGCTGATGGCGGAGGATCTCCGTGGCGATCTTGTGAATGGTCTGCTGGCGCTGGTGAATGCAGCGAATGAGAAATTTACCCCCGCGGATCTTATCCCGCACATAATCACGCACCTCGCCGGTGCTTTGCGCCTGGCTGAGGAGGTCCTTGTAGGTATTGCTGATGCGCAGACGAGGCAGGTCATCATTCGTCATGACGGCCACCCACTCCCCATTGAGCCGCTCGACGACGACATCGGGTGTGACGTAGTTGTTATCCGAAACGGCAAAGCGCTGTGCAGGGCGAGGATCGAGCGTGCCGATGAGGTCGCCCGCGCGGGAAATCTGCTCCACGGGCACACCCAGCTTTCGGGCGATGACGGGATAGCGTTTGTTGGCGAGATCGTCGAGGTGCTGATCGAGCACACGCCAGGGCAGCGTGCCTCGTTTACCCAAACGGTCGAGCTGCACCATGAGGCACTCACGCAGATCCTCGGAGCCGACGCCGACGGGGTCAAAGCTTTGGAGCAAGCGCTTGGCCTCTCGCAGTTCATCAATCGGAATGGCCTGCTGGAGGCTGATGTCGTCGATGCGGGCGTTGAGGAAGCCACGGTCATCGAGATTGCCGATGAGATATTCCACATGGCTGGCGATGCGGGCGTCTTTCACATCTGCTGTGTGAAGCTGGGAAACGAGATGCTCCTGGAGCGTCGTGGGAGCCACGATGGAGTCCATCATGAACTGCCAGCGCTCCTGATCATCACTGCGGCGGGCGGCCGTCTGCTGGCGGCTTTGCTGCCAGTATTCGCGCCATTCCTCGTCCATCTGCGTGAGCTGAGAGATGTCCTCGTCACCGCCGCTGCGATCATCGGGATCGTCCGGGATGGCATCCTCCAGGGAGGTCTCGGGAGCCTCCAGCTCGAGCACCGGATTGACCTCGATCTCCTGCTGGATGATTTGGCGCAGCTCCAGCGTGGGAGCCTGCAAAATCTGCAAGCTCTGCTGCATCTGAGGCCCGATGGCGAGCTTCTGTGACTGTATCTGCTGGAATCCTTGACTGGCCATGGTTGGTGGTGCGGCCAGCACCCAAACACCAGCCGCTATCCCACTACAAGCAAAGCACAGGCCAGAAGCCATCTTTTTTCCCGAATCAGAAAAATGAAGGCTCATGGCATGCCAAAAAAAGCGCCCCG
>JBILVU010000181.1:0-10218 GCA_044370285.1 Prosthecobacter sp.
TTTCGCGAGGCCTCAAGGCACCTCGAAGACCTTCTGCGTCGTGGGATCGAGAGCGAGCGAGCCGCTATCGAGGCCGGTGATGTCCAGTTCCTTGTAAGGCGGATAGGGGCTGATGACACGACCTGGCTTACCGGTCTTTTTGCCCTTCAAGAAGGAGCCTGAATTGCTCGATGAAGGGAAATTGGCCGGTGGCTCCTCTTTGGGTTTCGTGGTCTCCGAACGGCGTGTGGTCACGACCTCGGGTTCCTTGGGCTGCGGCGGAGGCGGTGGCTCAGTCTTGGGCTTTTTCGTCGTGGTGCTGCTCTTGGAGGACGATGAAGAAGGCTTTGATTTCGGTGCCTCAATGCGAGGCGGCGTGTATTTGCCCTTCGAAGTACTTTTTGAAGTGGAAGGCGGTGGCGGCGTCTTGGTGCTCGGTGGCTGCTGCGGTGGGTAGTTGTAACGCGGCTGGCCCGTGGAAGCGGGCGGTGCCTGATAACGCGGCTGCTGAGGATAGGACGGAGGCTGCTGCTGATAGTAACCTGAGGAAGGCGGTGGCGCTGAATACTGGCGCGGCTGGGCCTGCCCTTGATTGTAGCCATAGTTCGGAGCCGGCTGGGCATAGCCCTGGTCTCCGTAAAAGGTGCGGCGCACCCACTGGCCTACTTTTTGCCCGATCTTCGGGATCATATCGAGAGGGCTCTCACGCTGAGCAGGAGGCTGCTGATAGTTGTAGTAGTTCGGCGGCGGCTGCGTGTAGCGCGGGGGCTGCTGATAGTATCCTTGCTGCGCGGAGGCCGTGCTGCTCAAGAGGAGGACAAGGCCCAGAGCGCGGGTGGCGCGGCCGGGAGAAGGCTTCGAGTTCATAGTTATTTAGTGTTTCTTAAGTTTCTAACGACTTCAAGCTCGATTTTGGCAGCTTATCGAGCCGTCTCATCGCGCAGAATGCATGGACGCGAGGCTCCCATTTTTGTTCAGGCAGACTCACGGCAGCTACCCGAGTGCCTCATTCACGCCTTTGCTACCGGCCTAGAGAGACTAATCTTGAACTGCGTGTGGCTGCCCTCCGCCGTATCCACACTCACCTCACCGCCCATGCCTTGGATCATGCGGAAGCAAAGGCTCAGCCCCAGGCCCATCCCCTGCCCCACCGGTTTCGTGGTGAAGAACGGATCGAAAATCTTCGCTAGGTTTGCCTGCGGGATGCCGGAGCCGTTGTCTCGCACGATTAACTCCACATGGGATTCGTTCTCGAATGCTTTCAGCAGGATCTGCGGTTCCGAGCGACCATTGAGGGCATCGAGACTGTTTTGGATCAAATTGATCACGATCTGAATCAGATGATTTTCATCGCCTTGAGCCATCAGGCCCTCCGGCACCTCATCCACCAGCGTCACACTGCGATCACCGATCTCCTTGTTGAGCAGGCGTAGAGCCTTCCGCGTGATCTCGTGAAGATTCACCGGGCGGCAGCCGCGATTCTCGGGGTGGGCAAAGGTACGCAGATCGCTCACAATGGCCGCCACTCGGTCAATGCCCTCGCCGATGTCTGCGGCGATGCGGCTCACCGATTCGGCCACATCTTCCGGCATGTTCTTGCTCTTCTTTTTAAGCAGAAAGATCGCCGACTTCACATAGTTCAGCGGGTTGTTGATCTCATGCACGATGCCCGCACTCAAGCGACCGATGGAGGCCAGCTTCTCACTTTGATCGAGCTGCAATTCCGTTTCGCGGAGGCGTTTCAATGTCGCCGTCAGCTCCGCATTCCGCTCGGCCAGCTCTTCACGCTGGTCTTCGATCTTGCAACGCGCGGCGAACTCTCGCAGGCGGATCGCGTGATGCTGGCGGCTGCCAAAGTAGAGCACCACGCAGTTCAGCAGGATGAAGCCGGTGTTGTTCACGAAAATGCCCAGAGCTCGTTCATCCGTGCTTCCGATGAGATTGGGCAGGGTGGAGGCAAAGTAGGCCAGCAGCACCAGCGCCAGCGTGATGCCGATCTCTCGGAAGGTCCAATGGAAGACAAAGGCCGTGGCCACGATACACAGCGTGAGTCCCGCATAGTAGCCGCTGCCCGGATCGCCGCTCAGATACATCATGCCCGCGATCATCACGGCTGGCAGCAGCGGCAGCACGATGGGATACACGCGGCACCACCGCTGGCCCCAGGAACCATTCAGCGCCAGAAGCAGCGGCACACACGAGGCCGCACAGGCTAACCGCAGCACCAAAAACTCCCACTTCCGCTCCGGGTAGGCCATCCAATCGAGGAACCAGCAAAGCGGCACCAGGATCATCACAAACCACGCCCCCATCCGCGCATTGCGCAGGTTCAGCTCTTGCTGCTCCTGGGCAAAACGGCTCTGGTTTGAGTCTGAAAAGCTCTCCGGCATAAAATTTCATGGTACTTAACGATGAAGCCTTCTCGCTGGCAAGCCGCGTGGCGTGTTTTTGAGCCTGCGAAGCCACTCCACCCTGAAAATTTCCATCGAGCACACAAAAACACCTCGCGTGCCCGTTAAGCCCCCTGAAAGCCCCTTCTGAAACCCACGCCTCCTCGCATGGCCCCTGCCTTTGATTGGAAACGCACCTTTGACCAGCTCGCTCCGCAGCTCGTCCTCTATGCCCGCCAGCTCGTTCAGACGAAAGCGGATGCCGAGGACGTCGTGCAGATGGCCTTCGTTCGCTGGTGGCGACGGTTTCCCGATGGCGATGCCCAGCACATTCCCCTGCTCTACGCCGCCGTCCGCACCATCGCCCTCGATCAGCGCCGCTCGGATAACCGCCGTGTGACTCGCGAAGGAAAATCCGACATAGCCATCGCTGGCGAAAACGCTCCCTGCTTTGATTCACCGCCCGAGCAGCGTGAAACCGCCGAGATCATCGAAAACGCCCTTCAGGACCTCTCCAAAGAACAGCGCGAAGTCGTCACCCTGCACCTCTGGGGCGGGCTCACCTTCAAAGAAATCGCCGCCATCTCCGGCGAATCCATCAACACCATCGCAGGCCGCTACCGCTACGCTTTGAACAACCTGCAAAAGAAACTCACTCCCGTCCGCGACGAGCTCGTCACCAGCGAACAACCCGCCTCCACCGCCTTCAACGTCCTGCCCTTCACATCCCAATCGGAGGTTCTCTTATGAAACCTGAATTCCACGCCCCTGAACTCGAAAACCTGCTCCGCGGCCTCGCGCCCGCCGCCGTCTCGCCTGAGCTGCGCACCCGTGTCGAGGAAGAGCTGCGTCTCGACATGAGCTGGCTCTCGCAAACAACGAAACGCCCCCACACTGTGCGTTGGCTGGCACCGGTGACCTACGCCGCCCTCGGTGCCGCCGCCGCCATCGCGGTGATGAGCGCTTTCTCCAGCAGCATCATCTTACCGGCATCCACTTCACAGCCCACCGTGACGGTCAATGCGCCTCAATCCGGCGTCATGCCCGTCTCCACCATCAGTGAATGGGACGATGTGCAGGACGAAGGCATCCGCTACACCGCTGATCGCATGCCGCAGAAGCACGTCCGCGTCCGTGGCACGGAGCGCCACGTCTATATCGACCCACGCGATGGAGCCGAGGTCATCGTCGAGTATCCGCGTGAGCAATCCCTCGTGCTGCCAGTGAGCTTTCAGTAAGTCCATCCATCCACCCCCATCCACCATGAAACTCCACCACACCCTCCTGCTGGCTCTCGCCGCCAGCGCCACCGCGCTCAGTGCGCAAGAGCCCACCGCGCCGCTGCCTCCCGATGCTCCCAAGCCGCCTCCACCACCGGAATCCCGACCACAAAACCGCGGTGAGGCGGAGCAGAAGGCCGTTGCCTACATGGGCGTGCTCACGCGAGAGGTGCCCGTCGAGCTGCGCAGCCAGTTTGGCCTGCCCGAGGGCTTCGGCTTGATGGTCGATGAGGTCATGCCCGATTCGCCCGCCAAGAACGCCGGCATCAAGACGCATGACGTGCTCGTGAAGTTTGCCGATCAGCAGCTCGTGAACATGGAGCAGCTCCTCACACTCGTGCGCAGCAAGAAAAAAGGCGATGTCGTGCCCCTCACCGTCATCACCGGTGGCAAGGAAACGCAACTCAGCGTCACGCTGGCCGAGAGGATGATGCCAGCCAATGAATCACATCACAAGCCACGCGGCTTCCCCGGCATGCCGCCGCAGATGCAGCACT
The DNA here is from genome assembly GCA_044370285.1 of Prosthecobacter sp. Classification (GTDB taxonomy): domain Bacteria; phylum Verrucomicrobiota; class Verrucomicrobiia; order Verrucomicrobiales; family Verrucomicrobiaceae; genus Prosthecobacter. The sequence goes on from JBILVU010000181.1 coordinate 4,147, forward strand.
TCTTTGGCGGTGGCGGCCAGGATATGCGTGAGCAGATGGAGCAGGTCCAAAGGCAGATGCGTGAGTATCAAGAGCGCATGCAGGACTGGGGACGCGGCGGACGCGAAGGCCCCATGCCCAACTCACAGCCTCCACGCCGTGATGGTGAACAGCATGAAGGTGATCGCCGCGGCGGCCCAGGCCCCCGCGATGGCGAAAAACGCTCTGAGACCCGCGTCGAGGCCCACAGCGCCGCGAACATCCTCCGTCGTGATGACTCCGGCGAATACCAGCTCAAGAACGAAGATGGCAAACGCACCTTCATCGCCCGTCCGAAGGAGGGTGAGGAGCAAAGCTGGCCGGTGAATACCGATGCGGAACGCCAGGCCGTGCCGGAGAAGTTCCGCGAGAAGCTCCGCCTCTTCGACAACGTGCGTCAAGACTTCCAATTCGAACGTCGTGAAGGCGGCCCACCACGCTCGCCCGAAGGTGGACCCCGCGAAACACCTCCTCCGGCTCCCAAGGCCCGCGAGAGCTCCGTTTGAGCTACTTCACCGCCTCGGCAAAGCCAGCTTCCGTGCGCTTCAACTCCGCCTGCAACGCCTCACGCATCTGCGTGAGGCGTTTTGCATGTTCGGAGGCTGTGATGACATTGCGCAGCTCTTCGGGATCATTCTTCAAATCGTAAAACTCCTCGCCGGATTCGCCATCGAGGTAGTGGATGAGCTTGAAACCATCCTGCACGAGGGCGGTGTACATCGGCACACCTTGATAATGATCTTGAGGGCGGAGGAGGCGGATCGTTTCCGTGGTGGTGCTGCCGTATTCATTGCCCATGTGTTCGTAAAGGCAGGCGTGCGGCCATGCCATGGATGGGTTTTCGAGCAGCGGCGTCAAATCGCGACCGTGAACGGCGAGCGGGGCTTTCACGCCCATCATCGCGATCATCGTGGTCATGAGGTCGGTGGCGTTCACCGGCGTGGCGCAGACTTGGCCGGTGGGGAAACGTTTCGGCATGCTGACGATGAGCGGTGAGCGGTAGTTCGCATCGTAAGGAGCCAGCTTGGTGCGGAAGCCGTGATGGCCCATGCTGAAGCCCTGATCGGCGGTGTAGATGATGAGCGTGTTGTCATACTGGCCGGTCTCTTTGAGCGCAGCGATGAGCTGACCTACGCCTTCATCGATGGCGGGCACGCATTCGTTCATCTGATGCACCCACTCGTCGTAGCGCTTGCCCTTTTTGCTCTCGCCGAATTTTTCGCCGCCTTTGCCGGTGACCGGATAACCATCCGCACCGCGTGCCCAGGCCTGCATCTTGTCGAGATAGGCGGGTTTGCCTTCGCGAGGCGGAAAGATGTCCGCAGGCACTTCGACGGGCGAGCCTGCATACTTGCCGAGATGACGCTGCGCAGGCTTTGAAGGGCCGTGGATGCTACCATAGCAGAGCCAGAGATACCAGGGCTTGGATGCATCACGGTTTTTGCCTTTGATGTAATCGATGGACCACTGGGTGTAGTTATCCGCCGGATAGCCTTCGACGGTCTTTTCGACGCCGTCGATGCTCAGTATCTGCGTCTCGTAATAGGCCCCGGCGTTCTCGGGATGCTTCGGGCGGTTCCAGACGATTTGATGATCCCAATCACGGCCCCAGCCACTGTCGGTGCCGGTGTGCCATTTACCGATCTGCGCCGTGTGGTAGCCAGATTTCCGCATTTCGGCGGGAATGAAGGGCGTTTTGGCCGGATCGTATTTGCTGCCGGGATACTGGCCTTCCATCGACATACTCTCGATGGCATGCGGATGGCGTCCGGTGAGCAGCGTGGCCCGCGAAGGCATGCACCATGAGCCGAGGTAGGCCGCGTGGAAGCGCACACCGTTTTTCGCGAGCGCATCAATGTTCGGTGTCTTCACCCACGGCCAGGATTCTGGGTAGCAGCCGACCGTGCGGTAGTTTTGATCGTCCGCATAGATGAAGAGGACGTTTGGCCTCGAAGCAGCCTGAACGACGAGAGCCGAAAGAAGAAAAAGGAAGGCGAAGCGCATGACGGCGCTGAAACGACCCGACCCGACGTCTTTCTCCGAGAAAATCAGAACTTCCAAACCGCCGCGAGGCTGAGGACGAAGGCGGAGTCGAAATTGAGGCTGGCGGTGGAGCCGTTGGTGGTGATGTCGAACTGGCGCATGTATTGATAGCGAGCGCTGGCCTGTAAGCTGAGGCGCTGGGTAATGGGACAGCGCAGGCCGAGGCCCATGTAGAAGCCTGGGAGGACACGATTACGACTTCCTTTGCCCGCGCTGGTCTGCGGAGCGTAACCGGGAACACTGACGGTGGTGTTGAAGTCGTATTCACCACTGGCGAGGCCGAGGAGGAAGCCGCCTTCGAGCATGAGATCGAGCTTTTCGGCGACGGGGATATCCATGTAGCTGCCGAATTGCAGGATGTGGAGATTGACGAGGAGGTTACGGCTACCAGCGAGTGTGGCGGTGGTGCCATTGCCATCCACGGTGCGGGTGACAGTACCTAGGCCTGTATTGAGAAGCGGTCCGACGCCGTTGAAAGGGCCGGTATAGGGTGCGGGAGGGAAGATGCCGCCAGCCAGAGTGTAAGTATCCGTGATGGTGCCTAGGCTGGAACTGATCGTGTCGCTGTTGTGGATGTCCGTATTGGCGAACTGGTAGCCGAGTTTGATGCCCCAAGTGGTATTTTGATCCCGCAAGAAGGGGAGCTTTACGGCCCCGAGCTCGAGGTATCCGCTGAACTCAAAGCCGGCGGCGGCAGCGATGGCGTTTTCAGCAGCGTTGCCAGCCTGGGGGAGGTTTCCGGTGAGGGTCGTGAAGCTGAGGCTGCCACCGGCGATCTGTGCGGCGCTGGTGTAGGAGAAGAAGGTGGTTTGGTCACCCGCGTTGCCACTGACGTCGGTCTGCACGCTGCCGTTTTGGTAGATGAAGCTGCCCGTAGGGGCGAGTGCAGGAACGGGGAAAGGATTGGTGAAGTTCCCGAAGCCGCTAAACTCCGATTTGAGGCCGATCATGGGGGCGTAACCGGCGGAAAACCGCCAGCCGCCATCGGCAAGGGCTGTGCTGGAGAGGACTAGGAGGGTGAAGAGAGACTTCATACGGGAGGAGATGATTCGGGTTTCGTTCTCGTGATTCAGTGATGTCCTCACGGAGGTGTGATCGGAGAGACCCGGTAGAATCGAGCGGCTCCAGGGGGAGCGATGGTGAAGGGAGCACCGGTATCGATCCACTGGGTTTGGTTGGACTCGGCTCGCAGCGGAGTGGCGGAGGGGAGCCAGCTATTCGGAGCAAGGGTATCGCTGTAGAAGATGCGATACCACTGGCCGACGACGCTCGGCCAAGTGAGAACCACCGTGCCACCCGTGTTGAGCTGGATGGTGGCATCGACGAAGGGCACAGCGGGCATGAGGCCCGGCACATCCGATGGGAATGGATACTTCAGAGCATTCAGACCAGGGGCGAAGTTCACGGGGAGCGCACGACTCGAGACGAAGAAGGTCAGGCGCATGGTGACCGTCTCACCGATGGCCACGGGATACGGATAGTCCACATAGGCGGGGGTGACACCGACTGGACTGCTATAGTTCACCAAGCGCGGCCGCTGGAGCGGTGGCAGAGCATCATACATGCTGAGGTCCACGACGAGACGAATGCCATTGATGTTGAAGGCCGTGGTGTTGGTGATGCTGACGTCAAAGTCAAAGGCGGCGGTCTGCGGGTTCGGAATGTAGGGCCTGCCGGGGGCTGAAAGCACCGAGGTGATCGGGAACGCCGCCGGAGTGGGTTCCACGGTGCCGACGGCGACCTGGAAGGTATCCGTGACGAGGCCTGAGTGGCCGTCGTCGGCCTGGATGGTGATGTCCGTGGTGCCGAAGGTGAGGCCGGTGAGGGTGACGTTGCTGCCGCCGGTGATGCTGGCGCTGGCCTTGGCCGGGACGCTGTTGCCGGAGACGGTGAAGGTCAGCGTGTGCAGATCGACATCGGCGAAATGGGCTCCGAGCGGGATGGCCAGCACCTCACCGATGGTGATGCGCACGTCAGCGATGCCAGGGGCGACGACGGTGGGGGCGTTATTGACCTCGATGGTGAGGTTGGCGGTGGTGTTGATGGCTCCGTCGAAGACATTCAGCACGACGATGTAGATGCCAGCGATCATGCCTGCGTCAGCGCTCACGTCAGCGGTGACGGCACCGGCGTTGTTGACGATGTTGGTGACGTTGATGCCAGGTGGCACCGTGGTGGCGGTGACGACGAGGGAGCCTGCGGCGGTCTCCGCGTCACTCACGGTGGCGATGGGGCTATTGATGCCCGTGGTGACGCCCGTCAGTCGGAGGAGGGGAATACCAGGAGCAGCGGCGAGAGCCAGACCGCGATTGTCATTTGGGCCGTTGATGAGGCCAATGGGCGTCCGGGCACCTGTGGCGATGTCGATCGAGAACAGATTGCTGGAAATATCTGAGCCGAGGAACTGCATGGTCGGTGTGTGGAAGCCCATGGCAAACATCTCGCTGGAAGCCGAGCCGATGGGAGTCACCACGTTGGTTGTCAGGTTCACGCTTTCGAAGAGCGCGGTGCCATTGCCCGAGGAGTGGTAGAGCAGACCGTTCGGGTGGAAGGCGATGGTTTCGCCATCCGCGCCATTGCCAAGGGCGAGCAGGAGCGTGGCCGAGGCATCCACCGTCGAGATCGTGTACATCGTCTCGGGAGTGGTTCCACCGTTTCCGGTGACGCCGAGGAGGGTGCCATCAGGCTTGAAGGCGAGGGTGGCAAATTGCAGTCCGCCGGTGAAGGGTCCGACCTGAGTCGCCACGCCGGTGGCGGGGTCGATGGTGACCAGACGCCGCGCCGATGCCCCCCCCGTTGTCTGAATCACGCCATAAAGGACACCTGTGGTCGGATGGGCGGCCAGTGATTGGGAATTCGTAACAGTAAAGCCAGCCAATGTCACCTGACGCGCATTGGAGATGGTGCCCGTAGCGGGATTGATTTCGTAAATCTGGTTATCCGCGGCTACGCCGTAGCCATTGGAAATGCCGTAGAGCACAGGAGGACCACTGCCGCCTGCACCAAGAGGCACGGTGATCTCCGGCGCAGCATTGATCGTGCGGGCGAACTGCGTGGCGGCGATGTTGTTATTCCCGGCGACGTCCTGCGTGGCTCCAGTGGTGATGTCAGCCGTGACGATCAAGTTGGAGCCGGTGGGGTTCAGGTTAAAGGTGTAGGTGTCTCCATCGACCGCGACGAAGCTGCTGACGGTCGCATTGACCACCGTCACTGAGCCTGCAACGAACCCAACGACCGTCTCACTGAACTGAGCGGTGACGGCAATCGGCACATTCGGAGTCGGGTTCGGAGCTGGGCTGGTCAAGACGACGGTCGGAGCCACGGTGTCGATGGCGTAGTTCGGGCTGTTGGTCGTGCCGATGCCGGGGTTGGTCGCGATGTCGGCTACGCCGGTGAGAGCGAGGGTGATGAGGTTGGACGCATCCTCGATGCTCGCTGTTGGGGTCAATGTGCCCGTCCAGGTGATGCCGCCATCGCCACTGGTGACACTCGGGATGCTGCCATTCGGCACGGTCAGGTCGGCGGAGTCGAAGCCGGTGACGGCTTCGGTGAAGGTGAAGGTGACTGTGGCGGTATCGCCGATCTTGAGTGCGGTATCGCTGATTGCGATGGCGCTGGCGAGAGCAGGCGCGACGTTGTCGTAGGTCACGGTGTTGTCCGTGCTGGTGGAGGCGGCGTTGGCGGCGCTACCGGCGCTGATCACGGAAGCGGCCGGGATGCTGGCGATCACGGTGCCGGAACCTGTCATGCCGCTGACGGCGACATTGTAAGTCGTCAGGCCGCCGGTGATGACGGTCGTCGTAGCGCCTGCGGTGCCGGTGAGGGTCACATCGGCAGCGTCATCGAAGTCGGTCACGGCCTCGCTGAAGACGGCGGTAAAGTTGATCGTGGTGGCATTCGTGGGATCAACCTGGGCGACGGCCTGATTGAGGGTGACGGTCAAGGTGTCGTCATTGGTGATGGTGCTCGTCGCAGGTGCGCCGGTGACGAGGTAGCCGTTGTTGGGGGCGC